>NZ_CP033043.1:4200000-4332500 GCF_003667825.1 Metabacillus litoralis | reverse complement strand
CTGGTACTTGTTCTTCCCTAACAACAGAACTTTACGACCCGAAGGCCTTCATCGTTCACGCGGCGTTGCTCCGTCAGACTTTCGTCCATTGCGGAAGATTCCCTACTGCTGCCTCCCGTAGGAGTCTGGGCCGTGTCTCAGTCCCAGTGTGGCCGATCACCCTCTCAGGTCGGCTACGCATCGTCGCCTTGGTGAGCCGTTACCTCACCAACTAGCTAATGCGCCGCGGGTCCATCTGTAAGTGACAGCTAAAAGCCGTCTTTCAATTTTGAACCATGCAGTTCAAAATGTTATCCGGTATTAGCTCCGGTTTCCCGGAGTTATCCCAATCTTACAGGCAGGTTACCCACGTGTTACTCACCCGTCCGCCGCTAACCTCAGGGAGCAAGCTCCCATTGGTTCGCTCGACTTGCATGTATTAGGCACGCCGCCAGCGTTCGTCCTGAGCCAGGATCAAACTCTCCAATAAAGAGTTGATGTAGCTCATAAAGTTTGTACTATATAGTACATTGTTTTTGTTAATAAAAAATTAACGTTGGCACGCTTGGTTTTGTTTAGTTTTCAAAGATCATTTCACGTCGTTCTCTCAGAAGCGACTTTATCAATATAACATTTTAACTAAGTTAGTGTCAACCATCTTTTTAAAAAGTTTTTTCAAGAGATAAACACTGTCGCTCAGCAGCGACGTTTTATACTATATCACCATTTTGAAAGAAGGTCAACAAAATCATTAAAGTTTTTTTGTTATTTTAGACATCACATTTACTAGTATATCTCTTTTTTCTTTTAATGCTCTTTCTTTTACACTATTTCCTTCACCAAGTGACGCTCTAATGTATATAAGCTCATCTAATTCCGATAACTCTCTTATTAACATTTGCTCAATTTCTTTCCTTTCCTTCTCATGAAATAAGTAGTAGATCATCCTTTTCTCCTCCTACTTACTCATTCTTTCTATATAATTTTATTTTTAATCATGTAAATAAGCGTCCAAGCATAGACTTGTCTCAAGAGAATGTTGTCTGAGGAGGACCGTTATGAATCAATTTCACGTATTTCATATTAAGAAAATTAAACAGTTGGCCTTAATTATGTTAGCTGCATTTTTCACTGCCGGAATTCTATATGTTGAGAATGTATTAAACTATCCTGTTTTCTCAACATCAGATGGCCCAAAAGCAATTTACCGAGGAGAAACGAAAAACAATGAAATTGCTTTAACCTTTGATATAAGCTGGGGAGATGTTAAAGCAGAGAGTATTCTTGATACATTAAAAAAGCAGAACATAAAAAATAGTACATTCTTTTTGTCAGCTTCATGGGCTGAAAGGCATCCTGATGTTGTAAAACGGATTAAAGAAGATGGGCACCAGATCGGAAGCATGGGATATAACTACAAAGATTATCGAGATTTGGAGCCAAACGAAGTACGAAAAGACCTATCCATGGCTCAGGAGGTATTTACTAAACTTGGTGTAAAGGATATTAAATTGCTCCGCCCACCAAGTGGAGGCTTTAATAAAGATGTTCTTAAGATTGCTTCACAGCAAGGGTATACAGTAGTGCATTATAGTGTCGATTCAGATGATTGGACTAACCCTGGTGTTGAAGCAATTGTAGAGAATACCACTTCTTCTATAAAAGGTGGAGACATTGTTCTATTGCATGCATCTGATTCCGCTAAACAAACAAATGAGGCTCTTCCCACAATTATTAAGGAAATAAGAAGTAAAGGACTACAAAATGTTACAGTCGACGAATTAATCGCTAATGCTCAAACAAAGTCTTCTGAAGTTAAGTAGTTTTCTTTTAGAGTATATTGCGTTTCTTCTTAGTTTCAATGTGAAGAGGCGTTGTGCGATTACTCTATTTAAAGTTATGTATAATGGGACTATCCGCTTCAGTATGAAGGCACTGTTGTAGTCTTTAAAAATTATTGGTCTTTATACTTTTATGAGGAACATTTCTCTTGGCCTTCATGCTGACTTTGGTCTTCATCTCCTCTATGAAGACCATTTCTCTTGTTCCTCATACTACTTTTGATCATCATCTCCTTTATGAAGACCATTTCTCTTATTCCCCATACCACTTTTAGCCTTCATCTCCTGTATGAAGACCATTTCTCTTGTTCCTCATACTACTTTTGATCATCATCTCCTTTATGAAGACCATTTCTCTTATTCCCCATACAACTTTTGGTCCTCATCTCCTTTATGAAGACCATTTCTCTTATTCCCCATACAACTTTTGGTCCTCATCTCCTTTATATTTAAATATCATCCCTTAAAAAATCTCTTATAAATATAAAAGGGATACAAATCATATGATTTGTATCCCTTTACCTTAGAGGTAGATCCTACACTTGGGAGTTAGCTCATTTTTGCTGAAGAAATTTAGGAAGCATTAATAATTGGTAGGCATTACAGATCTGAATAGGAATAAGCATGAGTAATAGCCAGTCCTCTTCGTTAACGCGTAATGCTGGAAACCATTCAATAACAGTTACAACAATCATAAAGAATAAAGCAGGTACAAATGCCTCTTTATTTGTATCCTTTCTTTTCATGAAAGCAACTAAAAGTCCAACAATAAATACATAACCTGCTATTAAGATGTAAGATGTTAACGCTTCATTCTCTTTACTGAATAACTGATATCGGAAGTAAACTAAGTCAAATAAAACAAAAATAACTAAAATAAGCTGAGCAATATTCCATAAGGAAGTTGATCTAAATATTCCTAACCCGAACCTATGTATGGTTAAATAAGCGAAAAAACCCATTTGAGATATCACGCTAAAAATTAAACCTACTCCGAATAACCAGAATAAAACAGATAAAATCTCAAGTACATCAAAAGTAATAAATAATTCTTTATATTCTTCCCATTTCAGGAGAAACCCAATAACACTTGTAGCTACTCCACCAACTAGCAAAGTACTTAAAAATAATCGAACCCAATTTCTACTTTTCACTTATATATCCTCCATCATATTACTCCTTATGATTTTACCAATCCTTCATTAAAAAAGCCATACGTAACGATTTTCCTCGTATAAATTCTCTAATCTAAATCAAAATATATATAGTATCACGCAAATAGAAAGGAGCTTGGATTACCATGAAGAGATACTCGCTCCTCATGACTTTAGCTGTTTTTATCTTTATGTCTGGGTGTGCCCCGAGAGAAGAATCAGGCACACAAATGGACTATGAGGAAACTAAAAAGATGGTTGTTGATATATTAAAAACAGACGATGGGAAAAAGGCATTACAGGAAGTCATGAAAGATGAAGAAATGAAACAGGTTCTAATCATGGACCAAAGCATTGTGAAAGAAACAATTAAAACAACTTTAACCTCTAAAGAAGGAACTAAATTTTGGCAAAAGGTATTTGAGGATCCAAAATTTGTTGAAAGCTTTGCAACAAGTATTAAGGATGAACATGAGAAGGTTATTAAAGAGCTAATGAAAGACCCTGACTATCAGAAATTACTTATCGATGTTTTTAAAGATCCAGAAATGGAAAAGAATTTCCTTACCGCAGTTAAAAGTCAAGAATTTAGAAAGCATCTTCAAGAAGTAATAACTGAAACCCTTTCTAGCCCACTATATAAAGCGCAAATTCAAGAAACTCTGTTAAAAGCTGCTGAGGAGGCTGGCCAACAAAGTGGTGGTGGTCAAGAAGCTGAGCAAGGTGGTGGCGGCGAACAAAGTGGTGGAAGTGGAGAAGAAGGTGGCGGTGGAGGTAGTTAACAATAAAAAAAGCGCTAATATAGCGCTTTTTTATGCTTTCACTGGAATTAATTTAGTCACTTGTTGTCCTATTGAATCATATATTTTTCCTATTGGATGGTCTGCAGCATACACAGATGGTGCAAAATCATCGTCATTCCAGTCTGGTTGTTGTAAAGGAATTTTTCCTAATAACGGTACTCTTAACTCTTCAGCTAATTTCTCACCGCCGCCACGGCCAAATACATATTCTTTCTCGCCTGTTTTGGCACTTTCAAAATAAGCCATATTTTCTACAACACCAATTACTTCATGATCAGTTTGTAATGCCATGGCTCCCGCTCTAGCTGCTACAAATGCCGCTGTAGGATGAGGCGTTGACACAATGATTTCTTTACATGAAGGAAGCATTGAATGAACATCTAATGCCACATCACCTGTTCCTGGAGGCAAATCTAATAAAAGAAAATCTAAATCTCCCCATTCAACTTCATTAAAGAAGTTATTTAACATTTTCCCAAGCATCGGGCCTCTCCAAATAACAGGTGCGTTATCTTCAACAAAAAATCCCATTGAGATCACCTTGACTCCAAATCTCTCAACCGGAATAATTTTTTCACCTTTAACAGCAGGTCTCTTTGTTATTCCCATCATATCAGGTACACTAAATCCATATATATCTGCATCTATTAACCCTACTTTTTTCCCTAGACGTGCTAGAGACACAGCAAGATTTACCGAAACTGTTGATTTACCTACTCCACCTTTACCACTGGCGATTGCAAGAAATGTTGTTTTATTTCCAGGGGATAATAAAGAATCTGACTGATTTCCAACAGTATCTTGATAAGCAGCTATCGTTTCTTGAGAAAGTTCATGAAAACGAAGTCCAACAGATTCTGCTCCTAGCTCTTTTACTATCGCAACAACCTTTTGTTGTAATTGAAGCTGCTCTGCTGTGTTTAGTTTTGAAATACCTATTCTCAGGCTAACATGTTGCTTTTCCTGCTTTATGTTTATTTCCTCAATAGCATTTAATTCTTCTAATGATATATGTAAGAAAGGATCTTCTAGTTTTCCTATTGCTGTTTTTATTGCATCTTCTCTTAGCATGATATTCCACCCTTATTATGAAGTCGTTTACATCAGTATAACATAATTTTCTGATAAGGTAAGAAATCAGGGCTTAGCTATGCTCCTTATTCTGGAGGATTTTTCTCATTTGAAAAATACCTTAAAACTCCATTATAGATAGAAGCAGCAACTTTATCTTGATAACTCTGAGTCTGAAGTAGTTTTTCTTCTTCTGGATTTGATAAAAATCCTACTTCAACTAGAGCACCTGGCTTTTCAAGGTTTTTAAGAAGATATACTCCATCAATCGGCTTGGCAACTCGCTCTGTATTTTCAAGATTTCTTCTTAATTCATCTTGTATATACTTTGCAATATTTTCGTTTTCAATATATCTTCCACTATAAAAAGTTTGCGCACCACTCCACTTTGCTGAAGGAATTGCATTTAGATGAATACTTAAAAATAGATCCGCTTCAGATTCATTGATTATCTTTACACGTTTTTTTAGATCCTCGGCTTTTCTTCGACTATATCCAGTGGTATCTTCTTCTGCTAAATCTACATCCTCTTCTCTCGTAAGCAATACAAGTGCACCTTGTTCTTGAAGGTAATCTCTTATAATTAACGAAATACTTAAAGATATATCCTTTTCTAAGGTATCACTACCAACTGCTCCCCCATCTGGCCCTCCATGACCAGGATCAATATAAATCACCTTTCCAGTGAGCGGTAAATTCCATGATTCAAACGATTTGTTATCCGAAAATTGCCACTGAAATAGTATAAGTAATAAAACAAAGCCCCCAATAAAGCTTAACCATTTTATTTTTTTATTCATCCCTATTCCCTCCTGCTCGTCCTCATTTCAATATATGGGACAACGGATAGGAATATGATTATTCTTAATTAGAAACTAATGAAGTCTTAACTTGTATCTTTTTTCACCTTTTAGATATCCTTCTTTCCACCAAATATGAATATAATATTCACAGGCTAAGTGAATTTCCTCGAAGGAAAGGTCCCCCTCTTTTACTTTACCCCATGTAATAAAGTAGTCAAATAAATCATCAATTAACCTTTTCTCTTCTAATTGACATCTTTTATGGGCTGATTGCATAGATTCTCCATAATAGCCAAACTTACTGTACTTGGCACCAAGTAAAAATGCCTCTATAGCAAAATCGATACATCCATCTTCAACCACTGATTTTTTAAAATTACTATTAAAGCTTCCAAAACAATCATCAATTTTCCCTTTAATATCTGTTAAAGAAAGTTCTCTTAACATCTTTCTTTCATATTTTAATTCCTTCTGATGTCTCTTCTGCTTTAAAGAAATAATTTCATTCATTGTAGATGCCTCCCTTATATGTATTGTTTATCACTACCTGTTTCTCATTCGTAAAAATGCTGCCAATTTCATCTAAGAAATGAAAATGAGAAATAAAAATTATTTCCCAAGAAATGAAAAGTGACAGGCACCTCCCGAAGTTTGTCGAATAGACAATACAAATATAAAAAAGGAAATAAAAAAAGACCCCCAACCAATTGGTTGAGAGTCTTTGAAACGTAAAATTAACGTTTTGAGAACTGAGGTGCACGACGAGCGCCTTTAAGACCGTATTTTTTACGTTCTTTCATACGAGAGTCACGAGTTAATAAACCAGCGCGTTTAAGTGATGCACGGTATTCTGGATCTGCTTCTAATAAAGCACGAGAGATACCATGACGGATAGCGCCTGCTTGACCAGCATATCCACCACCTGAAACATTAACAAGAACATCATAGTTACCTGCAGTTTCAGTTAAGTTTAATGGTTGTTTAATATCTTCGATAAGTGCAGCTGATGGGATATATTCTGTAATATCACGATTGTTTACAACGATACGGCCTTCGCCTGGAACTAGACGTACACGAGCAACTGAGCTTTTACGACGACCAGTACCGTAATATTGAACCTGTGCCAAATTAATTACCTCCTCTTAATGATTATCCGCGAAGTTCGTAAACTTCAGGTTGTTGTGCTTGGTGTTGATGTTCGCTACCAGCATATACATGTAATTTCTTAGCCATTTGACGACCTAATGAACCTTTTGGAAGCATTCCTTTGATTGCTAATTCAAGCATTTTCTCAGGATAGTTCGTACGCATTTCCAAAGCAGTTCTAGATTTTAAACCACCTGGGAATTGGCTGTGACGGTAGTAAATTTTATCAGTTAATTTTTTACCTGTTAATTCAATTTTACCAGCGTTGATTAGAATTACATGATCTCCAGTGTCAACGTGTGGTGTGTAAGTTGGTTTATGCTTACCACGTAGGATAGATGCAACTTCACTTGCAAGGCGACCTAAAGTTTTGCCTTCAGCATCTACTACGTACCATTTACGTTCGATATTTGCAGCGTTTGCCATAAACGTTGTACGCATTATTTTCTTCCTCCTAGTTAGTTAAAATAAAAGATGGTTCCTATTCTATTTCATAACACGATAAGTTTCCGGGGCTTATTCGTGGGGTTGAAATACATACCATTAGATATAATATACTGTATATAACCTAATGTCAAGGGAATGTTACACCTGGTTTAGTTGTCATAGTAAACTTTCCATAAATATAAACCATGACCTGGGACAGTTTTCCCACTTAAAGATCTGTCTCTTCCATTTATTACAGCTGAAATACTTTCAGGACTCCTCATCCCTTGGCCTACTTCTAACAATGTTCCTACTAAAATCCTCACCATATTATATAAAAAACCATTACCAACAAAAGAAAAAATAATATCAGATTCCTCTTTAATTATATCAATGGAAAAAATGGTCCTAACCTTATCTTCCACTTCTGTTTTTGCTACACAAAAGCTCGTAAAATCATGTGTACCACAAAGATATTGAGATGCTTTTCTCATTAACTCCACATCTAAAGGATATGGGAAATGATACATATAATGTCGTTTAAACACATCTTGGATTTTAGCAGTATTAATTTGGTAACGATATTCTTTTTTCAGCGCATGAAATCTAGAATGAAAATCATCATCTACGTATACAGCCTCTTTAATCGATATATCATCTGGCAGCAAGCTATTTAAGGCATATGGCCATTTTTCCTCAGGAATGCTTAAATGGGTATCAAAGTGAAAAACTTGGCCTAATGCATGAACCTGTGCATCTGTTCTGCCAGACGCAAAAATCTTTACAGCTTGTCCTTTATGAAGCTTTAATAGAGAATTCTCTATTTCACTTTGAACTGTTCTTTTATTTGGTTGCACCTGATATCCGCTGAATTGTGTTCCGTCATAAGATACAATGCATTTTACTCTCATCTTTTGCTCCTATGTCCGTAAATATAGTAAGGCTACTCCTAAAACCACTAAAAGTGCCAAAAGTGAGGTATCGAGTATCCCCCATTTTAACTGACGCAACTTTGTACGCCCTTCTCCCCCGTTATATCCACGAGCCTCCATCGCTGTAGCAAGCTCCTCAGCCCTTTTAAAGGCACTAATAAACAGAGGAACAAGCAATGGAACAACAGCCTTAAAACGGTCCTTCACAGGGCCTCCTGTAAAGTCTACACCTCTTGCCATTTGTGCCTTTAATATTTTATCAGTTTCCTCCATTAATGTTGGAATAAATCTTAAAGAAATCGACATCATTAAAGCCAGTTCATGGACAGGCAATCCAAGTTTACCAAATGGACCTAATAGACTTTCCATACCATCTGTAATTTCAATTGGAGTAGTAGTTAAAGTTAGGATCGTAGTAATTAAAATAAGATATAAAAACCTAAGTGAAATATAGATCCCTTGCTTCAGACCCTCTTCATAAATCTTCATAAATCTTAAGTCAATTAAGACTTCGCCTTCCTTTGTCACTATGAGATGCAGAAAAAAGGTAAAAAGAATAATCCATAAAACAGGCCTAAGTCCTCTTATTAAAAACCTAAGAGGTAGCTTTGTCATTAAAACAATGAAAAGGGTAAATACACCTAAAAGAGCATAAGTGAGAAAATTATTGGCAATAAAAACAATAAACACAAAAGCAAAGATTAGGATTAATTTGGCCCTAGGATCCATTCTATGAATAAGGGAAGAGCCTGGTACATATTTACCAATAATGATATTGTTCATCAAGCCTGCCCCACCTCTTTCATAAGGGAGCTCAATTGATCAACTGTTTCCTCTAACGTTAGTGGAATCTCTCCTAAAGATATTCCTTTTGCAGCAAGCTTTTGCTGAAGCTTAACTGTTTCAGGTAAATCTAAGCCTAATGCTGAAAGCTTCTCTCCTTCACTAAAGATCTCTCTTGGAGTCCCTCTCATTTCAATGGTGCCTTTATGCATGACAATAATTTCATCAGAGTATTTTGCAGCATCCTCCATACTATGAGTAACCAAAATAATCGTTAAGTTTTGCTCACGACGAAGTTTATAGAATAAGTCCATCATTTCTTTTCGTCCTTTAGGGTCTAATCCCGCAGTAGGTTCATCCAGAACCAAAACCTCAGGACCCATAGCTAAAACACCAGCAATGGCAACTCTCCGCATTTGTCCACCACTTAAATCAAACGGTGACTTCTGTAAAATGGCTTCAGGTAAACCTACTATTTCAAGTGATTTCTTTGCCTTTTTAAAAGCATCCTCTTCACTTACACCAAAATTCATTGGACCAAAAGCTATATCTTTCTCAACCGTTTCTTCGAAAAGCTGATGTTCCGGAAATTGAAACACTATACCTACAAGCCTTCTAACTTCCTTAAGGTTCTTTTGTTTTTTACCCGCCTCAATGATATGAGAACCAATTTGAACAGAGCCATTGGTAGGCTTTAACAAACCATTTAAATGTTGTAGAATGGTGGACTTACCTGAGCCGGTGTGACCTATAATGGATAAATAGGTTCCCTTTTTAATAGAGAGGTTTACATCATAAAGTGCAAGTCGTTCAAATGGTGTTCGTGCTTGATAACGATGTTCTACATTTTTGAACGTAATGTCCATAGCTCTTCCACCAGCCCTTCTTCAGTCAAATGGTTCCCCTTAATTGGGATACCTTTCTCTCTTAACTTCTTACTTAACTGTAGAGGAAATGGCAAGTCTAAGCCGATTTTAACTAACTCATCATCAAGCTTAAATACTTCATTTGGTGTACCTTCCGCAAACTTCTTACCACCATTCATCACAATGATTCGGTCAGCTTTAGATGCTTCTTCTAAATCATGTGTTATGGAAATAACGGTTAAAGTCCCCTGATCATTCAGGTCCCTAACAGTTTGAATAACTTCTTCTCTTCCTAGTGGATCTAACATTGAAGTTGCTTCATCAAGAATGATGATATCCGGCTGAACTGCTATGACTCCTGCAATAGCAACACGTTGTTTTTGTCCACCTGAAAGATGATGCGGTTCATGTTCAAGAAATTGATCCATGCTAACCTTTTTTGTCGCCCAATCAATTCTCCTTACCATTTCATCCCTAGCAACTCCGTGATTCTCTAATCCAAAGGCTACATCATCTTTAACAGTGGTACCAACAAATTGATTATCAGGATTCTGAAAAACCATTCCAACATGTTTCCGTATATCCCAAATCGTCTCTTCAGATAATTCAATTCCACACACTCGAACCTTTCCTTTATCAGGAACATATAGTCCATTTAATATACGTGCTAGAGTTGATTTACCTGAGCCGTTATGACCAACAATAGCAAGCCATTCTCCCTTATTAACTTGTATAGATACATTCTCTAACGCAGGAGCAGCTTCTTGATGATAGTGAAATGTTATATTTTCAACATCGATGATTGTCTGACCCATCCTCGTCTCTCCTAATCTTTCTATACGTGATCATGACCACAACTCTTGGTACAGTATCAAGGGAAGGAACGTGATCAATGATGAATCTATTAATGTATTTCCTTCCCTATAAAAAAAGGGCATTGATCCAGTTATGAAACTGTCACGCCCTTGTAAGAAACTTATTAAACTAATTCAATGATGACCATTGGAGCACCGTCTCCGCGACGAGGTCCAAGTTTCATAATACGAGTGTAACCACCTTGACGGTCTTCGTAACGTGGAGCGATATCACTGAAAAGTTTTTCTAAAGCATATTTTGGCTTATCCTTTTCTTTACCTTCTTCAGTTGTAACAGATACAACTTCAGCTACTTCATTACGTACATATGCTGCAGCTAAACGACGAGCATGAAGGTCTCCGCGCTTTCCTAGTGTGATCATCTTTTCAACAGTAGAACGTAATTCTTTTGCACGAGCTTCTGTTGTTTCAATGCGCTCACTAATGATTAAGTCAGTAGTTAAGTCACGTAGCATTGCTTTACGTTGAGCACTAGTACGGCCTAATTTTCTGTATGACATGAGATGTCCCCTCCTTCGTTGTATAATGTATGTTGTTATTTAATAGAGGCAAGCTATTTTTACCGATAGCATACGAAAATGCTAGTTTTTACAAACTAGTCATCAGTCGTCTTTTCGAAGACCTAAACCTAGTTCTTCTAATTTTGCCTTAACTTCTTCAAGAGATTTACGACCTAGATTTCGAACCTTCATCATATCTTCCTCTGTTTTATGAGCTAACTCTTGCACTGTATTAATTCCAGCACGTTTTAAACAGTTGTAAGAACGTACAGATAGATCTAATTCTTCAATCGTCATCTCAAGAACTTTTTCTTTTTGATCCTCTTCTTTTTCAACCATAATCTCCGCATTTTGAGCTTCATCAGTAAGCCCTACGAAGATATTAAGGTGTTCTGTAAGGATCTTAGAACCTAAAGCAATTGCTTCTTTCGGCCCTGTACTTCCATCTGTCCAAACATCTAACGTTAACTTATCATAGTTAGCAACTTGACCTACACGTGTTTTTTCTACTTGGTAGGAAACACGAGCTACTGGTGTAAAGATCGAGTCAATAGGAATAACGCCTATCGGCTGGTCTTCACGTTTGTTAGAATCAGCTGGTGTATAACCACGTCCGCGCTTAGCTGTTAGCCTCATTCTAAAGCTAGCATCTGAAGCTAGAGTTGCAATATGAAGATCTGGATTTAAAATCTCTACATCACTATCATGAGTAATATCGGATGCAGTTACACTACCTTCGCCTTGAACATCAATTTCTAGCGTCTTTTCTTCATCTGAATAGATTTTAAGAGCAAGCTTTTTAATGTTTAAGATAATCGAAGTAACATCTTCAACAACACCTTCGATCGTTGAAAACTCATGAAGTACGCCATCTATTTGGATCGATGTTACAGCGGCACCAGGGAGTGAGGATAAAAGAATACGACGTAAGGAGTTACCCAAAGTTGTACCATATCCACGCTCAAGTGGCTCGACGACGAATTTACCATATTTGGCATCATCGCTGATTTCAACCGTTTCGATTTTTGGTTTTTCAATTTCTATCATCTATAAACCCTCCTTCAAAACGTCGAAACCCCGGCTAGACTCTATAGATTCATGTCTAACCGAAATTCCCCATTCAAAAGTTCCCGAATGTGCACAACAACAGAATGTTTCTGCTAGAACTTATATACTGTATCATAACCCATTATTGACAGGGATACAAAATCTATACAGAAAATTTACACACGACGACGTTTTGGTGGACGGCATCCATTATGTGGTACTGGAGTAACATCTCTGATTGCAGTTACTTCTAGACCTGCAGCTTGAAGAGAACGGATTGCAGCTTCACGTCCTGCACCTGGTCCTTTAACAGTAACTTCTAGAGTTTTTAAACCATGATCCATAGATGCTTTTGCAGCTGTTTCTGCAGCCATTTGTGCAGCGAAAGGAGTAGATTTACGAGAACCTCTAAAACCTAACGCACCAGCACTTGACCATGAAATCGCATTACCATGAGTATCAGTAATAGTAACAATCGTGTTATTGAATGTTGAACGGATATGAGCAATACCACTTTCAATATTCTTTTTCACACGACGTTTACGAGTGTTCGTTTTACGTGCCATTATTGGTTAACCTCCTTTTACCTTATTTTTTCTTGTTTGCTACTGTACGACGTGGTCCTTTACGTGTACGAGCATTGTTTTTCGTGTTTTGTCCGCGAACTGGTAAGCCACGACGGTGACGGATACCACGGAATGAACCGATCTCGATTAGACGTTTAATGTTAAGAGAGATTTCACGACGAAGGTCACCCTCAACTTTAAGCTTATCGATTACATCACGAATTTTCCCTAACTCTTCTTCAGTTAAATCACGTACACGAGTATCTTCAGAAACTCCAGCTTCAGCTAGAACTTTTTCAGCAGTAGAACGTCCGATCCCGAAAATATACGTTAATGAAATAACAACACGTTTGTCGCGAGGAATATCAACACCTGCAATACGAGCCATTATGCTTGCACCTCCTTATATATTAACCTTGTTTTTGCTTATGTTTAGGATTCTCACATATAACCATGACTTTGCCTTTTCTGCGAATAACTTTACATTTCTCACAGATCGGTTTAACAGATGGTCTGACCTTCATGATTTTAATACCTCCTTAGTAGTACGGAGTGCTAAATTATTTAAAACGGTACGTAATTCTACCACGAGTTAAATCATATGGAGATAATTCTACCGTAACTTTGTCTCCAGGTAAAATACGAATGAAATGCATGCGAATCTTTCCGGATACATGCGCTAATACCGTATGACCGTTCTCAAGTTCTACCTTAAACATTGCGTTTGGTAATGTTTCAACAACAGTTCCTTCTACTTCAATTACATCGTCTTTCGCCATTGAACTGTTCTCCCTTCTTCAAATCAGTAACTTGCTCATCGACAAACTCAGGATTATATAACCTAATTGTCACACGACCTGCTTCTAATATACTGTTCTGAACTTCTGGAGATACGCTAATAGATCATTCCTGGTGATGAAGAAAAACTCTCGCTTTCTCCGTCAGCTAAAACGATACCCCTCTTATCTTGGCGCATATTTTATAGCTGATCAAACAATTTGCTTAGTCAACTAAATACACGGTGAAACGATAATCGGATCATTTTAAGCAATGTCACCTATCGATTATGCCTTAGTCAGAATCTCAAAACCATCTTCAGTAATAGCAATAGTGTGTTCAAAGTGAGCACAGTATTTTCCATCAACTGTTACAACAGTCCAATCATCTTCCAAGGTTCTTACATAACGGGTACCTGCATTAACCATCGGTTCTATCGCTAGTACCATCCCTGGCTTTAACCTAGGACCTTTATTTGGTGGACCATAATGAGGAATCTGAGGATCTTCATGAAGCTCCTGCCCGACACCGTGACCAACATACTCTCTCACAACTGAGAAGCCATGCTCTTCAACATATGTTTGGATAGCATGAGAAATGTTAGATAATCGAACGTCTGGCTTTGCTTCTTTAAGACCCCTGAATAAAGATTCTTCTGTAACATCCAACAATCTTTGAGCTTCATCAGAAATCTTTCCAACAGGATAGGTCCAAGCTGAGTCACCATGATATCCATTATATTTCGCACCAATATCGATACTAATGATATCCCCGTCATTCAATACACGATCACCCGGTATTCCGTGAACGAGCTCTTCATTTACTGAAGCACATATGCTTCCGCGGAAACCATTATACCCTTTAAATGAAGGAATTGCATCATGTGCACGAATAAATTTTTCGGCAATTACATCCAGTTCCTTCGTCGTTACACCAGGTTTAATGTGTTTAATTAATTCTTGATGAGTTAAAGCGACAATACGTCCTGCTTCTCGCATAATTTCTAGTTCACGCTGAGTCTTACAAATGATCATGCACCTAGTCCTCCAACCAGTTGATCAACGTCATTAAATACTAAATCGATATCCTGTTCACCATCTATATTTCTTAAATAACCTTTTTCATTATAAAAGTCTAATAGAGGTTGTGTTTGTTGAAGGTTCACTTCTAAACGATTTGCAACTGTTTCTTCGTTATCATCTGCGCGTTGGTATAGCTCGCCACCACATTTATCACACTTGCCTTCGTTAGCAGGTGGGTTAAATACTAAGTGGTACGTTGCTCCACATTGCTTACAGATACGACGACCAGTTAATCGTTCCATTAGGATATCTTTATTAACTTGTATATTAATGACATAATCAATCTGTTTGTTTAGGTCTGTTAGAATTCCTTCAAGCGCATCTGCTTGAGCTACTGTTCTTGGAAAGCCATCTAAAAGGAAACCTTTTTGACAATCATTCTTGCCTAAACGTTCACGAACAATACCAATGGTAACTTCATCGGGAACTAGTTCTCCTTTGTCAATGAAGGACTTAGCTTGTAGACCAAGTTCTGTTTCTTCTTTCATAGCAGCTCTGAACATATCTCCTGTTGAGATATGAGGGATGTCGTATTTGTCTACAATACGTTCAGCTTGAGTTCCTTTCCCAGCACCAGGAAGACCCATTAATACTAGATTCATTTGTATTCCCCCCTCAGTCTCTATTTAGAGGGAATGGGAAGGATTTCCCATATCCTCATTATTTAATAAAGCCTTTATAATGACGTTTCACTAGCTGACTTTCAAGTTGTTTCATTGTTTCAAGCGCTACACCGACAACAATTAATAAACTAGTTCCACCAATCTGTGCAGATTGAGGAAGATCAGCAAATTTAATGAAGAAAACAGGAAGAACAGCTATAGCTGCTAAGAAAAGAGAACCAACAAAAGTTAAACGATATAATACCTTTGTAACATATTCCTGCGTGCTTTTACCTGGTCTAATACCAGGGATATAACCGCCTTGTTTCTTCAAATTATCCGCCATTTGTTCAGGATTAACTTGAACAAATGTATAGAAGTACGTAAACGCTAAGATTAACGCAACATAGATAACCATACCTATAGGCTGTGTGTAATCAAAAGTTTTCGATATCCACTCTGTCACATCGTTTGGACCAAAGAAAGATGCAATAGTAGGTGGTGTAATAATAAATGATACCGCGAAGATAACAGGAATTACACCAGCTGGGTTAACTTTTAACGGTAGATGAGTCGAATGACCGCCACCCATGTTTTTGTTACCAGCACCCTTAGCATATTGAATTGGAATTTTACGAAGTGCTTGTTGAATAAAGATCGTTCCTACTACAACAGCTAATATTGCTAAAATTAGGATGACAACTGTCACAATTTTAATGAAAAGTTGATCACCGGCATCTTCGAATTGTTGTGCATAAATTTGGTTAACAGTTGAGGGAATCCCTGCTACAATCCCTGCAAAGATGATAATGGAAATACCATTTCCTACACCTTTAGAAGTGATTTGTTCTCCTAACCACATTAAGAATGCTGTACCTGCTGTTAATACAATCGCAATTAACAAGTATGTTCCTACACCAGGATTATTAATTAATAATCCTCCTGATTGGGTGTTAAACCCGTAAGACATACCTAACGCTTGGATGAAACCTAATATTATCGTAAAGTATCTTGTAAATTGAGCTAACTTACGTCGCCCAACTTCACCTTGTTTAGACCATTCAGTAAACTTCGGAACAACATCCATCTGTAAAAGTTGAATGATGATTGAAGCTGTAATGTATGGCATTATACCCATCGCTAAAATAGAGAAGTTATATAATGCTCCACCACCGAATGTATTTAGAATTCCGAAAACGTTAAGTTCATCCTGAGCCTTTAACACATCAGCATTAACATTAGGCACAGGTATGAACGTACCAATACGAAATACCACTAACATTAAAAGGGTGAATATGATCTTACTTCTAATATCACCCACGCGCATAAAATTGGAGATTGTTTTAAACATTAGATCACCTCAGCTGTACCGCCAGCAGATTCAATTGCTTCTTTAGCAGAAGCTGAGAATTTGTTAGCTTTTACAGTAAGTTTTTTCTCTAACTGGCCGTTACCAAGGATTTTTACACCAGATTTCACATTACTTACAACGCCTGTTTCAAGTAATAAGTCTGGAGTAACCTCTGTACCGTCTTCGAAACGGTTTAGGACATCAAGGTTAACAATTGCAAAGTCCTTGCGGTTGATGTTTGTGAATCCACGTTTAGGTAAGCGTTGGAACAAAGGAGTTTGACCACCTTCGAATCCAGGACGAACTCCACCACCAGAACGAGCATTTTGTCCTTTATGACCTTTACCAGCTGTTTTACCGTTACCAGAACCGATACCACGACCAACACGATTACGTGTTTTACGTGAACCTTCTGCTGGTTTCAACTCATGAAGTTTCATCGGGACACCTCCTTATATATTTATGTTTCAATTATTGTTCTTTAACTGTAACTAAGTGAGCAACTTTATTAATCATACCGCGAATCGCAGGATTATCTTCTTGAACAACAGTTTGGTGTAACTTTTTAAGTCCAAGAGTTTTAACAGTAATACGTTGATCTTCAGGACGACCAATCACACTGCGAGTGAGGGTAATTTCTAACTTATTCGCCATTGTTTTCCCTCCTTATCCTAACAGTTCTTCTACCGTTTTTCCACGTAACTTCGCAACTTCTTCAGCACTCTTTAGATCATTTAATCCAGAGATTGTAGCACGAATCATATTAATTGGAGTGTTTGAACCTAAAGATTTTGAAAGAATATCAGCTACACCAGCTAACTCAAGTACCGCACGAACAGGTCCTCCTGCGATAACTCCAGTACCTTCTGATGCTGGTTTTAAGAGAATGTTACCTGCACCAAATTGACCGATAACTTGGTGAGGAATTGTAGTACCTACCATTGGTACCTCAATTAGATTTTTCTTAGCATCCTCAATTGCTTTACGGATTGCTTCTGGTACCTCTTGAGCTTTACCAGTACCGAAACCTACATGACCGTTTTTATCACCTACAACAACTAGTGCTGCAAAGCGGAAACGACGACCACCTTTAACAACTTTTGCAACGCGGTTTACCGTAACTACGCGTTCTTCAAGCTCTAATTTGTTTGGATCAATACGACGCATTCTTTGTGTCCCTCCTTTTGCGATTAAAATTCTAGTCCAGCCTCGCGAGCAGCTTCAGCTAGAGCCTTTACACGACCATGGTATAGATAACCCCCGCGATCAAATACAACTGTTTTAACGCCTTTTTCGATAGCACGTTTTGCTACTAATTCTCCAACCTTTTGAGCAGCATCAGCATTGCTTTTAGAATCTAAATTAAGATCTTTATCTAATGTAGACGCACTTACTAAAGTAACTGAGTTAGTATCGTCAATTACTTGAGCGTAAATGTGTTGGTTAGAACGATATACGTTTAAACGAGGACGTTCTGCTGTGCCTGTTAACTTAGCACGAACACGTGCGTGTCTTTTTTTACGTACAGCATTTTTATCAGCTTTAGTAATCATTTAGGTCACTCCTTTCTTATCAACTAAGCGATATTACTTCGCAGTTTTACCTTCTTTACGACGTACATGTTCGCCTTCGTAGCGAATACCTTTACCTTTGTAAGGCTCTGGTGGACGAACGTCACGAATATTAGCTGCAATAGCACCTACACGCTCTTTATCAGTTCCTTTTACAAGAACTTTAGTTTGTGATGGTACTTCAATTTCAATACCAGACTCAGGTGTGATTTCAACAGGGTGAGAGTAACCAACGTTAAGAACTAACTTGTTACCAGATTTAGATGCACGGTAACCGACACCGATAAGTTCTAAACCTCTTTCAAAACCTTTAGAAACACCTTCTACCATGTTTCCTAATAAGCTACGAGTTGTACCGTGTAAAGCACGGTGCTCCTTAGCATCAGAAGGACGAGTAACAGTTAACACGTTATCTTCAATAGCGATTTGCATATCAATATTGAATGTACGAGTTAATTCACCTTTAGGTCCTTTAACTGTTACAGTATTATCATCAGCGATGTTAATAGTAACACCAGCTGGGATTTCAAGTAATTTCTTACCAATACGAGACATTCATTACACCTCCATTCTATTTAAACGTATTACCAAACGTATGCTAATACTTCTCCACCAGTTTGTTTTGCACGAGCTTCTTTGTCAGTCAAAACACCTTGAGAAGTTGAAACGATCGCAATACCTAATCCGTTAAGTACACGTGGTACTTCACCAGCTTTAGCATATACACGAAGACCTGGTTTACTGATTCTTTTTAGGCCTGTAATTACACGTTCATTGTTAGCTCCGTATTTTAAGAAAATACGAATGATTCCTTGTTTGTTATCTTCTACATACTCTACGTCACGTACGAAACCTTCACGTTTTAAGATTTCAGCGATTTCCTTTTTGATTGTTGATGCAGGAAACTCAAGTTTTTCGTGACGTACCATATTCGCATTACGAATGCGAGTAAGCATATCTGCAATAGGATCTGTCATAACCATTACTAAATAACCTCCTTCCCGTTATACGGTTTTACCAGCTAGCTTTTTTCACGCCTGGAATTTGACCTTTGTAAGCAAGTTCACGGAAACAAATACGGCAAAGCTTAAATTTACGTAGTACTGAGTGTGGACGTCCGCAACGTTCGCAACGAGTGTACTCTTGTACTTTAAACTTTTGCGTGCGCTTTTGCTTAGCAATCATTGATTTTTTAGCCACAATTTCGCCTCCCTTTACTAGCGATTATTTTTGGAACGGCATACCGAACTGTGTTAATAGTTCGCGCGCTTCTTCATCAGTATTCGCAGTTGTTACGATAACGATATCCATACCACGAACTTTGTTAACTTTATCATAATCAATCTCAGGGAAGATTAATTGCTCTTTCACACCTAAAGTGTAGTTTCCACGACCATCAAAAGATTTCTTAGAAACCCCACGGAAGTCACGTACACGTGGTAATGAAACAGAAATTAATTTATCTAAGAATTGGTACATACGCTCACCACGTAGTGTAACTTTTGCACCGATTGGCATACCTTCACGTAGACGGAAGCCCGCGATTGATTTTTTTGCTTTCGTTACAACTGGTTTTTGACCAGTGATTTGTCCTAACTCCTCAACAGCTACATCTAGAGCTTTTGAGTTAGACACTGCATCACCAACACCCATGTTGATTACGATTTTTTCAATTTTTGGAGTTTGCATTACTGATTTGTATGAGAACTTTTTCATTAATGCAGGAGTAATTTCACTTTGATACTTTTCTTTAAGGCGGTTCATACATATACCTCCCTTCCTGATTTACTATTTATCTAAAGTTTCACCAGATTTTTTTGCTACACGTACCTTTTTACCGTCAACCACTTTATAACCAACACGAGTTGGCTCACCAGATTTAGGATCAAGTGGCATAACATTTGATACATGGATAGGTGCCTCTTGGTTTAAGATTCCACCTTGTGGGTTTGCTTGAGAAGGTTTAGCGTGTTTTTTCACGATGTTAATACCTTCTACAAGAATACGGTCTTTTTTAGGATAAGAAGCAAGAACAACGCCTTGTTTACCTTTATCCTTACCAGAGATAACCATTACTTTATCACCTTTTTTAACATGCATCCTAGTTGCACCTCCTTAGTAAGGCAATTCAATTTATTATAGAACTTCTGGAGCTAGAGAAACGATTTTCATGAAGTTGTTTTCACGTAATTCACGTGCAACTGGTCCGAAAATACGTGTACCACGTGGACCTTTGTCATCACGAATGATAACACATGCGTTTTCGTCGAATTTGATGTAAGAACCATCAGAACGACGAGCACCACTCTTAGTGCGCACGATTACAGCTTTTACAACATCACCTTTTTTGACAACGCCACCTGGTGTTGCTTGTTTTACCGTACAAACAATTACATCACCGATGTTAGCAGTCTTACGACCTGAACCACCTAACACTTTAATTGTTAATACTTCACGAGCACCAGAGTTGTCAGCAACTTTCAAACGAGATTCTTGTTGGATCATCTATGTTACCTCCCTTCGGAATTAACTATCCGAACAATATTAAATGATAATAGCTTCTTCAACAACACTAACTAAACGGAAGCGCTTTGTCGCAGATAATGGACGAGTTTCCATAATTCTTACGATATCGCCAGTTTTAGCTTGGTTGTTTTCATCATGAGCTTTGTATTTCTTAGAGTATTTTACACGTTTACCGTATAATGGGTGTGTTTTGTAAGTTTCTACAAGAACAGTGATAGTTTTATCCATTTTGTCAGAAACAACACGACCAGTATAGACTTTACGTTGGTTACGTTCACTCATTCAGTAAACCTCCTCTCTTATTAACGATTATTAGCAGCAAGCTCTCTTTCACGGATAACAGTTTTCATACGAGCGATCGATTTACGAACTTCACGGATGCGAGCAGTGTTTTCTAATTGTCCTGTCGCTAATTGAAAGCGAAGATTGAATAACTCTTCTTTAAGAGACTTTACTTTTTGTTCAATTTCAGCAGTGGTAAGGTCACGAATTTCATTAGCTTTCATTTGATTCACCACCAATTTCTTCACGTTTTACAAACTTCGTTTTAATCGGTAATTTATGAGAAGCTAAACGTAAAGCTTCACGAGCTACCTCTTCAGTAACACCAGAGATTTCGAACATAACTTTACCTGGTTTTACAACAGCTACCCAACCTTCTGGAGCACCTTTACCAGATCCCATACGTACCTCTAAAGGTTTTGCAGTATAAGGCTTAGAAGGGAAGATTTTGATCCAAACTTTTCCGCCACGTTTCATATAACGTGTCATCGCAATACGAGCAGCTTCGATTTGACGATTTGTGATCCAAGAAGCTTCAAGAGCTTGAATTCCGAACTCACCGAAATGTACTTCAGTACCGCCTTTAGCACGACCGCGCATTTTCCCACGGTGCTCTCTGCGATATTTTACGCGTTTTGGCAATAACATATTATTTTCCTCCTTCCTCAGTTTTCTTCTTAGTAGGAAGAACCTCTCCACGATAGATCCAAACTTTTACGCCTAATTTACCGTAAGTTGTATCAGCTTC
This sequence comes from Metabacillus litoralis, assembly GCF_003667825.1. Lineage (NCBI taxonomy): Bacteria > Bacillati > Bacillota > Bacilli > Caryophanales > Bacillaceae > Metabacillus > Metabacillus litoralis. Next base: position 4,310,769 of record NZ_CP033043.1, on the reverse strand, counting down.
AGCTGTTCCATAATCGATATCAGCACGAAGTGTGTGTAGTGGAACTGTTCCTTCGCTATAGTGTTCAGCACGTGCGATATCTGCTCCACCTAAACGACCAGATACTTGAGTTTTGATACCTTGAGCACCAGCACGCATTGCACGTTGGATTGTTTGTTTTTGTGCACGACGGAAAGAAATACGGTTTTCTAATTGACGTGCGATATTTTCAGCAACTAATTTAGCATCTAAATCAGCTTTTTTGATTTCAAGAATGTTAATGTGTACACGTTTGCCAGTTAATTGGTTAAGTGCTTTACGAAGTGCTTCAACTTCAGTACCACCTTTACCGATTACCATACCTGGCTTAGCAGTGTGGATTGTAATGTTTACACGGTTAGCAGCACGCTCGATCTCAATTTTAGAAACAGATGCATCGCTAAGACGTTTAGTAACATATTCACGAATTTTAATATCTTCATGTAAAAGAGTTGAGTAGTCTTTTCCTGCGAACCATTTTGACTCCCAATCACGAATAACTCCGATACGAAGACCGACTGGATTTACCTTTTGACCCACTGATTATCCCTCCTTCTTTTCTGTTAAGATGATTGTGATGTGGCTTGTGCGTTTGTTAATTGCACTTGCGCGACCCATAGCACGTGGACGGAAACGTTTAAGAGTTGGACCTTCGTTTGCATAAGCTTCTGTTACAACTAAGCTATTAATGTCCATTTCATAGTTATGTTCAGCGTTAGCCACTGCTGATTTTAGTACTTTCTCTATGATTGGAGAAGCAGCCTTTGGCGTGTGATTTAAAATCGCTACTGCTTCACCTACTTGCTTACCTCGAATAAGATCTAGAACTAAACGAGCTTTACGAGGAGCAATACGAACTGTTCTTGCGACAGCTTTAGATTGTTGCATTTAAATGCCTCCTCTCATTAACGTCTTGTTTTTTTGTCATCACTAGCATGACCTTTGTAAGTACGTGTAGGTGCGAACTCACCTAGTTTATGACCTACCATATCCTCAGTTACATATACAGGAACATGTTTACGTCCATCATAAACAGCGATAGTGTGACCAATAAATTGTGGGAAAATTGTAGAACGACGTGACCAAGTTTTAATAACTTGCTTTTTCTCAGTTTCATTTAATTTCTCAACTTTGTTCATTAAATGATCATCAACGAATGGTCCCTTTTTTAAGCTACGGCCCATGATTGTACCTCCCTTCGCGATCGTGCTACGGTTCGATTGAACCGTAGTTCAATCACGTTATTTTTTACGGCGACGCACGATAAATTTATCTGATTTGTTCTTCTTCTTACGAGTCTTAGCTCCAAGAGTTGGTTTACCCCATGGAGACATTGGTGATTTACGTCCGATTGGAGCGCGTCCTTCACCACCACCGTGTGGGTGATCGTTAGGGTTCATTACAGATCCACGAACAGTAGGACGTTTGCCTAACCAACGTGAACGACCTGCTTTACCAATGTTAATAAGTTCATGTTGCTCGTTTCCTACTTGACCTACAGTTGCACGGCAAGTAGCAAGAATCATACGAACTTCACCAGAGTTTAAACGTACAAGTACGTATTTACCCTCTTTACCTAATACTTGAGCAGAAGTACCTGCAGAACGAACTAATTGTCCACCTTTACCAGGTTTTAATTCGATGTTGTGTACTACTGTACCTACAGGAATGTTTAGTAATGGTAGTGCATTACCCACTTTAATATCTGCTTCAGGGCCAGACATAATCTCTAGACCTACTTTTAAATTCTTAGGTGCAAGGATGTATCTTTTCTCACCATCAACATAGTTGATTAATGCGATGTTTGCAGAACGATTTGGATCGTACTCGATTGTAGCAACGCGTCCTGGTATACCATCTTTGTCGCGTTTGAAATCAATCACACGATATTGGCGTTTGTGTCCACCACCTTGGTGACGAACTGTTAATTTACCTTGGTTATTACGACCACCTTTTTTGTGTAAAGGTGCAAGTAACGATTTTTCTGGTTGATCTGTCGTGATTTCAGCAAAATCCGATACTGTCATTCCACGACGACCGTTTGAGGTTGGTTTATATTTTTTAATCGCCATATCGATATCCCTCCTTTTCTATTAAAATTATACTTCGAATAATTCGATTTCTTTGCTATCTGCAGTAAGCTTGATGATCGCTTTACGACGACGGTTAGTTAAACCGCTGTAACGACCTACACGCTTTAATTTACCTTTGTAGTTCATGATGTTTACTTTTTCAACTTTTACGCCAAAGATTGATTCGATCGCATCTTTAACTTCAGTTTTATTAGCCTTAACATCTACTTCAAACGTATATTTTTTCTCAGTCATAAGATCTGTTGAACGTTCAGTGATTACGGGGCGCTTAATAATATCACGAGGATCTTTCATTATGCAAGTACCTCCTCTACTTTTTGCACCGCAGCTTTCGTCATAATAAGCTTATCGTGGTTAAGTACATCAAGTACATTTACACCACTCGCAGTAACAACTGTTACTCCAGGGATGTTACGAGCTGATAATGCAACATTTTCGTTGTTGTCAGCTGTTACAATTAACGCTTTTCTTTCAACAGAAAGACCTTTAAGAACAGAAGCCATTTCTTTTGTTTTTGGAGCGTTAAGTGCTAAATCCTCTAAAACAACGATATCGTTGTCAACTACTTTTGATGATAAAGCTGATTTGATTGCTAAACGGCGAACTTTTTTAGGTAATTTATAAGCATATGAACGTGGAGTTGGTCCAAATACAATACCACCACCGCGCCATTGTGGAGAGCGAATAGATCCTTGACGAGCACGTCCAGTACCCTTTTGACGCCAAGGTTTGCGTCCTCCGCCTGCTACTTCAGAACGATTTTTTACTTTGTGAGTTCCTTGACGTAAGGAAGCTCTTTGCATGATAACCGCTTCAAATAATACATGCTGATTAGGTTCGATACCAAATACAGAATCATTAAGTTCGATTTCTCCAACGTTTGATCCAGTTTGGTTTAATAATGCTACTTTAGGCATTACCCAATTCCTCCTTTCTTAAAGAAATTATTTAGATTTAACTGCGCTTTTCACAGTGATAAGTGCTTTTTTAGGTCCTGGTACATTACCTTTGATTAGTAATAGATTACGTTCTGCATCTACTCTAACGATCTCTAAGTTTTGAACCGTAATACGTTCTCCACCCATACGACCAGGTAACAGTTTGTTTTTGAATACACGGTTAGGTGCTACAGGTCCCATTGAACCTGGACGACGATGGTAACGAGAACCGTGAGACATTGGTCCACGAGATTGTCCGTGGCGTTTAATAGAGCCTTGGAAACCTTTCCCTTTAGAAATTCCTGTTACATCTACGATTTCACCTGCTGTGAAAATATCAACTTTGACTTCTTGACCTACTTCGATTTGCTCTAAGCTAGCTTCACGAAGTTCTTTAACGAAGCGCTTAGGTGCAGTATTAGCTTTTGCAACGTGTCCTTTTTCTGGTTTGTTAGAAAGCTTTTCACGTTTATCTTCAAATCCTAATTGAACTGCGTTGTATCCATCAGTATCAACAGATTTCTTTTGAAGAACTACGTTTGGAGAAGCTTCGATAACAGTTACCGGAATTAAATCACCGTTTTCAGCAAATACTTGCGTCATACCGACTTTTCTTCCTAAGATTCCTTTGGTCATGAGTCACACCTCCTATAAATTATCAATCATTTATTTTAAAAAATTATAATTTGATTTCAATGTCAACACCTGATGGTAAGTCAAGACGCATTAATGCATCAACAGTTTGTGGTGTTGGGCTGATGATATCAATTAAACGCTTATGCGTACGCATTTCGAATTGCTCACGAGAATCTTTGTATTTATGAACCGCACGTAGGATTGTGTATACTGATCTTTCTGTTGGTAACGGAATTGGACCAGAAACATTTGCACCTGAACGTTTTGCAGTTTCTACAATTTTCTCTGCAGATTGATCAAGAATTCTGTGATCATAAGCTTTTAAACGGATACGAATCTTTTGTTTTGCCATTATTTTCCCTCCTTTTCGCCTACTTTTAAAATAGACATTTTCTCCGCAAGAATTTTCCCTACACACGCCATGGCAAAGCGGCCGTGTGTATCGGCAACCTCCTGCTTCATCGCAGTCAAAGACCAACATTGTCTATTATACATAAAACTTATGTTAGATGCAAGAACTATTTAAAATACCTAGTTTCTTGAGCACTTTTCATATTATACATAGTTTGTATAAAGATATCAAGGATATCATTGTTGGTTTATTATTCATGTATTAGAAATGTAAGTGAAATGTTTTTTTAAAAGGACAGATCCTATTTAGATAGTCATTAATCAGTCTAATATATGTTACTATACTCAGAAGCCTATTAAGAGTAATCTTACTTATATAGTAGAAATAGGTCATATTCATACATCAAAGTATTAAAGATTATTGGATATCGGAATGTTAGTTGGTGCTCTTGGGCTTTTTTCTGCAAAGGTATAAGGCGGGGTTTATGTTATGGGGATATTTGTGGCAGAGGGGATAGTTGAAAGGATTGCCATGAGGAGTATCTTATCCTAGTTTGTATAGAGTTAGAACATTTTGTTAGTTTGGGCTTATTTTGACAGAGAGAGTGAACATTTTTACGAAGTTGATTACTTTTATACTTCATATCGTTTATGATGATCATCTCATTCTTCATTACCAGCATGTTTGGTCATCATCACTCTTATGAAGATCATTTCTTACTTTATTAATAATGCCTTTATTCTTCATTCCCTTTATGAAGACAATCTCTCTCTTCATTTCTATCACTTTTGTTCGTCATCCCTTTTATGAAGACCATTTCTCCATTCATTCCTATCACTTTTGTTCGTCATCCCTTTTATGAAGACCATTCCTCCGATCATTTCTATCGCCTTTGTTCCTCATTCCCTTTATGAAGACAATCTCACTCTTCTTTTCTATCGGCTTTGTTCTTCATCCCCTTTATGAAGAACATCTCTCTCTTCATTTCTATCACTATTGTTCGTCATCCCTTTTATGAAGACCATTTCTCCGTTCATTCCTATCATCTTTGTTCCTCATTCCTTTCTGAAGGCCACTCCCCCATATCCATCTCTTTGAATTTCATCAATTTTATAAAACTTCACTCACATCATTGTTAATATGTATGTACAAAAAAAGACGAGCATTATATGCTCGCCTTTTATATATTACAAATTAAGATTGGATAGAAGCTACAACGCCAGCGCCTACTGTACGTCCACCTTCACGGATTGAGAATTTAGTTCCTTCTTCAATCGCGATTGGAGCAATAAGTTCAACTGTCATTTCAACGTTATCCCCAGGCATAACCATTTCTACGCCTTCAGGAAGTTGGCAGATACCAGTTACATCAGTTGTACGGAAGTAGAACTGAGGACGGTAGTTAGTGAAGAATGGAGTGTGACGTCCACCTTCTTCTTTTGATAATACATAAACTTCTGCTTTGAAGTTAGTGTGTGGAGTGATTGTACCTGGTTTAGCAAGTACTTGTCCACGTTGAACATCATCACGAGCAACCCCACGAAGAAGTGCACCGATGTTGTCACCAGCTTCAGCATAATCAAGAAGCTTACGGAACATTTCAACACCTGTTACAGTAGTTGATTTTGGCTCTTCAGTTAAACCGATGATGTCGATTACGTCACCAACTTTAACTTGTCCACGCTCAACACGACCTGTAGCAACTGTTCCACGACCAGTGATTGAGAATACGTCCTCAACTGGCATCATGAATGGTTTGTCAGTGTCACGTTCTGGAGTTGGGATGTACTCATCAACAGCGTTCATAAGTTCAACGATTTTTTCTTCCCACTCAGCTTCACCTTCAAGTGCTTTAAGAGCAGAACCTTTGATTACAGGCACATCGTCACCTGGGAAATCATACTCAGAAAGTAAGTCACGAACTTCCATTTCAACTAGTTCTAATAACTCTTCGTCATCAACCATGTCACATTTGTTTAAGAATACAACAAGGTAAGGTACACCTACTTGACGAGATAATAGGATGTGCTCACGAGTTTGTGGCATTGGGCCGTCAGCAGCAGATACTACTAGGATACCACCGTCCATTTGAGCAGCACCAGTGATCATGTTTTTAACATAGTCAGCATGTCCTGGGCAGTCAACGTGTGCATAGTGACGAGTTTCAGTTTCATACTCAACGTGTGCAGTTGAGATAGTGATTCCACGCTCACGCTCTTCAGGAGCAGCATCGATCATATCATATGCCATCGCTGCACCTTTACCACTGCGCTTAGCAAGTACAGTTGTGATTGCAGCTGTTAAAGTTGTTTTACCATGGTCAACGTGTCCGATTGTACCGATATTAGCATGCGTTTTGGAACGGTCGAATTTTTCTTTAGCCATTCTAAAAATCCTCCTTAGAGTTCTAAAATTTTTTTGGATATATGTAACAGAAAGTGAAACATCACTTTCTGTTCTCACATAAGTAGTTATACTTCATTAAAGGGGGTAAAATCAATTACTCACCTTTATTTTTTTTGATAATTTCTTCAGAAATTGATTTTGGAACTTCTTCGTAGTGATCAAAGTGCATTGTGAACACACCGCGTCCTTGAGTGTTAGAACGTAATGAAGTTGCATAACCAAACATTTCAGATAGTGGAACCATAGCACGTACTACTTGAGCATTACCACGAGCTTCCATACCTTCTACACGTCCACGGCGAGAAGTAACTCCTCCCATGATATCTCCCATGTATTCTTCTGGAATTACAACTTCTACCTTCATAACTGGCTCTAGGATTACAGGGCTACATTTTGATACAGCATTTTTAAGAGCTAAAGATGCTGCGATCTTGAACGCCATCTCACTTGAGTCAACGTCATGGTAAGATCCATCTACTAAAGCAGCTTTTACATCAACTAATGGGAAACCAGCAAGAACACCGTTTTGCATTGCATCTTCAAGACCAGCTTGAACTGCAGGAACGTATTCACGTGGAACTACCCCACCAACGATTTTGTTTTCAAATTCGAAGCCTTTACCTTCTTCGTTTGGTTCGAACTCGATCCAAACGTGTCCGAATTGTCCACGACCACCAGATTGACGTGCAAACTTACCTTCAACTTTTGCTCCTTGACGGAATGTTTCACGGTATGCAACCTGTGGCGCACCAACATTAGCTTCTACTTTGAATTCACGTTTCATACGATCAACTAGGATATCTAGGTGAAGCTCACCCATACCCGCGATGATTGTTTGACCTGTTTCTGGGTCAGTATGAGCACGGAATGTTGGATCTTCTTCTTGAAGTTTTTGTAAAGCAGTAGTCATTTTATCTTGGTCTGCTTTTGATTTTGGTTCAACAGAAAGTTGAATAACTGGCTCAGGGAATTGCATAGACTCTAAGATAACAAGGTTTTTCTCGTCACATAGAGTGTCACCAGTTGTTGTATCTTTTAAACCTACAGCTGCAGCGATATCACCAGAGTAAACCTCAGAGATTTCCTCACGGCTGTTTGCGTGCATTTGAAGGATACGACCTACACGCTCACGCTTACCTTTAGTAGAGTTTTGGATGTAAGATCCAGAACTTAAAGTACCAGAGTAAACACGGAAGAATGTAAGTTTCCCAACGTAAGGATCTGTCATTACTTTGAAAGCTAATGCAGCGAATGGGCCTTCATCGCTAGATTCACGAGTTACTTCTTCTTCAGTATCAGGAATGATACCTTTAATTGCAGCTACGTCAATAGGAGCTGGAAGATAATCAATAACTGCGTCTAACATTTTTTGAACACCTTTGTTTTTGAACGCAGATCCACAGATTACTGGGTAGAATTCTACATTTAAAGTACCTTTACGAATTGCAGCTTTTAGCTCATCGTTAGAGATTTCTTCTCCACCAAGGTATCTTTCCATTAAGTCTTCATCAAGTTCTGCTACTGCTTCAACTAACTTTTCACGGTATTCTTCAGCTTGTTCTTGGTATTCTTCAGGAATTTCTTTATCAACGATATCAGTTCCTAAATCATTACCATAGAATGTAGCCTTCATTTCTACAAGGTCGATAATACCTTCAAATTGATCCTCAGCACCAATTGGTAATTGAATTGGGTGAGCATTCGCTTGAAGACGATCATGTAGAGTTGAAACAGAGTATAAGAAGTCAGCACCAATTTTGTCCATTTTATTAACGAACACAACACGTGGTACGCCATATGTTGTTGCTTGACGCCATACTGTTTCAGTTTGTGGCTCAACACCTGATTGAGCATCAAGAACTGCTACTGCACCATCAAGTACACGTAAAGAACGTTCAACTTCAACAGTGAAGTCTACGTGTCCTGGAGTATCAATGATGTTTACACGATGACCTTTCCACGACGCAGTTGTCGCCGCAGAAGTAATCGTGATTCCACGTTCTTGTTCTTGCTCCATCCAGTCCATCTGAGATGCACCTTCATGAGTTTCACCGATTTTGTGGATACGTCCAGTGTAATAAAGAACACGCTCAGTTGTTGTTGTTTTACCAGCATCAATATGAGCCATGATTCCGATATTACGAGTATTCTTTAAGGAGAACTCTCTTGCCATTGGGTAATTTCTCCTTCCTTATAGGAAATTTAGTTTGATTAGATTGTATTGATTACCAACGATAGTGAGCAAATGCTTTATTTGCTTCAGCCATCTTATGAGTATCTTCACGTTTCTTAACTGCTGCACCAGTGTTGTTAGCAGCATCTAGAATTTCGTTAGCTAAACGCTCTTCCATCGTTTTTTCTCCACGAAGACGAGCGTAGTTTACTAACCAACGTAAACCTAAAGTTGTACGACGATCTGGACGTACTTCTACAGGTACTTGGTAGTTAGCACCACCTACACGACGTGCTTTAACTTCAAGAACTGGCATGATGTTTTTAAGTGCTTGTTCAAACACTTCCATTGCATCATTACCTGAACGTTCTTTAATTAAATCGAAAGCATTGTAAAGTACAGATTGTGCTTTACCTCTTTTTCCGTCGATCATAATTCTGTTTACTAAACGTGTAACAAGCTTTGAATTGTAAATTGGATCTGGTAACACATCTCTTTTTGCTACAGGACCTTTACGTGGCATGTTATGTCCTCCCTTCATCTAAGTTTTTATTTTTAATGTCTTATAACATTATTTTTTAGCAGCTTTTGGACGTTTTGTACCGTATTTAGAACGGCCTTGCATACGTCCATCAACACCAGCAGTATCTAACGCACCACGAACGATGTGATAACGTACCCCCGGTAAATCTTTTACACGTCCACCACGGATAAGAACAACACTGTGCTCTTGTAAGTTGTGGCCAATACCAGGAATGTATGCTGTTACTTCAATTCCGTTTGTTAAACGAACACGAGCATATTTACGAAGCGCTGAGTTAGGTTTCTTCGGCGTCATCGTACCTACACGAGTACATACACCACGTTTTTGAGGTGAAGATACGTTAGTTTGCTCTTTTTTGAAGCTGTTGTAACCTTTGTTTAATGCAGGTGATTTAGATTTCTCTACTTTGCTTACGCGACCTTTACGCACTAATTGATTAATAGTAGGCATTATTGTTTTCCTCCCTTCACTTTTTAATACCACACATCCAGGTGGTTCATATTTAGGCAAAAACAAAGTTTCTGCATTTATGAATCTGCAAAAACATCTATTTTACCGGATTATAGCTACAGCTGCAGCTCCCACTTCTATTCCACAAGCTCTTCCAAGCTTTTTCATAGATGAAACTGTTGTTAAAGGGACTTTTTGAGTTTCTGCTGTTTGAATAACCTTTTGGATAATTCTATAATCAGCATCTTCTGCTATAATGATCTCTTTAACTTCATTATTCATAAGAGCTTTGACTGATTGCTTAGTACCAACAATGATTTCATTTGCCTGTGATACTTTATCATAAGACATAAACCTATATCCTCCAAAGCAACAGGTTTAAGATTGGAACACCTTGAATATAGTAACATTGCGCGAGACGGATGTCAACAATCATCTAAAAAAACTTTATTCATCCATTTCTTCACAGCTTACAAGGATTATATTTGATAAACTCCAGTAAAAATCATTGGGGGATTACCCCCCAATGATGGAGTTATAATCATTAATCTACTGATACTACTTCTTCAACTTGCTCAACTTTAGCAATTGGTTCAGTTTGACGATATCTTGTCATACCAGTACCTGCAGGAACAAGTTTACCAATAATTACATTTTCTTTAAGTCCTAGTAATTCATCACGTTTTCCTTTAATTGCTGCATCAGTAAGAACTCTAGTTGTTTCTTGGAATGATGCGGCAGATAAGAAGGAGTCAGTTTCAAGAGATGCTTTTGTAATACCAAGCAATACTGGACGTCCAGTTGCAGGGCGTTTACCATCTAACAACACTTGTTTGTTAGCATCAGTGAACTGATGAACATCAAGGAGTGTACCTGGTAGTACATCTGTATCACCAGCATCCATGACACGGACTTTACGTAACATTTGTCTTACCATAACCTCTACGTGTTTATCTCCAATTTCTACCCCTTGCATACGGTAAACTTTTTGAACTTCACGTAGTAAATATTGTTGAACTGCTTGAAGATCTTTTACTTTTAGTAATTCCTTAGGATCTATTGAACCTTCTGTCAAGACTTGACCACTCTCAATTTTATCACCTTGAGTAACTTTAAGTCTTGCATTATATGGAGCTGTATAAGAACGGGATTCTACATCACCTTGAATCACTATTTCTTGCTGTTTATCACGAACTTCATTGATCTCAGCTACAACACCATTTATTTCAGAAATGATCGCTTGACCTTTAGGATTCCTTGCTTCAAACAACTCTTGGATACGAGGTAAACCTTGTGTGATATCGTCTCCGGCAACCCCACCTGTATGGAATGTACGCATTGTTAATTGTGTACCAGGCTCACCGATTGATTGAGCAGCAATAATACCAACTGCTTCACCAACTTCTACTTCACTTCCTGTAGCAAGGTTACGTCCGTAACATTTTTTACATACACCATGTCTAGTGTTACAAGTAAATGCAGAGCGAATCCATACTTTATCAATTCCAGCTTCCATAATTTCTACTGCAATATCCTCAGTAATTAATTCATTTTCCTCAACAATTACCTTATCTGTTTCAGGGTGTTTTACAACTTTACGGCAATATCGACCAATTAGACGTTCATCTAATTTTTCAATAATCTCCGTGCCTTCTCTAATTGCCTCAGCTAGAATGCCTCGATCTGTACCACAATCATCATCACGGATGATAACATCTTGGGCAACGTCAACAAGACGACGAGTTAAGTAACCTGAGTCAGCTGTTTTTAAGGCAGTATCCGCAAGACCTTTACGTGCACCGTGTGTAGAGATGAAATACTCTAATACAGTTAAACCTTCACGGAAACTTGATTTGATTGGTAATTCAATGATACGCCCAGCCGGGTTGGCCATTAATCCACGCATACCAGCAAGCTGAGTAAAGTTAGATGCGTTACCACGGGCACCAGAGTCACTCATCATGAAGATCGGGTTACGTTTATCTAGGGACGCCATTAATTTCCCTTGAATATTATCTTTTGCAGCACTCCAGATAGAGATAACACGTTCATAACGCTCATCTTCAGTAATTAAACCTCTTCTGAACTGTTTTAATACGTTATCTACCTTAGCTTGTGCTTCACCGATAATTTCTTGTTTTTCTTTTAATACGATGATGTCAGATACACCAACCGTAATACCAGCTTTTGTAGAGTAACTGAAACCTAGGTTCTTCATGCGATCTAGCATTTTAGATGTTTCAGTAATATGGAATCTTTTGAAGATTTCTGCAATGATTTTCCCTAGAATCCCCTTCTTAAATGGCGGGATTTCATCTAGAGCTGCAACATGTTCTTTCACATCAACAGTTGGAGCTACAAAGTATTTATCAGGTGTTTTCTCTTCAATGTTTTCTTTTGTTGGTTCATTCATGTAAGGGAATGACTCAGGTAAGATTTCATTGAAGATTAACTTACCAACAGAAGTAACAAGCAACATTTTGTTTTGTTCTTCTGTGAATGTTTGATTTTTTAATGAAGATGCTTGAACCGCAACACGTGTATGTAAATGTACATATCCGTTTTGATAAGCAAGTAGTGCTTCATTCGTATCTTTAAAGATCATACCTTCACCAATTGCACCAGCACGCTCTAATGTTAAGTAATAGTTACCTAATACCATATCCTGAGAAGGAGTAACAACTGGCTTACCATCCTTAGGATTAAGGATATTTTGAGCTGCTAACATTAAAATACGTGCTTCAGCTTGTGCCTCAGCTGATAATGGTACGTGAACGGCCATTTGGTCACCGTCAAAGTCCGCATTATAAGCAGTACATACTAGTGGGTGAAGACGAATTGCACGACCTTCTACTAAAGTTGGTTCGAAGGCTTGAATTCCTAATCTATGAAGAGTTGGTGCACGGTTTAGTAAAACTGGATGTTCTTTAATAACTGATTCTAAAACATCCCATACTTCTGGCTGCACTCTCTCAATTTTACGTTTAGCACTCTTAATGTTATGAGCTAATCCTTTTTCAACTAACTCTTTCATAACAAATGGTTTAAACAGTTCTAGCGCCATCTCTTTTGGTAAACCACATTGATACATCTTAAGGTTTGGACCTACAACGATAACAGAACGACCAGAGTAGTCAACACGCTTACCTAATAAGTTCTGACGGAAACGTCCTTGTTTACCTTTTAACATATGTGAAAGTGATTTTAACGGACGATTACCTGGTCCTGTAACAGGGCGTCCACGACGTCCATTATCAATAAGAGCATCAACTGCTTCTTGAAGCATACGCTTCTCATTTTGAACGATAATGCTTGGTGCTCCAAGATCTAATAAACGCTTAAGACGGTTGTTACGGTTAATAACACGTCTGTATAAATCATTTAAATCAGAAGTAGCAAAACGTCCACCATCAAGCTGTACCATTGGACGTAATTCAGGTGGGATAACAGGAAGTACATCAAGAATCATCCAAGATGGTTCATTTCCTGAGTTACGGAATGCTTCAAGTACTTCTAGACGTTTAATTGCACGTGTACGACGCTGTCCTTGAGCTGTTTTTAACTCTTCTTTTAAAGAATCCACTTCTTTATCTAGATCAATATCTGATAATAGCTTTTTAATAGCTTCTGCACCCATAGATGCTTGGAAGGTATTACCGTACTTTTCACGGTAAGCTCGGTATTCTTTTTCAGAAAGTAATTGTTTTTTCTCAAGAGGAGTATCACCAGTTTCAGTTGTTACATAAGAAGCAAAATAAATAACTTCTTCTAAAGCACGTGGTGACATGTCTAGCACAAGCCCCATACGACTTGGAATTCCCTTGAAATACCAAATATGTGATACAGGAGCAGCTAATTCAATATGTCCCATTCTTTCACGACGTACTTTTGCACGAGTTACTTCAACTCCACAACGATCACAAACTACACCTTTATAGCGAACTCTTTTATATTTACCGCAATGACATTCCCAGTCTTTTGTTGGTCCAAAGATACGTTCGCAAAACAGACCATCTTTTTCTGGTTTTAATGTACGGTAATTGATTGTTTCTGGTTTCTTAACCTCACCAAAGGACCAAGAACGAATCTTGTCAGGTGAAGCTAAGCCGATGCTCATATATTCAAAATTATTTACATCTATCAAGGGGCCTACCTCCCTTTTCGTCTTCAGGTTCTACCCAATTTAAATGGCTGTATTTGAGTCAAGTTTAAAGTTCTTTTTAGTAGAAAGTTAAACTGCTATGTAAAAGCAAATTCATACTACATAATAAGGTTCATTAAACGGAGAGGTTAAACCTCCCCGCGTATGAATTCCTTAGTAAAACTTAAACTTTTATTATTCTTTCACTACTGTATCTTTTTCTAATTCAACAGCTTCAGGCTCTGGTTCTGGTTGATCATTCACCGCAAGACCTTCAGCTTGTTGTGAATCATCTTCATCATCAAGGTCTCTCATCTCGATTTCTTGCTCGTCACTTGAAAGCATTTTTACATCCATACCTAAACTTTGAAGTTCTTTAATCAATACTTTAAATGATTCAGGAACACCAGGCTCAGGGACATTTTCGCCTTTAACAATGGCTTCATATGTTTTCACACGACCAACGACGTCATCAGATTTAACAGTAAGTATCTCTTGAAGTGTATAAGCAGCACCATATGCTTCAAGTGCCCATACCTCCATCTCACCAAATCTTTGACCACCGAATTGAGCTTTACCACCTAGTGGCTGTTGAGTAACTAATGAGTATGGTCCAGTTGAACGGGCATGAAGTTTATCATCAACCATGTGAGCTAGTTTGATCATATACATAATCCCAACTGATACACGGTTATCGAATGGTTCACCAGTACGTCCATCATATAAAACAGTTTTAGCATCACGAGCCATGCCTGCTTCTTCTAATGTTGACCATACATCTTCCTCACGCGCACCATCAAATACTGGTGATGCAACATGAATACCAAGTTTTCGAGCAGCCATACCTAGGTGCAGCTCTAATACCTGACCGATATTCATACGTGAAGGAACTCCTAGAGGGTTTAACATGATATCAACAGGAGTACCGTCTGGTAAATAAGGCATATCTTCTTCCGGAAGGATACGAGAGATAACCCCTTTATTACCATGTCGTCCAGCCATTTTATCTCCCTCAGAGATTTTACGTTTTTGAACGATATAAACACGAACTAATTGGTTAACACCTGGTGGTAATTCATCACCGTCTTCACGGTTGAACACTTTAACATCAAGAATAATACCTTCTCCACCATGTGGTACACGGAGTGATGTATCACGAACTTCACGTGCTTTTTCACCAAAGATTGCATGTAAAAGTCTTTCCTCTGCTGTTAGCTCTGTTACACCCTTAGGCGTTACTTTACCAACTAGTAGATCTCCGTCTTTTACTTCTGCACCAACTCGGATAATTCCACGCTCATCTAAGTTTCTTAATGCATCTTCCCCAACGTTAGGGATATCACGTGTAATTTCTTCAGGTCCTAATTTAGTATCACGAGATTCAGACTCATATTCTTCAATATGAATAGATGTATACACATCATCTTTCACAAGTCTTTCACTCATGATAATAGCATCCTCATAGTTATAACCATCCCATGTCATGAAGGCAACCATTACGTTTCTACCTAATGCAAGCTCACCTTTTTCCATAGATGGACCGTCAGCAAGGATTTCACCTTTTACTACTTCATCGCCTTCACTTACGATTGGACGTTGATTATAGCAGGTACCTTGGTTCGATCGGATAAACTTTAACATACTATATTTATCAAGATTTCCTTTAACCTTTTGACCGTCAACTTCTTCATATCGACGTACCCAAACGTTCTTCGCTTCAACACGCTCAACAACACCTGGGTGTTTACAGATAACAGCAGCTCCTGAATCTTTACCAGAAACATATTCCATACCTGTACCAACAATAGGTGCTTCCGGATTCATTAATGGTACTGCTTGACGTTGCATGTTCGCTCCCATTAATGCACGGTTTGAGTCATCATTCTCCAAGAACGGAATACATGCTGTTGCAGCAGATACAACCTGTTTAGGAGATACATCCATATAGTCAATACGATCTCTATTAACAACTGTGTTTTCACCACGGAAACGTGCAACAATATCATTATCTATAAATGACCCATCTTCTGCTAACCTAGCATTTGCTTGGGCAACTACATAGTTATCCTCTTCATCAGCAGTTAAATAGTCAATTCTAGCTGTTACTTTACCAGTTTCAGGATCAACTCGGCGATATGGTGTTTCGATGAAGCCGAAACGATTTACTTTCGCATATGAGGAAAGTGAGTTGATCAACCCGATATTAGGACCCTCTGGAGTCTCAATTGGACACATACGACCATAGTGAGAATAGTGAACGTCACGAACTTCGAAGCCAGCACGTTCACGAGTTAAACCACCCGGTCCTAATGCTGATAAACGACGTTTATGTGTTAACTCACCTAGTGGATTTGTTTGATCCATAAATTGAGATAACTGAGAGCTACCGAAGAACTCTTTAATAGAAGCAATTACAGGACGAATATTAATAAGTTGTTGCGGAGTAATTGTATTCGTGTCTTGAATAGACATTCTCTCACGAACAACACGTTCCATTCTTGATAAACCAATTCTAAACTGGTTTTGCAGTAATTCCCCTACTGAACGTAATCTACGGTTTCCAAGGTGATCGATATCATCTGTATCACCAACACCATGTAGAAGGTTAAAGAAGTAACTAATAGAAGATAAAATATCTGCAACTGTAATATTTTTAACAGCTTCTTCTACATAAGCGTTACCTAATACATTAATAACCTTTTCACCTTCTGGGTCATTAGGTGCATAAATCTTAATAGATTGAATCGTTACTTCATCCTCAGTAACACCGCCTGATGGGTGTTCTTTTTTAAATCCAACACCACTTTCAAGATTCGGTATAATGCGGTCTAACGTTCTTCTATCAATCATTGTACCTTTTTCTGCAATGATTTCTCCTGTTTCAGGATCTACTAAAGTTTCTGCTAGTCTTTGATTAAAAAGACGATTTTTAATATGAAGCTTTTTATTAATTTTATAGCGACCAACATTCGCTAGATCATAGCGTTTTGGATCAAAAAATCTAGAGTCTAATAAACTCTTTGCATTTTCAACAGTTGGTGGCTCACCAGGACGAAGTCGCTCGTAAATTTCAAGCAAAGCCTTTTCTGTACTTTCCGTATTATCTTTATCAAGAGTATTACGTAAGTACTCGTTTTCACCTAATAAATCGATGATTTCTTGATCAGAGCCAAACCCAAGAGCACGTAAGAGAACCGTTACCGGTAATTTACGAGTACGATCTATACGCACATAAACAACATCTTTGGCGTCAGTTTCGTATTCTAACCAAGCCCCACGGTTTGGAATAACAGTCGCAGTAAAGCCTTTTTTACCATTTTTGTCGACCTTTGCACTGTAATATACACTTGGTGAACGGACTAGCTGAGAAACGATAACACGCTCTGCTCCGTTGACAACAAATGTACCTGTCTCTGTCATGAGAGGGAAATCTCCCATAAAGACATCCTGATCTTTTACTTCACCAGTTTCCTTGTTAATTAAACGAACCTTAACACGTAATGGCGCCGAATAGGTAACATCGCGTTCTTTTGATTCCTCAACAGGGTACTTAGGATCCCCCAAGCTATAATCAATAAACTCTAGCGAGAGGTTACCAGTGAAATCCTCAATTGGAGAAATATCTTGAAACATCTCTCTTAAGCCCTCATCAAGAAACCACTGATAGGAAGAGGTTTGAATCTCAATAAGATTTGGTAATTCTAACACTTCACTAATGCGTGCATAACTTCTACGTTGGCGGTGTCGTCCATACTGAACTAGTTGACCTGTCAACTCATTCACCCCTCAAATCAAGCGTAATAGGATCTTGCGTCGTACTATTATGTATACCTTTTTTAGACAGACGAATAAGAGAACTCACATATGATCATTCTCTTTAAAAAACAATATCTTAACATACTACCAATAAAAAATCTGTAATAAAACATAGGAAAATGCAAGTACTGACGCAAGGAAAAAACAAAAAATAAAAAGGGTTTCTAGTAAGAAAACCACAATTTTAAAACGTACTTTTGATTTTAATAGTATTCCCATAAAACTAATTTCTATACATCTTTTTCCTTGAAAATTAGATAGTTATGGAAATTATATATTGGCATTTTATAATACTAACACAACAAAAAAATGGAGTCAACTCTTTTTTGCTTTTATGATATAATAGCCTTTTTTCTTTTCCACAACTTCCACTTCATTAAACATTTCATTTAATTTATCCATCGCTGATGGTGCTCCCTGTTTTTTTTGGATAACAATCCATAACTCACCCTCATGCACTAGATGATCGAAACTTTTTTCGAAAATAGAGTGAACAACTTGTTTCCCCGCACGAATTGGTGGATTTGTTAAAACAGCAGCATACTTCCGGTCTTCACTAATGTTTTCAAATTGATTACTTTGAAAGATATTTACATTCTCGACTTTGTTAAGAGCAGCATTATCTTTTGCTAACTCTATTGCCCGTTCATTAATATCAATCATATCTACTTGTCTGTTAAAACTCTTTGCAAGAGACAATCCAATCGGCCCATATCCACAACCAACATCTAGAAAATCACCACTTACATCAGGCGGTAAGAACGATTCTATTAAAAGACGGGAACCAAAATCTACTTCATTTTTCGAAAACACTCCACGATCACTTTGAAACGTAAAAAGAAATTCCTTTAATTGAAATGTCCATGTTTTACGGTCACTTTCAACAGTTGGCTTCTCAGAATAATAATGATTACTCATAAAAGTTCCTCCTCTTACAGAAGAATAGGTTTTACATCACCCTTGCATTTTATACGTATTAAATAAAATTTAATGATAAAAAAATTACTTCCTACAAAATGCACATAGATGCATTAGTTACTTCAATTATTATAAAGTACAAAAAAGCTCGCCTTTAACCGGCGAGCTTTTTATATAGTACATTTATTACTTAACTTCTACAGAAGCTCCAACTTCTTCAAGTTTAGCTTTTAATTCTTCAGCTTCTTCTTTAGAAACGCCTTCTTTAAGTGGTTTTGGAGCGTTATCTACTAATTCTTTAGCTTCTTTTAAGCCTAAGCCAGTAGCTTCACGTACAACTTTGATAACCTTGATTTTTTGTCCGCCAGCACTTGCAAGTACTACGTCAAATTCAGTTTGCTCAGCAGCAGCTTCGCCACCAGCAGCAGCAACAGCTACAGGAGCCGCAGCAGTTACACCAAACTCTTCTTCGATTGCTTTAACTAAGTCGTTTAATTCTAAAACAGTCATATTTTTAACTGCTTCAATGATTTGTTCTTGAGTCATTATAATTTCCTCCTTGTTTTTCCTGTTAATATTTTATTAGTAAAGACATACTAGATTGTACCGATTAAGCACCTTGTTCTTCTTTTTGTTCTGCAACTGCTTTAGTAGCAAGAGCAAAGTTACGGATAGGAGCTTGAAGTACGCTAAGCAACATAGAAAGTAAGCCTTCGCGTGATGGAAGTTCAGCAAGAGCTTTAACTTCTTCAACACTAGCAACATTACCTTCAATTACACCAGCTTTAATTTCAAGAGCTTCATGCTTTTTAGCAAAGTCATTTAAAATTTTGGCTGGAGCTACAACATCATCATTACCAAAAGCAATTGCGTTTGGTCCAGTTAGAACATCGTTAAGACCAGTAATCTCAGCTTGTTCAACAGCACGACGAGTCATTGTATTTTTGTAAACTTTGAAGTCAATTCCTGCATCACGTAATTGTTTACGTAATTCAGTTACTTCACCTACAGTTAATCCACGGTAATCTACAATGATAGTAGATTTACTTTCACGGAACTTAGTAGAGATTTCTTCTACGATCTGCTTCTTTTGTTCGATAATTGCGCTCATTGTTACACCTCCTGTTAGATTCATGTAACACTAGTACCGTTCGGTGATGGTCATTAAAAAACCTCCACAAGACATGGAGGTTTTTGTACATACAATAAGCAAAATAATCATGCTTTATTCGTAAATACACCTCGGCAGGATATTTAAGCTCGTTAAAGCACCTACTGTCTACGGTATAGCGATATTTGTTTTAAACAACATTGATAATTATATATAAACTTCTATACGAAGTCAATAGTTATTATTTTACAGCAAAGCTTGAAGAATCTACTTTCACACCAGGTCCCATAGTAGAAGTAGCATTTACACTCTTCATATAAGTACCTTTTGCCGCAGATGGCTTAGCTTTTAGTAAAGTTTCATAAACTGTTGTAAAGTTTTCAACAAGTTTGCTATCTTCAAATGAAACTTTTCCGATAGGAACATGGATGATACCAGCTTTATCAAGACGGTATTCAACTTTACCAGCTTTGATTTCATTAACAGCTTTTGTTACATCAAAAGTAACTGTTCCAGTTTTAGGGTTTGGCATTAAACCTTTTGGTCCTAATACACGTCCTAATTTACCAACTTCACCCATCATGTCTGGAGTTGCAACGATTACGTCAAACTCAAACCAACCTTGTTGGATTTTGTTGATAAAGTCTGCATCACCAACATAATCAGCACCTGCTGCTTCAGCTTCTTTCGCTTTTTCACCTTTAGCAAATACTAATACACGTTGAGTTTTACCAGTACCATTTGGAAGTACTACTGCTCCACGGATTTGTTGGTCAGCTTTCTTAGGATCTACGCCTAAACGGAAAGCAACTTCTACAGTTGCATCAAATTTTGCGATGCTAGTCTTTTTAACTAGTTCTACTGCTTCTTGTACAGAGTAGAAATTTGAACGATCTACTAATTTAGCAGCTTCTAAAAACTTTTTACCTTTTTTAGCCATTTTCGTTTCCTCCTTAGTGGTTTTAGCGGAATAACCTCCCACGAATAAAGGTTGCGAACTTGTTTTTAAGCAAACTCGCAACCCCTTAACACAACTTGACTAATTAAAATTAGTCTTCGATAACGATACCCATGCTACGTGCAGTACCTTCTACCATACGCATTGCTGACTCAACACTAGCTGCGTTTAAATCAGGCATTTTTGTTTCAGCGATTTCACGTACCTTGTCACGCTTAACAGTCGCTACTTTATTACGGTTTGGTTCACCAGAACCAGACTCAATTCCAGCTGCTTTCTTAAGTAGTACAGCAGCAGGAGGAGTTTTCGTAATAAATGTAAATGAACGATCCTCGAATACTGTGATTTCAACTGGAATGATTAATCCAGCTTGTTCAGCCGTACGAGCGTTGAACTCTTTACAGAATCCCATGATATTAACACCAGCTTGACCTAATGCAGGACCAACTGGTGGAGCTGGATTAGCTTTAGCTGCAGGAATTTGCAATTTTACAATTTTAATTACTTTTTTAGCCACGAGACACACCTCCTTAAGTCCGTGATGTGGTAATGGGGTATATTACCCTCCCACTCATCTAGCCACTCGAGTTTCGAATGGTCATAATTAGAGCAACTCACAAATGAGTTTACCTACCCTTATACTTTCAGAAATAGAAATTTCTGATCAAAATAATATCTCAAGTCTCGAGACATACTGACCTATGAAATATTACCACTTTTCGAAATTGATTTCAAGTTTTTTTACATTATAATTTCGTTACTTGAGAAAAATCAAGTTCTACAGGTGTTTCACGGCCGAACATATTCACAAGAACTTTAAGTTTATTTTTATCTTGATCGATTTCTTCGATGGAACCTGTGAAATTAGCAAAAGGACCTTCTGTTACTTTAACAGTTTCTTTTAATTCATAATCAATCTCAACACGACGCTCATCCATACCCATGCGTTTCAAAATAAAACTCACTTCATCAGGTAATAGTGGTGTTGGTTTAGACCCATGACCTGCAGAGCCTACGAACCCAGTTACTCCAGGTGTGTTTCGCACAACATACCATGAGTCATCCGTCATGACGATCTCAACTAGCACATAACCTGGGAAAACTTTCTTTTTAACTACTTTCTTCTTGCCATCCTTAATATCTGTTTCTTCCTCTTCAGGTACAACCACGCGGAAGATCTTATCTTCCATTCCCATTGATTCTACACGTTTTTCAAGGTTGGCCTTCACTTTATTCTCATAACCTGAATAGGTGTGTACTACATACCAATTCTTTTCCATAGTTTCAGGACTACTTGTCCTTCCCTCCCCACAATAGGTTGATCAACAAACGATAGCATCTGCTTATATTATTCTTTTTTATACAATGAAAAAACCCGTTTAACGGGTTTTGCAGACAAAGTTTAATATTTTCTATTATAGCACGATTTTCCATTTATTATTCAAAAAACAAACGAATTAAAGAAGAAATACCTAAGTCAATAACCGCAAAGAACACTGCCACAAATGTAACAGTTGAAACAACTGTTATTGTGTACTTTGTAAGCTCTTTACCTTTAGGCCAGCTGACTTTTTTCATTTCACGAGTAACATCTCGGAAAAAACTAATTAAACGTTGCATTGTGCTACCTCCAGGATAATAAGGAAACTTCATTATATGAAATATATAAGTGCTGTACTATTTCGTTTCACGGTGGTTTGTATGCAAATTACATACTTTACAAAATTTATTAACATCCAACCGATCATTTGTGCTTGTACTATTTTTCATCGTTGTATAATTTCTACTTCCACACGATGTGCATGCAAGGATAATCTTTTTACGCATGTCATCACCTACCGCTACGTTTTATTCTTTAAAACTGTATCACAGTAGAATTTTTTCGTCAACAAACGTTCGTATCCTAATCTATATAATTATAAACTAATCTCTCGTAGTTCTAAATAGCGTTCTAGTTTTCTCTTCACTCGTTGGAGAGCGTTATCAATCGATTTAACATGTCTATTCAACTCTTCGGAGATCTCATGGTATGACCTACCGTCCAAATATAAAACTAAAACCTTTCGTTCAAGGTCACTTAATAACTCACCCATCTTTACCTCAATATCATCAAATTCCTCTTGATTGATAATGAGCTCCTCAGGGTCCATCACTTTTGCACCAGTAATAACGTCCATCAGTGTACGATCAGATTCTTCATCATATATTGGCTTGTCTAAAGAAACATAGGAATTCAGTGGAATATGCTTTTGTCGAGTTGCAGTTTTTATGGCGGTAATGATTTGCCTGGTAATACATAGCTCGGCAAATGCTTTAAAAGAAGTGAGCTTGTCCTCCTTGAAGTCACGAATGGCTTTGTATAAACCGATCATTCCCTCTTGGATTATATCTTCCCGGTCAGCACCAATTAGAAAATATGATCTTGCTTTTGCCCGGACAAAATTTCGGTATTTTGTTATTAAATAATCTAGCGCTTCACTTTCTCCAAAATGCACAAGTTCAACTACTTGTTCATCTTCCATTAATTCTAAATCTTCTTTGTTGACTTTGCCCCTGTTGATTGGTGAATTCAAGTCGATCCCCCCGACTGCACGCAAGATAACAATATTATACAGTATTGGTTTTGTAAGCGTCAACCAGCCATAACATAACGCCCTGTTACATGACTGTACATACACACCTATTTTCCTAAGCCTTGCACAGCTGTTGGATATCGTGCATTGCCAAAGGTATTAGATACTACCTACAGATCTCCTCTTCGCCACTTTTCTAATTTCTCAAGAACATCTTCTGGGATGGCAATCTTTGAAGAAGGTCGATTTTCTTCAATCTTCTTCACCTTATGTTTAATCCTGCCTTCAATAGATGTCATTTCATTTAATAACTCTCTGGCTGATTTTCTTAATGCACCTTGTCCAAAGATTGCCCATTGCTCAGTAAAGTCAGAAGTGGCTACATGAACTTGGGTTTTAATATTACTTAATGAAATAGCAAGCTTCTCAATTCTTTCATCAGCTGTTTCATTTTCTCTAGTAAAAATGACTTCAACTCGATAATTTTTCTGTTTTTTCTCAATTCCCTTTACCATATGAGCATCAAATACAATAATGACCCGGTATCCTGTATATGCTTGATATTCAGCCATTTTTTCAATTAACAGATCTCGTGCTCCCGCTAAATCATTTTTCTTAAGGTTTTGTAATTCCGGCCATGTACCGATAATGTTATATCCATCAACCAATAGGATATCCATTTCACTTTACTCCCCTAGAGGATATCTCTTTCTATATACCTCATACATTAAGAGACTAGCTGCTACAGATGCATTTAATGATGTTACATGTCCAACCATTGGCATCTTAACTAAGAAATCACATTTTTCTTTTATAAGACGACCAATCCCCTTACCTTCACTTCCTATAATTAATGCAAGTGACATCTTTCCATCAAGATTACGGTAATCATCTGCTCCTTTTGCATCTGTCCCAACAATCCATACTCCTTTTTCCTTTAGATCATCGATTGTTCTCGCCATATTCGTAACCCTTGCCACAGGGATATGTTCAATTGCACCAGTAGATGACTTTGCTACTGTCGCTGTTAGCCCAACTGCTCTTCGCTTAGGGATCACAATACCATGTGCCCCTACTGCATCAGCCGTTCTCATGATGGATCCGAGGTTATGTGGATCCTCAATTTCATCTAACAATAATAAAAATGGTGGTTCATTTCGTTCTTCGGCTACTTTTAGTAAATCGTCAACATGAACATATTCATAGGCAGCCACCTGGGCAACTACACCTTGATGGTTTCCTTCCACCATCTGATCAATCTTCTTTTTGGGAACAAAATTGATGGTTATACCTCTTTCTTTAGCAAGCTTCGTAATTTGCTGGGCTTGTCCTTTTAAAGAGTTTTCTGCTACCCATATTTTATTAATATCTCTCGATGATTTTAATACCTCGATCACCGGATTACGTCCAATAATAAAATCTTCACTCATGACATCCCCTCCTTTCCATCAATAAATGTGAATGACTTTTGAATTAACTCCTCAAGACGTTCATGCTCTTTTTCTAAGTAAAGGTGTCCAATTAGCGCTTCAAAAGCTGTACTATATCGATAAGTTTGTACATCTGTATTTTTAGGAATTGTCCCTGACTTTGCATTTCTTCCTCTTCTTAACACTGCTTGCTCTTCTTCAGTAAGAAACTCAAGTGAGAAAAAATGGTGTATTGTGCTTGCTTGTGCCTTGGCAGATACAAATCTTTTTGCTTGGTTATGAAGCTGATTAGGACGGATATTGCCTTTAGCTAAAAGATAATGCCTTACATAAATCTCATAAACAGCATCGCCAATATATGCCAAAGCCAAGCTATTTAAGAGCTTGGAATCTTTTATTGTTGGTAATTCTAAAAACATGGTGTTCCTCTTTTCCTATTGAAGGCAGAGCTACAGTAAATCTAAACATGGAGCCCTGCCTATATTAATAAAAATATTCCTTTTTATCTTTATTCCCCAATTATGTGAACCATAATCAACCACGCTTCCATCTCGTACCTTGTGGTGTATCCTCCAAGATGATATTTAGGTCTTTTAATTTATCACGGATTTCATCAGCTACAGCAAAATTGCGATCTTTTCTTGCTTGAATACGCTGTTGAATCATTTCTTCAATTTCTTCATCCAAAAGATCCGTTGATTCAAATGTTACCCCTAATACTTTACCCAGTTGATCAAATTGATCTAAGAAAGCTTGAATCACTTCAGTTGATGTATTCTGTTCCTGCAAATAGTAATTTGCTTGTTTTGATAAATCAAATAGAACAGAAATTGCATTGGCTGTATTAAAGTCATCATCCATTTCTTGTTTAAATTGCTGTTGATAGTTTTTAATTTTTGTTAGCCATTCTTCGTTATTATCTGTTAAATTTGTGCTGCTGTTTTTACGGTGCTTTAAATTCCCATATGATGTTGTTAAACGTTCAAACGCGTTCTTTGTACTCTCTAACAACTCCTGAGAGAAGTTGATTGGATGCCTATAATGAACAGACAGCATAAAGAAACGAACAATTTGTGGATCGATTTCTTTAATAATATCGTGAACTAAAACAAAGTTCCCTAAAGACTTTGACATCTTTTCATTATTAATATTAATATATCCGTTGTGTAACCAATACTTAGCAAACTGCTTACCTGTTACAGCTTCAGATTGAGCAATTTCATTTTCATGATGTGGGAATGTTAAGTCCTGACCACCAGCATGAATGTCAATTGTGTCACCTAAATATTTTTTTGCCATAGCAGAGCACTCAATATGCCAGCCAGGTCGACCATGTCCCCACGGACTTTCCCAGGAAATTTCTCCTTCTTTTGCTGATTTCCAAAGAACAAAATCTAGAGCATCCTGCTTTTTATCCCCTACTTCAATTCTATTTCCTAAGCGAAGTTCCTCGATCGATTGATGTGAAAGCTTTCCATACTCTTTAAATTCTCTTGTCTTATAATAAACATCGCCGCCCGCTTCATAAGCAAAGCCTTTATCAATTAAAGCTTGGATAAAATCAATAATAATATCAATGTTTTCTGTTACACGAGGATGTGTGGTCGCACGTTTGCAGCCAAGTGCTGTTACATCTTCAAAATATGCGTCAATAAACCGATCTGCAATGGTAGGAACATCTTCCCCCAATTCGTTAGCAGCTTTAATTAACTTATCGTCCACATCTGTGAAATTTGAGATATAGTTCACTTCATAGCCGCTATACTCTAGGTATCTTCTTACCGTATCATAAACAATTGCAGGTCTAGCATTTCCTATATGAATATAATTATAAACGGTTGGACCACAAACATACATTTTTACCTTTCCCGGTTCTAGAGGCTCAAACGTTTCTTTTTGTCTCGTTAGCGTATTGTACAACTTTATTGTCATAGTCATTCTTTCCTTTCCTTAGGTGTTGTACTTCATCTCTTAATTGTTTTAGCTCCACTTCTAATTCTTTAAAACGATCTGACACTGGATCTGGTAAATCTGAATGGTTTAAATCCTGGCCGACTCTCTTTCCATTTTGGATCACGACTCTTCCAGGAATTCCAACAACAGTAGAGTGATCTGGCACATCTTTTAGGACAACAGATCCTGCTCCTATCTTTGAGTATGCTCCAACAGTAATAGAGCCTAATACCTTTGCTCCTGTAGCAATTAGCGCATTGTCTTTAATGGTCGGATGCCTTTTCCCTTTTTCTTTTCCCGTTCCGCCAAGTGTTACTCCCTGGAAGACCGTCACATTGTCTCCAATTTCACATGTTTCACCGATAACAACGCCCATTCCATGGTCAATAAAGAAACGGCGCCCAATTCTTGCAGCAGGATGAATCTCAACTCCTGTAAAAAACCTGCTTATCTGCGAAATAGCCCTAGCTAAGAAAAAGAGCTTCTTTTTGTAAAAAGCATGAGCAATACGATGGCTCCAAATGGCATGTAATCCTGAATAAGTTAAAATAACTTCAAAATAATTTCTTGCTGCGGGATCTTGCTCAAAAACAACCTCTACGTCTTCTTTCATCATTTTCAACATAAATTTCCCCTCCAATCATAAACTTTATTAGATATTTTCTGAGAATATAAAAAAGCGCCTCTGCAACATGACAGAGACGCTTGAATGCGCGGTTCCACTCTGTTTAGGAAAGAGTTATACGATCACTCTAACCTCAACTTTAACTCTGTAACGTAGAGGGTACGCCTTTGCTTACTAGTCTACATGACGTTTAGCAAAGGACTCTAAGGTGCACTTCAAGAATTACTTCACTTAAACCCCTTCCAGCCGATGAGGGTTCTCTCTAAAAGGAAATAAAACTCTACTCTCCTTATCAACGCTTTAAATATAGTTTAACAATACTATATTACATTTTTATGCAAATGTTAACTGAATCATCTTCATAATGTACAATTTGTTACAAAAAAACGTTGGAGGTTCATTTTCACAGTGCATTTCTTCGTAAATTCAACAATAAGCTTGATGAAAGAAGGCTTTATTTTTTTGATTTAAAAGCGACCATTGAACTCAACTAATTACATTTTGTAATCTAGCTAAAACGGTAGATTTCCCTAAAACCGCAATCGATTTTGGCAAATCTGGGCCATGTGTTTGACCTGTTATCGCTACACGAATCGGCATAAATAAATTTTTCCCTTTTTGTCCTGTTGCTTTCTGGACAGCCTTTATCATTGTTTTCACTGTATCAGCTGAAAATTCATCGCTTTGATTGATTTCACTGACAAATGCTGATAAAACTTCAGGAACTTGCTCTCCTGCAAGAACATCCTTGGCTTCCTCTCCATAAGAAATCTCTTCTTTAAAGAAAAGCTCCGTTAAATCAACAATTTCTGCTCCAAAGTTCAATTGTTCTTGATAGAGCGCAATTAATTGATGAGTTCTTTCCTGTTCTTCATCGCTCATGTTTTCCGACACTTTCCCCGCTTTAATTAAATGCGGCAAGCAAAGTGGAATTAATTTTTCAAGATCTAGTTGCTTAATATATTGATTATTCATCCAAGCTAATTTATGTGTATCAAAGACAGCTGGAGATTTAGAAAGACGATTCGCATCAAAGATTTCAATTAATTGATCCTTTGTAAATACCTCTTCTTCTCCGCCCGGTGACCAACCAAGTAATGAAATAAAATTAAATAATGCTTCTGGTAGATAACCAAGCTCTTCATATTGCTCAATAAATTGAATGATTGATTCATCACGTTTACTTAATTTTTTGCGATTTTCATTTACGATTAATGTCATATGACCGAATACAGGAATATCCCAGCCAAACGCTTCATAAATCATCAATTGCTTTGGCGTATTAGAAATATGGTCTTCCCCTCTTAGTACATGTGAAATCCCCATTAAGTGGTCATCAACAGCTACTGCAAAATTATAAGTAGGTGTTCCGTCCTTCTTCACAATAACAAAGTCACCCATTCCTTCTGACTCAAAGGAAATATCACCTTTTACCATGTCATTAAAACGGTACTCTTTATTAGCAGGTACTCGAAAACGAATGCTTGCTTGAAGCCCTTGTGATTCTAATTCATTTTGTTCTTCTTTTGTTAAGTTAGCATGCTTACCTGAATACTGAGGTGTTTCACCTCTCGCCATTTGTTCTTCGCGTTCTTTTTCCAGCTCTTCTTCTGTACAATAACATTTATAAGCTAAACCTTTGTCTAGAAGCTCTTCGTAATATTTCTTGTAAATATCATTTCTCTCTGATTGGCGATATGGACCATATTCTCCTCCAACATCAATACTTTCATCCCAATCAATTCCTAACCATTTTAAGTACTTTAATTGACTTTCTTCTCCACCAGCAATATTACGTTTCTTATCAGTATCTTCAATACGGATAATAAATTTTCCACCTTGATTTTTAGCGAATAAATAATTAAATAATGCTGTTCTTGCATTTCCGATATGTAAATGTCCAGTTGGACTTGGTGCATAACGAACTCTAACTTCCTTTGTCATCTCTGGTACCTCCGTCTTTTTGACTCTTTGTTTCCAAGCTGCTTAGAAATACAAGCAACCCTTAGTAATAACCCTTATGTAAAATTATGAATAACGTATAAGACCAGACCTAATTTTACCATCAAAATAAAGCAGATACAAAATAAATAAACAAACTAATTTATGCTATGTACGCTGCTGAATAAGGACTGTTGCCATTGAAGCAATCCCCTCTTGTCTACCTGTAAAACCTAATTTTTCAGTTGTTGTTGCTTTTACATTCACTTGTGATACATCAGCTTCTAATAATTCAGCAATCCTATTTCTCATATCTTCAATATATGGAGCCATTTTTGGCTTTTGCGCAATGATTGTACAATCAATATTGCCTAGTTCATACCCTTTATTTTTCACAATCTCCCACACATGTTTTAATAACCTTGCAGAATCCGCATCTTTAAAAGTGGGATCTGTATCAGGGAAGTGTTTCCCAATATCCCCTTCACCTATTGCACCTAAGCAAGCATCTGCAACAGTATGTAATAATACATCAGCATCTGAATGACCTAATAACCCCTTTTCGTACGGAATCTCAATTCCTCCAATGATCAATGGGCGACCTTCCACTAATTGATGTACATCAAAACCTTGTCCAACTCTTATCATTATTATTCCCACTTTCTATAACCTAATAGACACTATGAAATTTACATCTTTCTCTTCGACAAAATTGCTTCTGCTATGTAAAGGTCCTCGGGTGTTGTTATTTTAATATTCGTATATTCACCAGCAACGATTGAAACCGCTTGGTCTACTCTTTCTAGAAGACTAGCATCATCTGTTCCCAGAAAGTTTTCTCTCACTGCTTTTTCATGTGCTTCTAAAATAATTGGTAAATGGAACGCTTGTGGAGTTTGGATTGACCAAAGTGAAGAACGTTCAACTGTTTCGACTACCACTCCATCTTTCGCTCTCTTTATTGTATCTTTAACTGGTACAGCAAGTGTTGCCGCACCGGTTAGGATTGTTTTTGACAAGAGTGCCTCTATACTTTCATGAGTAAGAAAAGGTCTTGCTCCATCATGCACAAGAACTAAATCTCCCTCTTCCACAGCCTTTAGCCCATTATAAACACTGTATTGGCGCTCTTGTCCACCAGATACTAAATGTTTGATTTTGGATATACGGTATTTTTTTATCAGCTGTTGAAAATCAGCCTTTTCTGCATCATTGATTACTAATATAATACCCTTGCAATAGGAATGTTCTTCAAAAACCTTTAGTGTATGTATAATAATTGGAATCTGTTCTAGTTCAATAAACTGCTTATTCTTACCTGCATTCATCCGTTTCCCCTGACCAGCAGCAGGTATTATGACTTGATAATTCATTGGAGTTACTCCTTCAATAATTCAGTATAACATCATAATAAAAGATTCCTCTCTATATGTAAAACAGCCCATGAGACATAGAGTTAAATGCTTCATGGGCTGAGGTATATTATAATGCTTTTTCTAATAGCTTGGGTTTTGCAAAGATCATTCTTCCAGCCGAAGTCTGAAGAACACTTGTTACAAGCACATCGATATGCTTTCCAATGTAATTTCGACCATCCTCAACTACAATCATTGTTCCATCGTCTAGATAGGCAACACCTTGATTATGCTCTTTCCCATCCTTAATGACCTGAACATTCATTTCTTCACCAGGTAACACAACAGGCTTAACCGCATTTGCCAAATCATTAATATTCAAAACATGAACCTTTTGTAATTCACATACCTTATTTAGGTTAAAATCATTTGTCACAACAACACCAGATGTGAGTTTTGCAAGCTTAACGAGTTTACTATCTACCTCTTGTATTTCCTCAAAATCACCTTCATAAATTTCTACATTTATAGAAAGCTCTTTTTGAATACGGTTTAAGATATCAAGACCTCTTCTTCCACGATTTCGTTTTAATACATCAGAAGAATCCGCAATATGCTGTAGTTCTTCTAGAACAAACTGAGGGATAACGATTGTTCCTTCTAGAAATCCTGTTTGACAGATATCCGCAATTCGCCCATCTATAATGACACTCGTGTCCAATATTTTAAGCTTTTTATCTTCAGTTTCAACCTCGTCATCAGACATTCCTTTTTTCTTGCCTATTTTATTTTGAACGGTAAAAACATTAATTAGTTCGTCTCGTTTCTTAAATCCTACTTGAAAACCTAAGTATCCAAGCAGAAGCGTTAAAAATATTGGAATAATGGTGTTAAAGACTTGGTACTGGATCGTATTTAAAGGGATAACAATAAGAAAAGCAACTATAAGACCAAATATTAATCCTAGACTACCAAATAAAACATCTGTAACAGGGGCTTTTACAACAGCTTCTTCTAAGACCCTGATCCAATTCACAACATAATCGACCAACCAAAATGTTGCCACAAAGAATATGATTGCACCTAGTACTGCTAGCGTATAAGGTGTATTAATAAAAGGTATGTCCTGCATATTCATTAATTCAAGTAGTTGTGGCATAAATAGGATTCCTAACATCCCACCTACACTTAGAAAAAATAGTTGGATTATGCGTTTAATTAACATACCTTCACCTCCTTTTTAATTATTACTACTTTATCCTAATTTGCTGACTTGTGAAATAGATAAATCAAAATGTAAATAGATTGATACATGTCTGTAATCTTGACTATGACCCAAAAACACATACATTAAAAAACAATTTTAATATACCCTATTTTACAGAAATTAAAACAGTAATCGTAAAATTTTCATGAAATCTTCTTATATATGACGATCAATTAGAAGTTGGTCTTGCAATCTCTTTAATCCCTCTTTTATTTTTTTCGCTCTGACCTCACCAATCCCTTCTACCTCGTCTAACTGTTCTACGGATGCCTTCATAATAAGTTTCAAATTTTTATATGTTGTCACTAAATTTTCAATAATGATTGTAGGCAGTCTCGGAATTTTATTTAAAATGCGATAACCACGTGAAATAACTGGACTGTCTATATTTGTAAAAGAAGAATAGCCTAATAATTTAAACAGAACGGAATCTTCCAATAGCTCAAAGCTCGATAAGTCTTGAAGCTGTTTAATGACTGGGTAAGGATCAACTGACTTATCAACAGCATAATCCTTAATTAAGAGAGCCGCTTCTTCTTCTAACCCTGTCAAAAGTTCCGCTAACTGCAAGCGAATCAGATGTCCTTCAGCTCCAAGTTCATTCACATAATCATTTATTTCATCCTTAATTCTTAGAACCATCTCAAACCTGTGAAGTACTTGAAGGACTTCTTTAAATGTTACTAGCTCTTCTAATTCAAGTGCACCTAGCGTCATGATTGATTGATCTAACACAATTTTATATTTTTCTAATGTTTGAATGGCTTGATTTGCCTTTGTTAAGATAACACCTATATCCCTTAACGCATATCTGAGCTCTCCATGATACAGGGTGATCACATTTCTTCTTTGAGAAATGGCAATGACTAAATTACCCGTTTGTTTCGCTACACGCTCAGCTGTGCGATGTCTCATTCCAGTTTCAGAGGAATAGATAGTAGGGTCAGGAACAAGTTGAGCATTTGCATACATAATTTTATTACCTGAATCACTTAAGATGATAGCTCCATCCATTTTCGCAAGCTCATATAAGTGAGCAGATGAAAATGGACATTCAATTGTAAAGCCTCCATCAATTACTTCCTTTACCTTGTCATTATGACCTACAACGATTAACCCGCCTGTTTTTGCTCGAAGTACATTTTCTATCCCTTCTCTAATAGGTGTTCCAGGCGCTACAAACTGCAAAATTTCATTTAATGTCTTTTCGCCTGACTTACTCTCTATATCTGTCATTTATGATCCCCCTAATGTTTTTTGGAGGGCCTCTGCTACATTTTTTACTCCTATAATTTCTATATCATCTGGTGGATTCCAACCGCCTATATTTGCATGTGGAATGACCGCCCTCTTAAAACCTAGCTTTGCAGCTTCAATCACTCTTTGTTCAATTCTCGACACTCTACGAACCTCACCTGTTAACCCCACTTCCCCAATAATAACGTCAGTCGGTTTTGGTGGCGCATCCTTAAAGCTAGAAGCAATACTAACAGCAACAGCTAAATCAATAGCAGGTTCATCAAGCTTTACGCCTCCGGCAACCTTTAAATATGCATCCTGGTTTTGCAAAAGAAGACCAACACGTTTCTCTAAAACAGCCATTAACAATGGCACTCGATTATGATCTATTCCAGTTGCCATTCTCCTTGGATTTCCAAAACTGGTCGGAGAGATAAGAGCCTGAATTTCAACAAGCACTGATCTGGTACCCTCCATTGAGGCAACAACTGTTGAACCTGCTGCACCCTTAGACCTTTCTTCTAGAAAAATCTCTGATGGGTTTTGCACCTCTTCTAAACCAGCTTCTTTCATTTCGAAAATTCCCATCTCATTTGTAGACCCAAAGCGGTTTTTTACAGCACGTAATATTCGATACGTATGATGTCTTTCTCCTTCAAAATAGAGGACTGTATCAACCATATGCTCTAATAGCCTTGGCCCTGCAATTGATCCCTCTTTCGTTACATGACCAACAATGAATACCGCAATACCCTTTGTTTTGGCTATTCTCATTAATTCAGCTGTTGATTCTCTCACTTGAGATACACTACCCGGAGCAGAGCTTATTTCACTATGATAAACAGTTTGAATCGAATCGACCACTACAAAGGCTGGGTTTGTTTCATCGATTGCTTTTGAAATAAAGCTTAAGTCTGTTTCAGATAAAACTAATAATTTATTAGATTTTACTCCTAAGCGATCTGCCCTTAATTTCGTTTGTTTAACTGATTCTTCACCAGATATATATAAAACATCATGACCGTTATCAGCTAATTGAGAGGATACTTGTAATAGCAGTGTTGATTTCCCAATACCAGGATCACCACCAATTAAAACTAAAGATCCCTTCACAATACCACTTCCGAGTACACGGTTAAATTCTTTAAGGTTTGTAAATATTCTTGGTTCTTGGGTTGTTTCAATTTTTGTTATCGGCGAGGGTTTTTGTACCGTTTGATTGGAATGAGCAAAAACAGCCCTTCGAGGTGACCCAGACTTTAATACTTCTTCTGACATTGTATTCCATTCACCACAACCTGGGCATTTCCCCATCCACTTCGGTGATTCATAGCCACAGGTTTGACAAATAAACTTTACCTTTGCTTTTGCCATAAAATTGTTCCTCTCTTATTAGATTACCAAATAGACAAGTTAATTATGATACTTATCCTTAATTATATAAAACTGAAAGTGCTCTAAAGGGAAATCTTTTCGAAAATTACGTTTAATTCTTATCAGACGGGCAAAAGGGGGATTATTCTTATTCCCAATGTCCGTAGTATTATCCATAGGAGAAAAAAGAAAGTGAGGCACACAATTAAAATCGTATGCCTCTAAACATTCTTTATTTAATTAGATTTCACTTCTTCTTTTTCAGCTGTCTTCACAACAAACTCGCCATTTTCCACATCAAGAATAATTTTTTGGCCTTTATCAATTGTACCTTTTAACAGCTCTTCAGAAAGACGGTCTTCCACATTCTTTTGAATCGAACGACGTAATGGTCTTGCACCATATTCTAAGTCAATTCCCTCATCAGCAATTTTCTCTTTCGCAGATTCTGTTAATTCTAATGAAAGATCTTGTTCTTTTAAACGTTTCGTTAATTGATCAGACATAAGCGAAACGATTTCTTTTAAATGCTTTTTCTCTAAAGAATGGAAGACAATGATTTCATCAATACGGTTGATGAACTCAGGACGGAATGCACGTTTTAGCTCATTCATTACCTTATCTTTCATGTCTTTATAGTTTTGTGTTTCATCTTGGATATTAAAGCCAACATATTTATTGCGTTTTAGTTCACTAGCTCCAACGTTAGAAGTCATGATTAAAATCGTATTTCTAAAGTCTACAGTACGCCCTTTAGAATCAGTTAATCTTCCGTCTTCTAATACTTGTAGTAAAATATTAAACACATCAGGGTGGGCTTTTTCAATCTCATCTAAAAGGACAACTGAGTAAGGCTTTCTTCTAACCTTCTCTGTTAACTGACCACCTTCATCATAGCCTACATATCCTGGAGGTGAACCAACCAGTCGTGATGTTGAATGCTTCTCCATATATTCAGACATATCAATACGAATCATCGCATCCTCATCACCAAAGATCGATTCTGCAAGAGCGCGAGCTAACTCAGTTTTACCTACACCCGTTGGTCCTAAGAAGATGAATGAACCGATTGGACGTTTTGGATCCTTTAAGCCAGCACGTGCACGGCGTACCGCTTTTGCAACAGCAACTACCGCTTCTTCTTGACCCACTACTCTTGAATGAAGGATGTTTTCCATGTTTAACAGTTTGTCAGTTTCTGTTTGTGCCAACTTCGAAACTGGGACACCAGTCCAACTAGAAACAACCATTGCAATATCTTCAACTGTCACTTCAGTATTTTCTTGACCTTGTTTTTCTTTCCACGTTTTTTTCGTTTCCTCTAGCTGCTCACGTAAACGTTGCTCTGTATCACGTAAAGATGCTGCTTTTTCAAACTCTTGGCTTTGAACAGAGGCATCTTTTTCTTTACGGATTTCCTCAAGCTTATGTTCAAGCTCTTTTAAATTAGGTGGTGTAGTAAAAGAACGTAAGCGAACCTTTGAACCTGCTTCATCAATTAAATCAATCGCTTTGTCTGGAAGGAAACGATCAGAAATATAACGATCTGATAATTTAACAGCAGCATCAATCGCTTCATCTGTAATTGATACTCTATGATGTGCCTCATAACGATCACGTAAACCTTTTAAAATTTGAACACTCTCATCAACAGAAGGTTCATCGACTTGAATTGGCTGGAATCTACGCTCTAATGCGGCATCTTTTTCAATATATTTTCTATATTCATCAAGTGTTGTTGCACCAATACATTGAAGCTCACCACGAGCTAATGACGGCTTAAGAATATTTGAAGCATCAATAGCTCCTTCTGCACCACCAGCACCGATTAATGTGTGTAACTCATCAATAAAGAGAATGATATTACCCGCTTGGCGAATTTCATCCATTACCTTTTTCAGACGATCTTCAAATTCACCACGATATTTTGTCCCTGCAACAACTGTTCCCATATCTAACGTCATAACACGCTTATCACGTAAAATTTCAGGTACTTCATTTTGGACAATTTGTTGAGCCAAGCCTTCAGCAATGGCCGTTTTACCAACACCTGGCTCCCCAATTAATACAGGGTTGTTTTTCGTACGTCTACTCAACACTTCAATAACACGCTGAATTTCTTTACTTCTACCAATTACAGGATCTAAGCTTCCTTCTCTAGCAATCGCCGTTAAATCACGTGCAAGACTATCCAAAGTAGGTGTATTTGCATTCGTAATGCCTCCACCTTGATGGTTTGCTGAAGATTCGTTGCTTCCTAATAATTGAAGAACCTGTTGTCTTGCTTTGTTTAAACTCACACCTAAATTATTAAGTACTCGTGCAGCTACCCCTTCTCCCTCACGAATAAGACCTAGGAGAATATGTTCTGTTCCGACATAAGAATGTCCCAGCTTTCTTGCTTCGTCCATTGATAGCTCAATGACCTTTTTTGCTCTTGGTGTATAGTGAATAGTTTGTGAGGCATCTTGACCTCTACCAATCAATCCTTCTACTTCTTTTTGAATTTTATCTGGACCTAGACCTAATGCTAATAAAGCTTTAGCAGCGATACCTTCGCCTTCACTAACAAGACCTAGAAGAATATGCTCTGTTCCAATATTATTATGTCCTAATCGAACTGCTTCCTCTTGTGCTAAAGCCAGTACTTTTTGCGCGCGTTCTGTAAATCTTCCAAACATCATAATTCATCATCCTCCATCCGTTTATTACGATCCATTTCTAGGTTTAACCGCTCTCTAATGAGTGCAGCTCGACGAATATCTCTCTCATTTGGACGTAATGGTCCGCCAAAATACTGCTGCAAAAATCCAGGCTGTGTTAATATCATCAGTTCATTTAAGATAGTACGGGAAATATCTTTAATAATTCGTAAATCAATACCTAATCTAACATCAGATAAGCATTTTGCTGTCTCGTTAGATTCTATGATTCGGCTGTATACCAAAGTTCCAAAGGAACGGTAAACCCTGTCTTCTAACTGAGTGTGTGATGACTGATATAAAGCTTCACGAGTAGATCTTTCCTGCTCAATTAGTTGTTGTACAACACTAACCAGATCTTCTACAATATCCTTCTCTGACTTACCTAATGTAATTTGGTTTGATATTTGAAAAAGATTTCCTACTGCTTCACTACCTTCTCCATATATTCCTCTTACAACCAAGCCAAGCTGATTAATTGCCGGGATAATTCGATTAATCTTTTGAGTGATAACTAACGCTGGGAGATGCATCATCACTGATGCCCTAAGCCCTGTTCCTACATTGGTAGGACAGCTTGTTAAATAGCCTCTTTGTTCATCGAAGGCATAATCAACTTCTTCCTCAATCCAATCATCCAGCTGATTCGCTGTATGTAAGGCTTCTTCCAGCTGAAATCCAGGATATAAGCATTGAATTCGAATATGATCCTCTTCATTTAACATGATGCTTACCTCTTCATTTTCTGAAAGCAAACAACCTCCATATTCAGAGCGGTCAGCTAAGTTAGGACTTATTAAATGCTTTTCTACGAGGACCCTTTTTTGAATTGCTTGCAAATCATTCATTTTTAAAAGCTCTAATTGGCCTAATTTTTTGAATGTTTTATTTGCATATGTGTTTTCAAAGAAATTTAGAACTTCCTGTGCTTCCTCATTTGTAGAGAGAGTTGGGAATTTGTATTGATTTATATTTCGTGCTAAACGAATTCGGCTGCTTAATACAATGTCTGAATCAGGCCCTTCCTGACTCATCCAAGCACTCATTGCCTTATTCATAAAGTTCTGGAGTGACATCTAAAATCCCTCCTCATCAAAGCTACTTAATTTTTTTTCGAGTGAGCGAATCTCATCTCTCACTAAAGCAGCTTGTTCAAACTCTTCTTGACTAATAAAACTTCTGATTTTCTCTTTTAAATCGTCAATTTTTTTCCTTATATGAATATCTCCACCAATTCTCTTAGGGATTTTCCCGGAATGTTCTGTGTTGCCACCATGAACTCGTCTTAGAATCGGTGCAATATAATTTTTAAAAGTTGGGTAACAATTGGAGCAACCAAACCTACCAGATTTCTTAAAATCCTGGAAAGTCATTTTACATCGATCACATTGAGGAACACTTTCTGTTTTAAACACATTCTGCTCCTCTGCTTTTGCAAAGCCATGCTCCATATTTAGTAAACCTGTTAACAGGCTGTTTAACGAGAATCCTGAGCTTGAATTAAACATAAAAAATTCACTATTTTCTTTTGCACAGTGCTCACATATATGAACTTCTGTTTTCTCACCATTAATCACTTTTGTAAAGTGAAACGTTGCCGGTCTTTCATTACATTCCTGGCAAATCATCCGTCTCCCCTACTTTCACTTATATTTCAATGAAGTTAACATGGCTTTCACCATTCTTGCCCTTAACTCATCCCTATGAGGAAGGTCGATATATAAGACTGAACGATCTATAACACTCATCATCAGCTTTGCTTCTCGAGGAGATATAACCTCTTCTGTTACAAGCCGACTAATGATATCCTCTGCAGCTGCTTGTGAGAGGCGATTATTAATTAAAGCTAATAATTGATCAAGTAAGTGTGCTTGAGTTTCAGCATGAACTTTAATAATTCTAATATAGCCTCCTCCACCACGCTTACTTTCTACGAGATAACCTCTTTCAATCGTAAATCTTGTGTTTATAACATAGTTTATCTGTGAAGGCACACATTGAAATTGATCAGCTATTTCACTCCGTTTAATTTCAACAATTTCTTTCCCACTACTGTCCAGCACTTTTTTTAAATACTGTTCAATAATGTCTGAAATATTTCTCACTCAACCTCCCCCTCACTGACTTTGACTATATTTGACTATAATCTAAATATAAAACGAACAGAAAAATTTTTCAACTCTTCTGTTTCATTTTAAATATTGCCAAAATAGCAAGAGGTGAAACCTTATTTAAAAGATTTTTTCTACTTCCTTGATTTCCTTCATTACAAGCTCCAGCTTTTCATACCCTATTGAATGAATGTTAATATTAATATCTAACTGATAATAAAAAGTTACATTCCCTTCTCGGTCCTTTCGACTTGATGTCATCACAATACTATTTGTCTTAATGCTATATGTCGAAAGACGCTGAATCACTTCATCAATTGAAGATTTAGTTGAATTTACAACAACCTTCATTTTTCTTCTCGTTTTTTTTACATACATATACTTCTCTAATCTATTTAAAAAAATTAGGCACATTAAGACAATAATCGTTGTAAAAAATGCCAGAATATACATTCCCGAGCCGATAATTAAACCTAATCCAGCTACAATCCAGATAGAAGCAGCTGTTGTTAATCCTCTAACCGTTGCACCTTTTACTAGAATTGTTCCTCCACCTAAAAAACCTATGCCACTAATCACATAAGATGGAATCCGTGACGGATCGAATTGCACTGTTTTATGATCCTGAAGATAATGCTCAAAACCATACAAAGACAATATCATCATGAGACATGATCCTATTCCTACTAACAAATGTGTTCGAAACCCCGCAGGATGATTTTTAAACTCCCGTTCTAACCCTATAACCCCACATAAAAGAGCTGCAATAAGGATACGAGAAAACATCGTATAATCCTCTTGACTAAAAAACTCAAACATATGCATTTCCCCTAGTTTAATAAGACATATAAGTTGTTCTATTATATATATACTCAAAAGATAGTTTTCAAACACTTATTTTTTTAGAAGAAGAGTTGGGGGGTGGGGGTGGTGCCTGTCACTTCCCGGATTTTGTAGAATAATGTCGGTTAGAAATAAAGTTGATAAGATAAGCAATAATGAATAGATGTAAGGCATATTCATTGTGGTATACTCTTCTTTTTGTTTTCTACAGAGTTTTCTTTGTTATTTTGAAACTTTTAGCTATATTTGGTTTGTGATTACTATGTAAACACAGGTCTTCTACTTAAGACTAGAGCTACAGGTTCACTTCCATAGACAATTTAGATGTGGTTTATATGTTTATCTTCGATTCTGAGTACTTTATCTACGATTATGGAAGTTTTATCTTCGATTCTGAATACTTTATCTTCGATTATTAAAGTTTTATCTTCGATTTTACAAATTTCTACAACCTTCAACATTTCATTTTATAACTACACAAAAAAAGATCAGCATCTCTACTGATCTTTTCTCCATCTTACTTGGCGACGTCCTACTCTCACAGGGGAAAACCCCCAACTACCATTGGCGCAAGAGCTTAACTTCCGCGTTCGAACTATCGGCTTGCGATAAGCGGCGAATCTCCGCGTCAGTTTGTTCGTTCAAATTCTCATGTACCAAAACCGCACATTCCGGTCTTCACTCCCTGCGCTTCCTTGACCTTCTTGCTTCTCCCAAGCCTCAGGCTAGTAGTCTTATTTAGTCTCTATCTCTCTATTTCAAATCTTCGATTTTATTACCTTTTACTACACAAAAAACATTCATGATCTTTCGCTCTCAACCCAGGAATGAAAATAGAGTTCTCATCCCATAATGTTGATACCGCAAACAGTGAGTATATAACGTGGTCTTTATTGGTGGTTCGACCCTGTACAAAAAACTGTTGGAATGAATTTGGTGTACAACCCATTGTTAGCTCCCTATGTCTAGGATGACTACGAACAGAAAAATGTTTAATTTCAAATTCATTCCACTGTCTGTGGAATAATTTTATGAAGGTGAATAAGGTGGAAACTTTACACAAACGTTGTGCTGGTTTGGATGTTCACTCAGAAACCATTGTGGCTTGTGTATTACTAGGTGATTCAGAAGCTGAATTGGAAAGAGTAATTGAAACTTTCCCAACATTAACGAAGGATTTATTTCGTCTGCTTAAATGGTTAGAAGAAAAAGAAGTCACTCACATTGCGATGGAGAGTACGGGAGTTTATTGGAAACCAGTTTACAACATCTTAGAAGATTTTTTTGATATTACTTTGGCTAATGCACAAAGGATTAAAAACGTTCCCGGTAGGAAGACAGATGTTTCGGACGCAGAATGGATAGCTAAATTATTAAGACATGGACTAATAGAGAAAAGCTTTGTCCCTCCAGAAGACTTTCGAAATTTACGAGATTTGACTCGACTTAGAAAGAAATGGATTGGGCATATGACATCTGAGAAGAACCGAATTCAAAAAGTGTTAGAGACTTCAAACATAAAATTAAGTACTGTTATTTCAGATGTTTTTGGTGTTTCAGGAAGGAAACTCTTGGAACAATTAATATCTGAAGGTTTTATTGATCAGGAAGAAGTTGAGAAAAAGATACATGGAAGAATGGCTCATAAAAAACAATTGATTACTGATTCTTTATTCGGTACATTAAATGATCATCAACTTTTTCTAATCCAACAATCCTGGATGCATATTACTTATCTAGAAACGTTAATATCCGATATTGAGAAAAGGATCGATGAAATCTTACTAGACTATCAGGAAGAAGTTCAACTTTTAATCACAATGCCGGGTATTAAAAAAGATACAGCTGCAGTCATCCTTGCAGAAATTGGTGTAGATATGGGACAGTTTCCAACTTCTAAACATCTCGCTTCATGGGCAGGATTATCACCTGGAAATCATGAAAGTGCAGGAAAAAGAAAAAGTACACGAACAGTTAGAGGAAATCCACATATTAAATCTGCATTGTGCGAAGCTGCATGGGCTGTTTCAAGGAGTCGTAATAAAAGGTTGGGAATCAAATATTGGTCGTTGGCTGCGAGAAGAGGAAAGAAAAAAGCACTCGTTGCCATAGGACACCGAATGCTTACGATTGTCTATCATATGCTTCAGAACAAAGAACCCTACCACGAGTTAACTTCAAATTAGCATTATAGACAAAAAATAGAAAAGTTAAACGAGAAACCGTAAAGTACGGTAGCTCTGCTTTCCTATTGCCAAATTTAATTATCTATAGCTTAATCAAATGCGATCAAGTTTAAACCTTTAATTTATTTTCACAGAAAAAGACCAGCATCTCTACTGATCTTTTCTCATCTTACTTGGCGACGTCCTACTCTCACAGGGGGAAACCCCCAACTACCATCGGCGCTGAAGAGCTTAACTTCCGTGTTCGGCATGGGAACGGGTGTGACCTCTTCGCCATCATCACCAAATAATATTTAGTTTGAAGGATATTCCTTCAAAACTAGATAACGATTCACAATTCAACTTCACTAAGCTTACGCTTTTATTAGGTTAAGTCCTCGATCGATTAGTATCAGTCAGCTCCACACGTCACCGCGCTTCCACCTCTGACCTATCAACCTGATCATCTTTCAGGGATCTTACTCACTAATGTGATGGGAAATCTCATCTTGAGGGGGGCTTCATGCTTAGATGCTTTCAGCACTTATCCCTTCCGCACATAGCTACCCAGCTATGCCTTTGGCAAGACAACTGGTACACCAGCGGTGCGTCCATCCCGGTCCTCTCGTACTAAGGACAGCTCCTCTCAAATTTCCTACGCCCACGACGGATAGGGACCGAACTGTCTCACGACGTTCTGAACCCAGCTCGCGTACCGCTTTAATGGGCGAACAGCCCAACCCTTGGGACCGACTACAGCCCCAGGATGCGATGAGCCGACATCGAGGTGCCAAACCTCCCCGTCGATGTGGACTCTTGGGGGAGATAAGCCTGTTATCCCCGGGGTAGCTTTTATCCGTTGAGCGATGGCCCTTCCATGCGGAACCACCGGATCACTAAGCCCGACTTTCGTCCCTGCTCGACTTGTAGGTCTCGCAGTCAAGCTCCCTTGTGCCTTTACACTCTACGAATGATTTCCAACCATTCTGAGGGAACCTTTGGGCGCCTCCGTTACATTTTAGGAGGCGACCGCCCCAGTCAAACTGCCCACCTGACACTGTCTCCCAGCCCGATCAGGGCTGTGGGTTAGAATTTCAATACAGCCAGGGTAGTATCCCACCGACGCCTCCACCGAAGCTAGCGCTCCGGCTTCTCAGGCTCCTACCTATCCTGTACAAGCTGTACCAAAATTCAATATCAGGCTACAGTAAAGCTCCACGGGGTCTTTCCGTCCTGTCGCGGGTAACCTGCATCTTCACAGGTACTATAATTTCACCGAGTCTCTCGTTGAGACAGTGCCCAGATCGTTACGCCTTTCGTGCGGGTCGGAACTTACCCGACAAGGAATTTCGCTACCTTAGGACCGTTATAGTTACGGCCGCCGTTTACTGGGGCTTCGGTTCAAAGCTTCGCTTGCGCTAACCTCTCCCCTTAACCTTCCAGCACCGGGCAGGCGTCAGCCCCTATACTTCGCCTTGCGGCTTCGCAGAGACCTGTGTTTTTGCTAAACAGTCGCCTGGGCCTATTCACTGCGGCTTTTCCGGGCTATTCACCCTAAAAAGCACCCCTTCTCCCGAAGTTACGGGGTCATTTTGCCGAGTTCCTTAACGAGAGTTCTCTCGCTCACCTTAGGATTCTCTCCTCGCCTACCTGTGTCGGTTTGCGGTACGGGCACCTCTCACCTCGCTAGAGGCTTTTCTTGGCAGTGTGGAATCAGGAACTTCGGTACTATAATTCCCTCGCCATCACAGCTCAGCCTTCACGACAACGGGATTTGCCTCATTGTCAGCCTAACTGCTTGGACGCGCATATCCAACAGCGCGCTTACCCTATCCTTCTGCGTCCCCCCATTGCTCAAACGGTGAGGAGGTGGTACAGGAATTTCAACCTGTTGTCCATCGCCTACGCCTTTCGGCCTCGGCTTAGGTCCCGACTTACCCTGAGCGGACGAGCCTTCCTCAGGAAACCTTAGGCATTCGGTGGAGGGGATTCTCACCCCTCTTTCGCTACTCATACCGGCATTCTCACTTCTAAGCGCTCCACCAGTCCTTACGGTCTGGCTTCACAGCCCTTAGAACGCTCTCCTACCACTGTTCGTAAGAACAGT
Organism: Metabacillus litoralis; assembly: GCF_003667825.1. Taxonomy (NCBI): domain Bacteria; kingdom Bacillati; phylum Bacillota; class Bacilli; order Caryophanales; family Bacillaceae; genus Metabacillus; species Metabacillus litoralis. The sequence continues at coordinate 4,266,530 of NZ_CP033043.1, read as the reverse complement.
CCACAGCTTCGGTGATACGTTTAGCCCCGGTACATTTTCGGCGCAGAGCCACTCGACCAGTGAGCTATTACGCACTCTTTAAATGGTGGCTGCTTCTAAGCCAACATCCTGGTTGTCTAAGCAACTCCACATCCTTTTCCACTTAACGTATACTTTGGGACCTTAGCTGGTGGTCTGGGCTGTTTCCCTCTTGACTACGGATCTTATCACTCGCAGTCTGACTCCTGAACATAAGTCTTTGGCATTCGGAGTTTGACTGAATTCGGTAACCCGATGGGGGCCCCTAGTCCAATCAGTGCTCTACCTCCAAGACTCTCATTTCAAGGCTAGCCCTAAAGCTATTTCGGAGAGAACCAGCTATCTCCAAGTTCGATTGGAATTTCTCCGCTACCCACACCTCATCCCCGCACTTTTCAACGTGCGTGGGTTCGGGCCTCCATTCAGTGTTACCTGAACTTCACCCTGGACATGGGTAGATCACCTGGTTTCGGGTCTACGACCACGTACTCTTTCGCCCTATTCAGACTCGCTTTCGCTGCGGCTCCGTCTTATCAACTTAACCTTGCACGGGATCGTAACTCGCCGGTTCATTCTACAAAAGGCACGCCATTACCCATTAACGGGCTTTGACTACTTGTAGGCACACGGTTTCAGGATCTCTTTCACTCCCCTTCCGGGGTGCTTTTCACCTTTCCCTCACGGTACTGGTTCACTATCGGTCACTAGGGAGTATTTAGCCTTGGGAGATGGTCCTCCCTGCTTCCGACGGGATTTCACGTGTCCCGCCGTACTCAGGATCCACTCTGGAGGGAACGAAGTTTCAACTACAGGGTTGTTACCTTCTTTGACGGGCCTTTCCAGACCTCTTCATTTACTCCGTTCCTTTGTAACTCCGTATAGAGTGTCCTACAACCCCAAGAGGCAAGCCTCTTAGTTTGGGCTTCTTCCGTTTCGCTCGCCGCTACTCAGGAAATCGCGTTTGCTTTCTCTTCCTCCGGGTACTTAGATGTTTCAGTTCCCCGGGTCTGCCATCATCACCCTATGAATTCAGGTGAAGATACTACTCCATTACGAGCAGTGGGTTTCCCCATTCGGAAATCTCCGGATCAAAGCTTACTTACAGCTCCCCGAAGCATATCGGTGTTAGTACCGTCCTTCATCGGCTCCTAGTGCCAAGGCATCCACCGTGCGCCCTTAACAACTTAACCTTTGACATCAAAGATGTCGTTTAAATCAATTATTAAGAGAATCACTAAACTAAGCGTTTAAACTCAGTGAATTACTTGAATTGTTTTCGTTATCTAGTTTTCAAGGAACATAAAACACAGGATGTTCAAATGCACTTTGCATTTAGACTCCTATGTATTGAGTCTTACTTATATAGAAAGATCATTATGATCTCTCAAAACTAAACAAAATACCAAGCGTGCCTCATTTTCCTTAGAAAGGAGGTGATCCAGCCGCACCTTCCGATACGGCTACCTTGTTACGACTTCACCCCAATCATCTGTCCCACCTTAGGCGGCTGGCTCCTTACGGTTACCCCACCGACTTCGGGTGTTACAAACTCTCGTGGTGTGACGGGCGGTGTGTACAAGGCCCGGGAACGTATTCACCGCGGCATGCTGATCCGCGATTACTAGCGATTCCGGCTTCATGCAGGCGAGTTGCAGCCTGCAATCCGAACTGAGAATGGTTTTATGGGATTGGCTTGACCTCGCGGTCTTGCAGCCCTTTGTACCATCCATTGTAGCACGTGTGTAGCCCAGGTCATAAGGGGCATGATGATTTGACGTCATCCCCACCTTCCTCCGGTTTGTCACCGGCAGTCACCTTAGAGTGCCCAACTGAATGCTGGCAACTAAGATCAAGGGTTGCGCTCGTTGCGGGACTTAACCCAACATCTCACGACACGAGCTGACGACAACCATGCACCACCTGTCACTTCGTCCCCCGAAGGGGAACCTTCTATCTCTAGAAGTAGCGAAGGATGTCAAGACCTGGTAAGGTTCTTCGCGTTGCTTCGAATTAAACCACATGCTCCACCGCTTGTGCGGGCCCCCGTCAATTCCTTTGAGTTTCAGTCTTGCGACCGTACTCCCCAGGCGGAGTGCTTAATGCGTTTGCTGCAGCACTAAAGGGCGGAAACCCTCTAACACTTAGCACTCATCGTTTACGGCGTGGACTACCAGGGTATCTAATCCTGTTCGCTCCCCACGCTTTCGCGCCTCAGCGTCAGTTACAGACCAGAGAGTCGCCTTCGCCACTGGTGTTCCTCCACATCTCTACGCATTTCACCGCTACACGTGGAATTCCACTCTCCTCTTCTGCACTCAAGTTCCCCAGTTTCCAATGACCCTCCACGGTTGAGCCGTGGGCTTTCACATCAGACTTAAGAAACCGCCTGCGCGCGCTTTACGCCCAATAATTCCGGACAACGCTTGCCACCTACGTATTACCGCGGCTGCTGGCACGTAGTTAGCCGTGGCTTTCTGGTTAGGTACCGTCAAGGTACCAGCAGTTACTCTGGTACTTGTTCTTCCCTAACAACAGAACTTTACGACCCGAAGGCCTTCATCGTTCACGCGGCGTTGCTCCGTCAGACTTTCGTCCATTGCGGAAGATTCCCTACTGCTGCCTCCCGTAGGAGTCTGGGCCGTGTCTCAGTCCCAGTGTGGCCGATCACCCTCTCAGGTCGGCTACGCATCGTCGCCTTGGTGAGCCGTTACCTCACCAACTAGCTAATGCGCCGCGGGTCCATCTGTAAGTGACAGCTAAAAGCCGTCTTTCAATCTTGAACCATGCGGTTCAAAATGTTATCCGGTATTAGCTCCGGTTTCCCGGAGTTATCCCAATCTTACAGGCAGGTTACCCACGTGTTACTCACCCGTCCGCCGCTAACCTCAGGGAGCAAGCTCCCATTGGTTCGCTCGACTTGCATGTATTAGGCACGCCGCCAGCGTTCGTCCTGAGCCAGGATCAAACTCTCCAATAAAGAGTTGATGTAGCTCATAAAGTTTGTACTATATAGTACGTTTTTTTTGTTAATAAAAATTAACGTTGGCACGCTTGGTTTTGTTTAGTTTTCAAAGATCATTGTTTTACAATAACTTTCTTATAATATCATTCTCATTCGAGAAAAGCAAGACATTATTTCAAAAAGTTTTGGTGGAGCCTAGCGGGATCGAACCGCTGACCTCCTGCGTGCAAAGCAGGCGCTCTCCCAGCTGAGCTAAGGCCCCATAATTTAGTTAATGGTCGGGAAGACAGGATTCGAACCTGCGACCCCTTGGTCCCAAACCAAGTGCTCTACCAAGCTGAGCTACTTCCCGAATATGGCGCGCCCGAGAGGAGTCGAACCCCTAACCTTTTGATCCGTAGTCAAACGCTCTATCCAATTGAGCTACGGGCGCTAGTAATCTAAATTAATCTATAAAAATTAAGGTAAGTTATTTTCGCTAGCGCGAAAAAACTATGGTGCCGAGGACCGGAATCGAACCGGTACGGTAGTCACCTACCGCAGGATTTTAAGTCCTGTGCGTCTGCCAGTTCCGCCACCCCGGCACTTACTATTGGAGCGGAAGACGGGATTCGAACCCGCGACCCCCACCTTGGCAAGGTGGTGTTCTACCACTGAACTACTTCCGCATATTAAATGAGTAATCTTATTATCGTAAAAATAATGGTGCGGGTGAAGGGACTTGAACCCCCACGTCATAAAGACACTAGATCCTAAGTCTAGCGCGTCTGCCAATTCCGCCACACCCGCAAGGTGTGTTAAATGGTGAGCCATGAAGGACTCGAACCTTCGACCCTCTGATTAAAAGTCAGATGCTCTACCAACTGAGCTAATGGCTCATTTTATAATGAGTTATTATTATTAAAATGAGTGGTGCCGGCGAGAGGACTTGAACCCCCAACCTACTGATTACAAGTCAGTTGCTCTACCAGTTGAGCTACACCGGCATTATTATAAATGTGTAAATGGTGAGTTATTTTCACTAGCGTGAAAAAACTATGGTGGAGGATGACGGGATCGAACCGCCGACCCCCTGCTTGTAAGGCAGGTGCTCTCCCAGCTGAGCTAATCCTCCATTATACCTGGCAACGTCCTACTCTCACAGGGGGAAACCCCCAACTACCATCGGCGCTGAAGAGCTTAACTTCCGTGTTCGGCATGGGAACGGGTGTGACCTCTTCGCCATCATTACCAGATATCTCATTAAATTTTAGCGACAAAAACTATTATATAATATTCTGTCGAAAAATCAATATATTTTTTTGAAGAAAATATATTCCTTCAAAACTAGATAACGATTCACAATTCAACTTCACTAAGCTTACGCTTTTATTAGGTTAAGTCCTCGATCGATTAGTATCAGTCAGCTCCACACGTCACCGCGCTTCCACCTCTGACCTATCAACCTGATCATCTTTCAGGGATCTTACTAGCTAATGCTATGGGAAATCTCATCTTGAGGGGGGCTTCATGCTTAGATGCTTTCAGCACTTATCCCTTCCGCACATAGCTACCCAGCTATGCCTTTGGCAAGACAACTGGTACACCAGCGGTGCGTCCATCCCGGTCCTCTCGTACTAAGGACAGCTCCTCTCAAATTTCCTACGCCCACGACGGATAGGGACCGAACTGTCTCACGACGTTCTGAACCCAGCTCGCGTACCGCTTTAATGGGCGAACAGCCCAACCCTTGGGACCGACTACAGCCCCAGGATGCGATGAGCCGACATCGAGGTGCCAAACCTCCCCGTCGATGTGGACTCTTGGGGGAGATAAGCCTGTTATCCCCGGGGTAGCTTTTATCCGTTGAGCGATGGCCCTTCCATGCGGAACCACCGGATCACTAAGCCCGACTTTCGTCCCTGCTCGACTTGTAGGTCTCGCAGTCAAGCTCCCTTGTGCCTTTACACTCTACGAATGATTTCCAACCATTCTGAGGGAACCTTTGGGCGCCTCCGTTACATTTTAGGAGGCGACCGCCCCAGTCAAACTGCCCACCTGACACTGTCTCCCAGCCCGATCAGGGCTGTGGGTTAGAATTTCAATACAGCCAGGGTAGTATCCCACCGACGCCTCCACCGAAGCTAGCGCTCCGGCTTCTCAGGCTCCTACCTATCCTGTACAAGCTGTACCAAAATTCAATATCAGGCTACAGTAAAGCTCCACGGGGTCTTTCCGTCCTGTCGCGGGTAACCTGCATCTTCACAGGTACTATAATTTCACCGAGTCTCTCGTTGAGACAGTGCCCAGATCGTTACGCCTTTCGTGCGGGTCGGAACTTACCCGACAAGGAATTTCGCTACCTTAGGACCGTTATAGTTACGGCCGCCGTTTACTGGGGCTTCGGTTCAAAGCTTCGCTTGCGCTAACCTCTCCCCTTAACCTTCCAGCACCGGGCAGGCGTCAGCCCCTATACTTCGCCTTGCGGCTTCGCAGAGACCTGTGTTTTTGCTAAACAGTCGCCTGGGCCTATTCACTGCGGCTTTTCCGGGCTATTCACCCTAAAAAGCACCCCTTCTCCCGAAGTTACGGGGTCATTTTGCCGAGTTCCTTAACGAGAGTTCTCTCGCTCACCTTAGGATTCTCTCCTCGCCTACCTGTGTCGGTTTGCGGTACGGGCACCTCTCACCTCGCTAGAGGCTTTTCTTGGCAGTGTGGAATCAGGAACTTCGGTACTATAATTCCCTCGCCATCACAGCTCAGCCTTCACGACAACGGGATTTGCCTCATTGTCAGCCTAACTGCTTGGACGCGCATATCCAACAGCGCGCTTACCCTATCCTTCTGCGTCCCCCCATTGCTCAAACGGTGAGGAGGTGGTACAGGAATTTCAACCTGTTGTCCATCGCCTACGCCTTTCGGCCTCGGCTTAGGTCCCGACTTACCCTGAGCGGACGAGCCTTCCTCAGGAAACCTTAGGCATTCGGTGGAGGGGATTCTCACCCCTCTTTCGCTACTCATACCGGCATTCTCACTTCTAAGCGCTCCACCAGTCCTTACGGTCTGGCTTCACAGCCCTTAGAACGCTCTCCTACCACTGTTCGTAAGAACAGTCCACAGCTTCGGTGATACGTTTAGCCCCGGTACATTTTCGGCGCAGAGTCACTCGACCAGTGAGCTATTACGCACTCTTTAAATGGTGGCTGCTTCTAAGCCAACATCCTGGTTGTCTAAGCAACTCCACATCCTTTTCCACTTAACGTATACTTTGGGACCTTAGCTGGTGGTCTGGGCTGTTTCCCTCTTGACTACGGATCTTATCACTCGCAGTCTGACTCCTGAACATAAGTCTTTGGCATTCGGAGTTTGACTGAATTCGGTAACCCGATGGGGGCCCCTAGTCCAATCAGTGCTCTACCTCCAAGACTCTCATTTCAAGGCTAGCCCTAAAGCTATTTCGGAGAGAACCAGCTATCTCCAAGTTCGATTGGAATTTCTCCGCTACCCACACCTCATCCCCGCACTTTTCAACGTGCGTGGGTTCGGGCCTCCATTCAGTGTTACCTGAACTTCACCCTGGACATGGGTAGATCACCTGGTTTCGGGTCTACGACCACGTACTCTTTCGCCCTATTCAGACTCGCTTTCGCTGCGGCTCCGTCTTATCAACTTAACCTTGCACGGGATCGTAACTCGCCGGTTCATTCTACAAAAGGCACGCCATTACCCATTAACGGGCTTTGACTACTTGTAGGCACACGGTTTCAGGATCTCTTTCACTCCCCTTCCGGGGTGCTTTTCACCTTTCCCTCACGGTACTGGTTCACTATCGGTCACTAGGGAGTATTTAGCCTTGGGAGATGGTCCTCCCTGCTTCCGACGGGATTTCACGTGTCCCGCCGTACTCAGGATCCACTCTGGAGGGAACGAAGTTTCAACTACAGGGTTGTTACCTTCTTTGACGGGCCTTTCCAGACCTCTTCATTTACTCCGTTCCTTTGTAACTCCGTATAGAGTGTCCTACAACCCCAAGAGGCAAGCCTCTTGGTTTGGGCTTCTTCCGTTTCGCTCGCCGCTACTCAGGAAATCGCGTTTGCTTTCTCTTCCTCCGGGTACTTAGATGTTTCAGTTCCCCGGGTCTGCCATCATCACCCTATGAATTCAGGTGAAGATACTACTCCATTACGAGCAGTGGGTTTCCCCATTCGGAAATCTCCGGATCAAAGCTTACTTACAGCTCCCCGAAGCATATCGGTGTTAGTACCGTCCTTCATCGGCTCCTAGTGCCAAGGCATCCACCGTGCGCCCTTAACAACTTAACCTTTGACATCAAAGATGTCTTTTAAATCAATTATTAAGAGAATCACTAAACTAAGCGTTTAAACTCAGTGAATTACTTGAATTGTTTTCGTTATCTAGTTTTCAAGGAACATAGTAAAGAAAGATCATAATGATCTCTCAAAACTAAACAAAATACCAAGCGTGCCTCATTTTCCTTAGAAAGGAGGTGATCCAGCCGCACCTTCCGATACGGCTACCTTGTTACGACTTCACCCCAATCATCTGTCCCACCTTAGGCGGCTGGCTCCTTACGGTTACCCCACCGACTTCGGGTGTTACAAACTCTCGTGGTGTGACGGGCGGTGTGTACAAGGCCCGGGAACGTATTCACCGCGGCATGCTGATCCGCGATTACTAGCGATTCCGGCTTCATGCAGGCGAGTTGCAGCCTGCAATCCGAACTGAGAATGGTTTTATGGGATTGGCTTGACCTCGCGGTCTTGCAGCCCTTTGTACCATCCATTGTAGCACGTGTGTAGCCCAGGTCATAAGGGGCATGATGATTTGACGTCATCCCCACCTTCCTCCGGTTTGTCACCGGCAGTCACCTTAGAGTGCCCAACTGAATGCTGGCAACTAAGATCAAGGGTTGCGCTCGTTGCGGGACTTAACCCAACATCTCACGACACGAGCTGACGACAACCATGCACCACCTGTCACTTCGTCCCCCGAAGGGGAACCTTCTATCTCTAGAAGTAGCGAAGGATGTCAAGACCTGGTAAGGTTCTTCGCGTTGCTTCGAATTAAACCACATGCTCCACCGCTTGTGCGGGCCCCCGTCAATTCCTTTGAGTTTCAGTCTTGCGACCGTACTCCCCAGGCGGAGTGCTTAATGCGTTTGCTGCAGCACTAAAGGGCGGAAACCCTCTAACACTTAGCACTCATCGTTTACGGCGTGGACTACCAGGGTATCTAATCCTGTTCGCTCCCCACGCTTTCGCGCCTCAGCGTCAGTTACAGACCAGAGAGTCGCCTTCGCCACTGGTGTTCCTCCACATCTCTACGCATTTCACCGCTACACGTGGAATTCCACTCTCCTCTTCTGCACTCAAGTTCCCCAGTTTCCAATGACCCTCCACGGTTGAGCCGTGGGCTTTCACATCAGACTTAAGAAACCGCCTGCGCGCGCTTTACGCCCAATAATTCCGGACAACGCTTGCCACCTACGTATTACCGCGGCTGCTGGCACGTAGTTAGCCGTGGCTTTCTGGTTAGGTACCGTCAAGGTACCAGCAGTTACTCTGGTACTTGTTCTTCCCTAACAACAGAACTTTACGACCCGAAGGCCTTCATCGTTCACGCGGCGTTGCTCCGTCAGACTTTCGTCCATTGCGGAAGATTCCCTACTGCTGCCTCCCGTAGGAGTCTGGGCCGTGTCTCAGTCCCAGTGTGGCCGATCACCCTCTCAGGTCGGCTACGCATCGTCGCCTTGGTGAGCCGTTACCTCACCAACTAGCTAATGCGCCGCGGGTCCATCTGTAAGTGACAGCTAAAAGCCGTCTTTCAACTTTGAACCATGCGGTTCAAAATGTTATCCGGTATTAGCTCCGGTTTCCCGGAGTTATCCCAATCTTACAGGCAGGTTACCCACGTGTTACTCACCCGTCCGCCGCTAACCTCAGGGAGCAAGCTCCCATTGGTTCGCTCGACTTGCATGTATTAGGCACGCCGCCAGCGTTCGTCCTGAGCCAGGATCAAACTCTCCAATAAAGAGTTGATGTAGCTCATAAAATTTGTACTATATAGTACGTTTTTTTGTTAATAAAAATTAACGTTGGCACGCTTGGTTTTGTTTAGTTTTCAAAGATCATTGTTTAACAACAACTTTTATATTATAACAAACTTCAAAACTTAAAGTCAACAGTTTTTTTATTTGTTATTTATGTGTTATCTGCCTGTTTCGCAGCAACGTATTCTAATATACCATCGTAAACAAACTTACGCAAGTACTTTTTTGAAAAATTTAAACCCCTGCGTTTTTTGCAGGGGTTCTTTCTTAACGATGTCTCATTTGCGGGAATAGCAATACATCACGAATAGAAGGAGAGTTCGTTAAAAGCATTACTAAACGATCAATTCCAATTCCTAATCCACCAGTTGGAGGCATTCCATATTCTAGAGCTTCAATAAAGTCTTCATCCATCATATGAGCCTCATCATTACCTTGCTCACGCTCTTTAAGTTGTGCTTCAAATCTTTCCTTTTGGTCAATTGGATCATTCAGCTCTGTGAAGGCATTTGCATGTTCACGAGCAACGATAAACAACTCAAAACGGTCAGTGAAACGATCATCATCATCGTTTTTCTTAGCTAAAGGAGAGATTTCAACCGGGTGACCGTAAATGAAAGTAGGTTGAATTAGTTTCTCCTCTACTTTCTGTTCAAAGAATTCATTTACAATGTGACCATATTGCATATGTTCAGCAATCTCTACATTATGTTCTTTTGCAAGACTTCTAGCTTCTTCAATCGTCATTTCCTTCCAGAAGTCAGCACCCGTATGTTCTTTAATGGCATCTACCATATGAAGTCTTGTCCATTTTGGTTCGAGATTTACTTCATACTCTCCATATTGTACAGTTGTTGTTCCTAAGACTTCTTTTGCACAATGAGCTATGACATTCTCAGTTAATGTCATGATATCTTGATAATCAGCATAAGCCTCGTAAAGTTCAATCATTGTAAATTCAGGGTTATGACGAGTAGATATTCCCTCATTCCTGAACACACGACCGATTTCATAAACTTTTTCTAATCCACCTACGATTAAACGCTTTAGATGCAATTCGATAGCGATACGCATGTATAACGGCATATCTAATGCGTTATGGTGTGTAATAAACGGGCGTGCAGAGGCACCACCTGGGATAGAGTGCATAGTTGGCGTTTCAACTTCTAAATATCCTTGGTCATCTAAATAACGTCGCATTGCTTGAATAATTTTACTACGTGTAATAAATGTTTTCTTGCTTTCAGGACTCATGATTAAATCTACATATCTTTGACGGTAACGTTGTTCAATATCTTTTAAACCATGGAATTTATCCGGTAGTGGACGTAATGCTTTTGTCAGCAATTCGAACGATTTCACTTTAATCGATAGCTCGCCAACCTTAGTTTTAAATACTACACCCGTTATTCCAATAATATCTCCTAGATCAGCCGTGTTGAAAATCTCATATGCTTCTTCACCAACTGCATCTTTTCGAACATAGATTTGAATTTGACCTGATAAGTCTTGGATATGAGCAAAGCCTGCTTTACCTTTACCACGCTTCGTCATAATTCTTCCCGCTATTGTAACTGTTACTTCTTTTTCATCTAGTTCTTCTTTTTCTAATCCTTCGTAGTTAGCAATGATATCTTCCGTTTGATGTGTTCTTTCAAATCGCTTACCGAATGGATCTAACCCTTTTTCTCTTAAATTATGTAATTTCTCACGTCTAACTTTGAGTTGGTCACTCAATTCTTCTTGATTCATTTCTTCCTGACTCATACTAACACTCCTATCTATACAAATTGAAAAGCAGAAAACTGCCAGGAATACTGGCAGTAAAAACAGCAAAACAATAGATACTACTAAACTGAATATTTAACCTGCTTGGCTAGCACTATCTTCTTTTGCTTCCATCTCTAAAACAAACTCATCTAATAGATTAACAAATTCATCTCTAGTGTTCATTAAATTGATGTCATTACGGACCTTTGCATTACCTCTAATACCCTTTAGGTACCAGGCAGCATGCTTTCTCATTTCTCGAACTGCTACATTTTCATTTTTTAACGATATTAGGCGATCTAGATGAAGCTTGCACACTTCCATCTTCTCACGCACATCAGGTTCATCCATCAATACGCCATTTTCTAAAAATTTAACCGTACGATAAATCATCCATGGATTCCCTAGTGCTGCACGACCGATCATAACACCATCAACACCTGTTTCATCTAACATGCGCTTAGCATCTTGAGGTGTTGTAACATCACCATTTCCTATTACAGGAATGTTAACAGATTCTTTTACTTCTTTAATGATATCCCAATTTGCTGTACCTTCATACATTTGTACTCTGGTACGACCATGAAGAGCCACTGCTTTACCACCTGCGCGCTCTATCGCTTGGGCATTTTGAACGGCATAAATATGATCATCATCCCAGCCCATGCGCATTTTAACTGTAACTGGCTTATCTACCGCTTCTACAACTGCCGATACCATGTCATAAATTTTGTTTGGATCTAAAAGCCATTTTGCCCCTGCATCACATTTTGTGATTTTCGGAACTGGACATCCCATGTTTATATCAATAATATCAGCTGTTGTATTTTTATCAACAAATTTAGCCGCTTCAACAAGTGTATCCTTTTCACCACCGAATATTTGTAAGCTTAGTGGCTTTTCACGTTCATCAATATATAGCATTCCCATTGTTCTTGCATTTTTTAAAAGGATAGCTTTATCACTTACCATTTCAGCACATACTAATCCAGCGCCAAACTCTTTAACTGTTAATCTAAAAGCTGCATTACATACTCCTGCCATTGGGGCTAAAACGACTCTGTTCTTTAATTCAATATCGCCAATCTTAAACATTCTGCATACCTCCTTTTGCTTGTAGTTTAGTTTGGGGTTAATTCCTCTACTGTTACATTAAGGGATTTTGCTACATCCTCTATAAACTCTTTGCTGGGTTCGCGATTTCCTCTTTCTATTTCGCCTAATACAGAAACAGAAACACCAAGATCCTTGGCAAAACTCTCTTGGGTGTATCCTTTTAATTTTCTAAAAGCGCGAATACGTCTACCCCATTTTTCTGCTTCCATATTCGTACTCCTTCTTTATCTTGTAATTGATCTATGATAGTTGAAATTGGTTTATCTAAAGTAGGAATGCTTATGTCTTTGTTTAATTCATACAAAGGGATAAGAACAAATGCTCGTTCATGCATTCTAGGATGAGGAACAATTAATTGTTCTGCTTCAATATTTTCATGATTATACAACAAAATGTCAAGGTCTAAAGTTCGTGGCCCCCACTTTACTTCCCTTTTTCGGTCAAGTAGTTTTTCAATTTCTTGGAGAGAAAGAAGAAGCTGATATGCTGTTAAATCAGTGTTAGCACGAATAACCATATTTAAAAATTGGTCTTGGTCTGTGAAGCCAATCGGATCTGTTTCATAGATCGAGGAAATATCTACCACACTTATAGAAGGATGTTGATTGATTTTCTTTATAGCATCGAGAAGATATCTTTCCCGATTCCCCATATTCGAACCAAGTGCTATATAAACATCATTTTTCATGTTCTTCCCCTTTTAATTTCAACAGCAACTTCCTTATAATGTCCAGGAATTGGAGGGTCTGGCTTAATCACTTTCACTTCACAAAAATGAATAAGCGGAAATTCTGTTAGTAATTTTTGTGCGATTTGTTCTGCCACAGATTCTACAAGCTTATAAGGCTTACCTTCAACTATTTCCTTGCAGCATTTATATAAAGATGCATAGTTCACACTATACTCTAATTCATCTGTTTCCCCAGCCTTTTTTAAGTCTAACTCAACAGCTAGGTCTACTCTAAACCGTTGACCCAGCTTATTTTCCTCTTGAAATACACCGTGGTATCCGTAAAAGTCCATCCCGTTTACATATATTTTATCGATTGTTTACTCCTCCCTTCCCAAGCATAACGTCCATCATTTTAGCCATTCTGGACATCTCTAACACATCATGTATTCTCACAATATGACATCCCTTTTGGATTCCTAAACAAACAGTTGCACCAGTTCCCTCCATACGTTCTGTTGGAGGAACATCCAGAATATGTCCTATAAACGATTTTCTTGAGGTACCTAACAACACAGGATATCCTAGTTGGACGAAAGCATCGAGATTTCTCATCACTTCAAGGTTATCATCCATTGTTTTCGCAAAACCGACCCCTGGGTCAAGAATGATTTTCTCATCCTTAACTCCCGCTTCTTTTGCAATCGCCACAGACTCCATTAAGTCTACAATCATATCAGGTATAAGCTGTTCATAATTCTTATTTGCTCGGTTATGCATAAGAATAATCGGTACATCGTATTCTGCAGCAACCTTTGCCATATTTGGATCTGCCTTCGCTCCCCAAACATCATTAATGATCGATGCTCCTGCTTCTATTGCTTGTTTAGCTACTTCCGCTTTATAAGTATCAATTGATATTGGAGCTTTAATGACTCGTGAAAGATTTTTTATAACAGGAATAACGCGATCTAACTCTTCCTCCTGAGTGACAGTACTAGCTCCAGGTCTAGTTGATTCTCCACCAATATCAATAATATCTGCACCATGTTGTAGCATTTCCTCTGCACGTTCAATCGCAAGGTCTATGCTGCTAAACTTTCCACCATCAGAAAATGAATCAGGTGTTATATTTAAGATCCCCATGATTAAGGTTTTATCATGATAATTAAGAGCATAGTCACCACATTCAATAATCTGTTGCTTCGTTAAAGTCTTCATTTTCCTCAATCCTTTATAACTCTTGTATACTTAATAGTTTGGTCTTATAGTGATTATACAAGTCAGTTAACTTCTTACTGTACTCCCCTTCATTCCCTTGGAAATATTGATCATCTATTTTTTTAACTGAAACAATCTCTTGAGAGGAATTTGTTAAGAACACCTCAGTAGATCCAAACAAATGTTCTTTATCGTAAAAACCTTCATATAAAGGTATTTCTAATTTCTCCAAACACTTGATGATAAACTGTCTTGTGATTCCATTTAAAATTCCTGTTTCTAATGTTGGTGTGTACAAAGTGCCTTTCTTCACCCAGAAAATATTAGAAACAACCCCTTCTGCCACGTACCCTTTTTCAGTTAGAAAAATACCTTCCAAATCTGGAGTTACTTGAAGTTCACGCTTTCCTAAAATATTGTTTAGGTAGTGATGGGATTTTAATCGTTCCCTTCCTTCAGGTGTGTTTCTTCTTAATTTAAGTATCGCCGCTTCCTTTTCGATCCTATTAACTGATGGAGCTTTTCTAATAAAACACATAATGGTTGGCTTATCATAATCCTGAAGTAGTTTCCCAACTTCTCCAATGCCAGCTGAGATGTTTAACCGAACTGTAACATCTTCATTTTGACAAGCGTTTATCCTTAAAAGCTCCTGAATCATCTCATACATTTCTTCATAATCAATTTGATATGTGATCCCTAATTCATCAACTGCATGTTGGAGCCTTGCTAAATGATCAAGTAGTAAAAAAGGAAAACCCTTATAAATTCTAAAGGTTTCAAAAACCCCTAATCCATAAAGAAAGCCATGATCAAATGGAGAAATCGTGGCTTCTGAATCTTTTATAAACTGTGAATTAATGTATATATACACACCTATTAGCTCTTTTCTACAGGTTTATATTGAGTAATAAAGTTTCTAAGAAGGTCTTTACCGAATGTTGTCATAATTGACTCAGGATGAAATTGCACCCCTTCAATTGGTAATGTTTTATGGCGGAGGGCCATAATTTCATTTTCATCCGTCCATGCTGTTACTTCTAAGCAATCCGGTAACGTTTCATTTTTTACAATTAATGAATGATAACGCGTAGCAGTAAATGGATTCTCCATTTCTTTAAAGATTGTCTCGCCGTTGTGATGCATCTCAGATGTTTTCCCATGCATCAAACGCTCGGCACGTACTACATCGCCACCGAATACTTGTGCAATTGACTGATGACCGAGGCACACTCCAAAGATAGGGATTTTCCCAGCGAAATATTCAATTGCTTCCATGCTAATACCAGCTTCGTTAGGGCTACATGGTCCAGGGGATATCATTAAAAATTGCGGATTCAACTCTTCAATTTCTGCGATCGTGATCTCGTCATTTCTCTTAACAACCAATTCTTCCCCTAATTCACCTAAATACTGTACTAAGTTAAATGTAAATGAATCATAATTATCAATCATTAAAATCACTATACTCACCTCAACCTAATATTTTCTCTTCTTTGCTCAACTCAATAGCTTGAACTAACGCTCTTGCCTTCTTTAAAGCTTCTTTATATTCATAATCTGGATTAGAATCAATAACAATCCCAGCACCAGATTGAACATACCCAAATCCATCTTTCGTGATCATTGTACGAATGACAATATTTAATTCCATATTTTCATCAAAGCCGATCCAACCTATTGAACCTGTATAAATTCCTCTTCTGGTTGGTTCAAGCTCTTCAATAATTTCCATTGTTCTTACTTTAGGTGCTCCTGTAATTGTACCACCTGGGAAGGTCGCTTTGATAACATCTGCATAATTTGCTTCTTTTTTTAATGTCCCTTTCACATTTGAAACAATATGCATCACATGTGAGTATTTTTCAATAACCATAAATTCATTTACATGAACAGAGCCATACTCACAAACTCTCCCAAGGTCATTGCGCTCCAAATCAACAAGCATCACATGTTCGGCTCTTTCTTTTTCATTTTCAACCAACTCATTTGCAAGTTTTAAATCCTCTTGTTCATCTTTCCCTCTTGAACGAGTACCTGCAATTGGTCGTGTACTTACAACATCACCTTGTCTTTTAACAAGTAATTCCGGGGAGCCACTTATTATTTGAAATTCAGGAAAATGTAAATAAGCCATATATGGAGACGGATTGACTTTACGCAATGTCTCATAAATTTTAAATGGATGGTTTTCCAATGCAAAATGCTGTCTTACAGACAAATTAACTTGGAAAACATCTCCTTGACTAATATAGGTTTTAATTGCTTCAACAGCTTCTTTAAATCCCTTTTCAGAGAATGTTATTGGGTTAGACGATGGTTCAATTACCATTGACTCTGGTTGTTTGATAATCTTCACTTCAGAGGTCCAACTATCCTTTATTTTCTGCAGTTTATTTTCTGCCTGCTGTTTTTCTTGTTCATGATAATAGTGAGTGATTAACCATAGCTTGGACGTTTGATGATCATAAACAGCTACATCATCAAAAAGAAGAAAATATATATCAGGTGTTTCTAAATCATCTACAGCTACAGCAGGTAATTTTTCAAAATGACGCACACAATCATAGCTAATAAAACCAATGGCACCACCTTGAAAATCTGGGAGATTAGGATCTGATTCAGTATAGTACTGTTTGAACCAATCTTTAAAAAGATCAAGAGGCTTCCCCTCTTTTACAATGGTTCCTTTTTCATTCGTTATCTTAAGCTGATCATTTTTTCCCATTACCGAGGCTATAGGCTTAATACCCGCAATACTATATCTTCCACCACGACCACTTTCTAGGATGGCATGCTGTTCTTCATCTTGTGTAAGGTATTTATATTGATTAAAGAAATCTTGTTCATAATCAAAATGTATACTTAACGATGCCCGTCTGTGTTGCATGACTAATCTCTCCTTTAAAACTCTTATATCCATTTTACATAATTGTGTGAAAGAAAACATAGTATTTTAGCTTTTTCTTATAAAATTAGTATGCTGCTTACCTAGAGGAAATATAAAAACACAACAAGCTTAGGGATCATTAAAATAAAAAAGGAGCTGACAAAGTCAACCCCTTCTATAAATTAAATTTATATTAATCAAATTGATATAAAGGTGTACTTAAGTAACGCTCACCATTACTTGGAATAACAGCTAATACTTTTTTACCTTTACCTAATTCTTTAGCTACCTTTAAAGCTGCAAAAATTGCTGCACCTGAAGAGATACCGCCAAGAATTCCCTCTTCTTTAGCTGCTCTTCTAGCTGTTTCAAATGCTTCTTCGTTTTTAACAGTGATGATTTCATCATAAACATTTGTATTTAAGATATCTGGTACGAATCCAGCACCAATACCTTGGATTTTATGTGGACCTGGTTTTCCGCCTGAAAGGACTGGAGAATCTGTAGGCTCAACTGCATAAATTTTAATAGATGAATAGTTTTCCTTTAAAACGGAACCAGCACCTGTGATTGTCCCACCTGTACCAATACCTGCGATAAATCCATCTAGTTGATCGCCCATTTGTTCAACAATCTCTTTACCAGTTGTTAAACGGTGTACTTCAGGGTTTGCTTCATTTTTAAATTGTTGAGGCATAAAGTAACCATGCTCTTTTGCAAGCTCTTCAGCTTTACGAATTGCTCCTCCCATACCTTCAGCTCCAGGAGTTAGCACTAATTCTGCTCCATATGCACGTAGCAGGTTTCTACGCTCTAAGCTCATTGTATCAGGCATAACTAAAATTGCCTTTATTCCCTTAGCTGCTGCTACCATCGCTAAACCGATTCCAGTGTTACCACTAGTAGGCTCAATGATTGTATCGCCAGGTTTTAAATCACCCTTCTTTTCAGCAGCTTCGATCATAGCAAGTCCAATACGATCTTTAACACTACTTCCAGGGTTCATAAACTCTAGTTTTAGGTATACATCTGCACTATTATCATCAACAAGTCTGTTTAACTTTACAACCGGTGTTTCACCAATTAATTCATGTATAGAATTTGCTACACGTGCCATACTATTCCTCCTCTATCCCGAGTAAATTTATTGGATTTATAAGAGTAATATATCAATTTAATTCAAAATTGTCAAAACCTTTTATGCTATTCGTACTATTTTTTTCCTATTTCATCTTCATAAAACCAAGATACACCAATCTCTTGCCACAATGGGTCTGCAGTCACAGACCCTTCCATTTGCTCAAGAGCTATTTGTCTGCGGATTTGGTCCTTTACCTCGTCATACGAATACGTTTTACCAACCAATTTTTCCTTCAAGAGTAGAACAGCATAACCCATATTCACCTTTATCGGTTGACTCCAGTCTCCTGCAGAAAGCTCAGGAGCAATTTCCAAGTATTCCTTCGAGACATAATCATTGTCTGTAGAGATAAAGCCGATATCTCCACCCTGATTTGCTGTGAATTCATCAATTGATGCCTCGATTGCCAAGGCTTCAAAGCTAGAACCTCCAGCAATTTCTTTGATAATGGCGTTTGCTTCTTCTTCTGTTTTGACAACAATATGTGATAAGTGATAGATATCTTTTATATCATAGAGTTCTTTATTATTTTCATAAAATGAGCGAAGATCTTCTTCAGGAACCTCAACATCCTTTGTTAAAAGCTCCTCTAATAAAATACTATATCGGATTTGCTCTTCCCAATTTTGCTCTTCGGAAAATTGTTCTTCATCTAGAGATGTATACATTGATTTGTAAAAAGTTAGTTCCCGTTCAATAACCTCATCAGATACTGATAGATCATACTTTTCAGCGAGTTCCTCAACAACTTTCAAGTTCACTAATTCTCTTAGTGTGTCTTTGCCATAGCGTGTTTCCATCTCGGCCATCCATTGCTCTCTTGTGATGGTTGTTTCACCAATCGTTGCAATGACTTCATCTTTCTGTTCATCACTATTAACAGGAAGCACTCCATAAGGATTAATAAAATATGCAACTGTTAAGCAATTTAGAATGACTAAGCTGAAAATAACACTCCACAATGTTTTCCCGCTCACTCTCTCCAACTCCCGATAAAACTTATCGTTATTGACTTGCGGCTTTCTTTAATTCCTCTAAGTCCTCTCTTGTAAGCAGGTAAGTTTCATTACAAAAATGACACTGTGCTTCAGCTTGACCTTCATCATCAATCATTGACTGAATCTCGTCTACTCCCAAACTAACGATCGCATTTTCAATTCTTTCTTTTGAACACTGACAATGGAATGTAACAGGTTGTTTTTCGAGAATCTTTACATTTCCTTTACCAAGCACTTCATCTAAAATCTCTTCAGGTGTTAAACCTCTTTGGATTAACTTAGAGATTGGCTCAATACTGTTTAATCTATTTTCTATTTCAGTAATTGTTTCATCATCCGTTCCTGGGAGTAACTGAATAATAAATCCACCTGAAGCCAGGATTGTATTATCAGGATTAACTAAAACTCCTACTCCTACAGAGGAAGGAACTTGTTCAGATGTAACAAGATAATATGTAAAGTCTTCTCCTAATTCACCAGAAACAATTGGTACTTGTCCAGAAAAATTATCCTTTAATCCAAGATCCTTCACGACTGTTAGCATTCCATCCGTTCCAACAGCTCTTGCAACATCAAGCTTACCCTGAGCATTTAACTCAAAATGAGTTTGAGGGTTTGTCACATATCCCCTTACTTCACCTTTTGAATTGCTATCTACAAGGATAACGCCAATCGGGCCTTTTCCTTCAACCTTAATGGTCAGCTTTGCGTTACCTTTTAACATAGATCCCATCATAACTCCTGCCGTCATAGCACGTCCTAGAGCTGCAGATGCTGTAGGCCATGTTTGATGTCTTCTTTGAGCTTCGGCAACTGTTTCTGTCGTTCTTGTTGCATATGCCCTTACTTGATTGTTATATCCCATGGCTTTTATTAAATAGTCGTTCATAGTTAACTCCCTTCTTTTTGTACCCTGTAACGGCACCTTAGAAAAAATACTTATGCTTGAACATTACGTTCATAAATTAGTTGCAAACCTCTTAATGTTAAAAATGGATCAACAATATCAATACAATCAGATTCCTTAGCAATTAAGGAAGCAAGTCCTCCAGTCGCAATAACTTTAGGTACCTTATTAGATTGTTCTTTCATCCGTTTAACAATACCTTCAACTTGACCAACATATCCATATAAAATACCTGCTTGCATAGCACTTACTGTATTTTTCCCAATGATATGATCAGGTCGCGTAATTTCTATTCTTGGAAGCTTAGCTGCTCTTGAATAGAGAGCCTCTGTGGAAATATTTATTCCCGGCGCTATAGCACCACCCATGTATTGCTTTTCCTCATTCACATAGCAGTATGTAGTAGCTGTTCCAAAATCAACAATAATAAGGGGGCTTCCATAATCCTGAATGCCAGCAACAGCATTGACAATTCTGTCAGCTCCAACCTCGCGGGGATTTTCATATTTTATGTTTAAACCTGTTTTAATCCCTGGACCAACAACAAGCGGTTTTATTTCAAAATATTTACTACACATTCTTTCTAGCGCAAACATAATCGGTGGTACAACCGATGAAATAATAATACCTTCAATTTGCTTGAAGGATATATTCACATGTTCAAATAGGTTCTTTATCAACATACCAAACTCATCTTCTGTTTTGTTTCGACTCGTTTCTATTCTCCAATGGTGCTTTAAAGCATCCTGTTCATACACACCCAAAACAGTATTTGTATTTCCTACATCCAATACAAGAATCAAAAGGATCACCACTTTATCTGTTCTATTTTATATTGACATTCCTGTTATATTTTATCATAAAGTTACTCTACTTCCATATTTGAGACTACCGTGAATAGGTAAGAATAGCAAAAATGTATATAGGTTAGTAGGTTAAGCTTCTTATTCATTTTTTAAAACACAAAAAAGATCGACAACAGTATTTGTCATCGACCTTTTTTTATTATTTCTCAGAAGATTGCTCATCTTCTTTTTTACTGTTAATATTCACTTTTACATCTTCTGAACTTTCACCATTTTCCTGGTTACTTGTTACCGGACGATCTGGAAGCTTGCCTTTTTCAACAAGACTTGAGATTTGAGCTGCATCAAGTGTTTCAACCTCTAATAATGTTTGAGCAACCAATTCAAGTTTCTCACGATTATCAGTAAGTATTTGTCTTGCACGCTCATAACTTTCCTTGATGAAACGTTGAATTTCCATATCGATTTCATGTGCTATAGCATCACTATAGTTTTGCTCATTATGGATATCGCGTCCCAAGAACACTTGACCACCCTGAGATTGACCAAATTGCAATGGACCAAGTTTTTCACTCATTCCATATTCAGTAACCATTTTACGAGCAATGTTGGTAGCTCTTTGGAAGTCATTATGTGCTCCTGTACTTACTTCACCGAAGATAATTTCCTCAGCTACACGACCACCTAGTAAACCAGTGATTTTATCAAGTAATTCAGGTTTTGTCATAAAGTAACGATCTTCTTTAGGTAGCATAACCGCATAGCCACCTGCTTGACCACGAGGGACAATGGTTACTTTATGAACCATATCTGCTTCATCTAACACGACACCAATTATTGTATGTCCTGCTTCATGATAAGCAACAATATTACGTTCTTTTTTAGAAATAACACGAGTCTTTTTAGCAGGACCAGCAATTACTCGGTCTGTTGCTTCATCAAGATCTGTGTTGTCAATTTTCTTTTTATCCTGTCTTGCTGCAACAAGTGCTGCTTCATTTAACAGGTTCTCTAAATCTGCACCCGAGAATCCAGGTGTACGAGCAGCGATTGCTTTTAAATCAACTGACTCATCTAACGGTTTATTACGAGCATGAACTTTAAGTACTGCCTCACGACCAATTACATCTGGACGGTCAACCGTAATTTGACGGTCAAAACGACCTGGACGTAATAACGCAGGGTCAAGAATATCAGGTCTGTTTGTAGCGGCAATAATGATAATACCTTCATTAGCTCCGAAACCATCCATCTCAACTAGTAATTGGTTAAGGGTTTGTTCACGTTCATCGTGCCCTCCACCTAAACCAGCACCACGTTGACGACCAACAGCATCAATTTCATCAATAAAGATAATACATGGAGCATTTTTCTTCGCATTCTCAAATAAATCACGAACACGTGAAGCCCCGACACCGACAAACATCTCAACGAAATCCGAACCACTAATTGAGAAGAACGGCACTCCCGCTTCACCTGCAACTGCTCTTGCAAGCAATGTTTTACCTGTACCTGGAGGTCCTACTAATAGAACACCTTTAGGAATTCTTGCGCCTAGCTCGGCGAATTTACGAGGATCTTTTAAGAATTCAACAACCTCGACTAGTTCTTGCTTTTCTTCATCAGCACCCGCTACATCTTTAAATTTAACCTTTTTCTTTTCCTCACTGTAAAGCTTGGCTTTACTTTTACCGAAGTTCATAACACGGCTACCACCGCCCTGAGCCTGGTTAAGTAAGAAGAAGAATAAAATAAAGATAATGACGAATGGAATGATGGATGTGAAAAATGTAACCCATCCACTTGTTTCTTCAGCTGGCGCAACATCCAATTTGCTTACATTGTTTGCTTCAGCAGCTTTATCAACACGATCCAATCCTTGTTCGGTTGGTATGTACGTTAGAAAGGTTTCGTCTTCTGAATAACCTTTCATTTTACCTCTTACTTCAAATACACCTCGAACCGGTTGTACAGTCATTTCTGTTACATTTCCATTATTTAAGTCAGAAATGAATTCATTATACGTTATTTGCTCCGTTTTAGGATTAGCACCTGTAAAGAAGCTAACAACTCCAATGATGACTAAAAATATTAGTAAATAAAATATGGTATTACGGAAGATCCGATTCATTCCTTACCTCCTCCCACAGTAAACACGACTATTTTAAATAGTATCATAGAAAATCATGGTAATACAACAAATTAGAAATTGAGATTATTTTTGATAAATCTCAGGCTTTAACACCCCGATATATGGAAGATTTCGATATTTTTCCACATAGTCTAATCCATACCCTACAACAAATGCGTCTGGTACTTCAAAGCCTACATAGTCTGCGTTAATATCAGCTTTTCTTCCAGTTGGTTTGTCAAGCAGTGTAACAATCTTGATTGATTTTGCTTTACGATAGCGGAATAGTTTAACAAGATAGCTTAGTGTTAAACCACTATCAATGATATCTTCAATGATCAGGATATCTCTTCCCTCAACTGAAGTATCTAAGTCCTTGATAATTTTTACTTCTCCAGAAGAAACTGTTGATGTTCCATAACTTGAAACATCCATAAAATCCATTTCCAAATATGTATCAATATTCTTTAATAGGTCGCCCATAAAAGGCATTGCCCCTTTTAGAACACCTATTGCAAGTGGAAATGAGTCCTTATAATCCTCTGTTAGGATCGCTCCAAGCTCTTTTACCTTTTCTTGGATTTGCTCAGATGTAACTAAAATTTCTTCAATGTCTTGTCTCATTAATGTGTGCCCCCTAGAAGATTAGCTCCTAAATTGTAATACAATACATCCATCCCCTTCTATATTCTCAGCCTCATAACTAGACTTTTTTAGACCAGGAATCCAAAGGATGTTCCCTTTTCCATCTTCTACGATTGGCCATGAATGCCGGCTATGTAATGGGATTTTCTCATCAATAAATATATCTTTTACCTTTTTTGTACCGTTCATGCCTTTCAATTTCATTTTATCTCCCTGTTTTCGTGTTCGTACGATTAAAGGTTCATATAGATCCTGACTATTAAGTAGAAAAATGTCGTTGCCCTTTGCCTGAACCCCAGCTTCACTAACAAAACTGCAGGATATGCTGCCATTTCCGTTTGGGATTGACAAAACAGAAGGGATAGTAAGATCTAAGCAATATTCTGTTGCTTCTTTATGTTCAAAAGTAAACAAACACATATGATATGACTTTATCACTTTTAAACCGTCTGGGTAATCCAGTGAACCTGAAGGGTGATTCTGCGAGAGCAGCGCCTGCAAACTCTCAATATGTATAGAAGAAAGGGAAGATGGAATATTTACATATAGATAGTTTAATATTAGTTTAATCCCTCTTCTTTGTAAAGGCAAAGGTAGGCTTAAGAACCTTTTGATATCCATTTCAACAGCCGATTTTTCTTTTCTTTTGATTACTTTATTCATGCTTTCCTCGGTTAATACCTGTAAATACGATTCATCCTCTAATAAGGTTTCACTAAAATAACGAAATCTTTCATGAACAAGCGGATTTTCTTGTTTTAAAAAGGAAAGAACATGCTTTCTAAATCGATTTCTAGTGTAATCACTTTTCTCATTACTTGGATCAAATCTTGGCATTAACTCATTTTCTTTACAATAGTTAAGAATTTGCTGCTTAGAATAGGCTAAAAGAGGTCTTATTAGAAACCCATTATGATATGGTCGCTTCATTTTCATACCAGCTAATGCCTCACCTGTACTACCTCTTACCATTCTCATTAATATGGTTTCCACCTGGTCATCTCCATGATGACCAAGCGCTAGATAGTCGGCTTGATATTTATCTAAGACTTCTGTAAAAAAATGATAACGACATTCCCTAGCAGCAACTTGAGCACTTATCTTTTTTGTTTTAGCATAAGCAGAAACATTGATTCTTGTTGCTTCACAGGTTATTTGATATGTCTTACAGAAGTTGATAACAAAATGCATCTCATCTTCAGATTGCTTGCCCCTAAACATATGATCAACATGTGCTGCCACAATATTAAGGTTCATTTTTTCTCTAACTTGATAGAGCAAATGAAGCAATGCTAGAGAGTCAGGACCACCAGAAACACCTACTACAATTGTTGATCCAGTCTCAAACAATTGCTGTTTTTGAATAATGGCCTCAAAATTTTTCACCATTTTCCCCTCATTTAACGAATTGCTATGGTTTTAACCTATAATAATCCTACCACTTTTCTGGTAAGAAAAACAAAAAAGAAAGGACTCGTTCACATATTCAACATATTTTTACTACAAATTAACATTTTTACATTAGAACATGGTAAACATAAAGTGAATAGACAACAAAAACACCTATTAAAATAACTAGTGTCTCAAGAACATGACTTCTTTTCTTCTGTTTCTTTTTATTCTGTTTCACTTGTGTTCTAGAATGTTGGGGTTGAGGTTGCGTTTTTTTATTTGATTGCCTTCCTTTTGGAGGGCTTTGTTGTTGCTTGGATACCCTTGTTTGGTACGACTGTGAACGAGGTTTATCTTTACTAGCTTTATTAGATAATAACTGAATAAAGCCTGACTTCATTTCCCGTGCATTAGTGTATTTCCCTAATAATGCTTGTTGTAAAACATCTCTATGTTGATTTAGAAAAGGATGCTGATTGATTTTCTCCATTAACTGAGCTTGTCCATCGCGATCACTCATTTTCTTAAATCGTTTCGGATAGGCAGCATTAATGATAATCATTGCAACCGAGAACAAGTCATATGTTGGCTCTGCTTTACGGTTACCCATTCCCCAATAGCCTCTATCAAAAAACTCTGTGAACTCTTTAATAGATCGCCCTTGCTGGGTTGTGCCTCCAACATCAATACATCTTATTTTAGGTGGTGGACCTGACACAATTAAATTTTCAGGTTTTAAGTCTCCAAATACCCAGCCTTCCTGATGAAGTTTTTCCAAATTGGTAAGTAACTGAAGTGTGAGTACAGTAGACCACTCTATTCCTCTTTGTTCAACAAATTCAAGAAAGTTTTTTCCTTGTACATATTCCATTACATAAAATGATATTAATTTTTGGGAATGATTTTTCCAATCATCTACATCAAGCAAAGAAGGCCCAAGTGAAGTACCTTGGACCTTAGAAAAATGTTTTAGCACATTTACCTCAGAAGTAATTGCCATGCTATTTTCACTAAGCTTAATTGCTACTTTACCTTGTCTACTATCACCTAAGTAAACATTGCCTGTTGCACCTTGTCCAAGCGCTTTTATAATGGTGTAACTCTCCCCATTCCATTTTCCAACAATCGTTGTTCCTGGTGAAAGATTACATGCCTGATTCATCGTAGTAATCTTCTTCGTTTCTTAATAAACTTTTTAGGGAGCGTTTTTTCTTAAAGTGCTGAATGGCTTCTCTTATTGCTGGGCCAGTCGGCGTAATACCACCTGTAGATAATTTCGGAAAAATAGATGATAAAGACTCTAATTTTGGTGTCCAATCTAGCACTTTTTCAACCTCATCCTTTTTCCCAGGAAATATTAGCACAGCATAACGATTATCACCTATTCTAGAATTCAGACTTATTGATAAATCTAATAATGCTTCCTTTACAGTTGGTAACTTCGGTTTCATACTAGCACTTGTATCAACTAAAATGAGAATTTCTAAACTAGCCTTCTCACCTAGTTCATCCACTACCTCCATAACTTCACCACGTTTTTCTGGTGGCAGCTCTTCCATTGAGGTACTCTTACCTAAAATTTGCTGAAGTTCTTTATTCACAACACCTTGAAGTGTTTGAGTCATAGCCTTTCTTGTTACATGTTGAACAGTTTGTGAAAGCTGGTGTGCATAAACAATTTGGTGTACTCCTCCACCAGACATCGCAATCCCTTCAACTTCTTGGAGTGATTCTTGGTCGATTACATTTTCCTCTAATACACCAATTACATTAACTGTAATTCCTTGTTCATTAGCTAATGCTGCCATTGCAATTGGATCTTCCCCATGATTTGAGCAACCATCAGTGATTAATAAAATTTGTTTTAGATGACCTTTCTCCATGTTTACCCTCCTAGAGAGATGATTTTCATTCTCCAAAATTTTTCCCTTTGCTTAACAGAAAAATAGACTATTACCATACTCGCCAGAAGGGGCTTATTTTATACTCTATGATTATCCTATTTTCTTTGAAGAAACAGGGATGCTTGCCCATTTAGGTGTATTATGCTCAATAGATGAAACAACAACTGTCATATCATCCTCTATTTTGCCTGATCTTGTTCTAATCACCTCTTCCATAATCAAATCAGCTATTTCCTGCGGATCAGTTGTTTTCATTTCACTAATTTTACGCTTCATCCATAGGTCATAATTTTCAACATGTTTAGGACCTTCAAAAATTCCATCACTCATCATAATCAACAAATCTCCCGCTTTAAGCTTCTCGCCAACAACATCAACATCAAAATCCTCAATAATGCCCATAGGTAGATTACTAGCTTGAATTTTTATAATCTTATCCCCACGTTTGATAAAGCTTGGTGTAGAACCAATTTTCAAGAATTTACTGCTACCATCCTGTAAATCAATAATCGCTAGATCCAAAGTAGAGAAAATTTCATCTGTTGTTCTTAAACTTAAAATGGAGTTGATTGTTTTAATTGCCACTTTTTCTTCAATACCAGACTGTAATATTTTCTGAAGCAGCTTAATCGTTTCATTGCTTTCAAAATGAGCTCTAACACCATTTCCCATTCCATCACTTATTGCAACAGCAAACTTCCCAACTCCAAGATCAATCATGGAATAACTATCTCCGGATACTAATCCGCCTCCCTTTGCTGCATGAGCAACACCGGTTTCAATTCGGTATCTTTTAGCTGATCCAAATGAAACATGACAATAACCGTTTGGATAGTTTGCACATTCCTCTTTTTTAACGATAATGGATTCCTCCAAAATATCAGATAACATTGGAGCTATAATTTTTTCACATTCTCCATGTCCATTACAGAAAGGAATACTCATCTCTATATCAACATTTCCTTGTTCTACGCTATAAATATCAACGTTTACAATTTCAATGCCAAAGTTCTGCAATGCATCCAAAATCTGTTCTTCCTGAACAAAATGATTTTCTCTTTCTCTTTTAATTTCCTTTGAAAGATCTCCCATCACATTTGATACACCTAATAACTGTTCAGCAACTAATCTGCGACTTTCCTGAACCTCTTTTTTCAGCTTTTGATTTGCCTGAAAATAGTTGATTTCCTGATCAATCGCTTCTTCTACTCTACTTGCCTTAGAACAATGTCGATCAAACTCTTTCTTTAATTTCATATTATTCTGGTACGTATTTTGCTTATTTTCATGCATAATGTTTTGCATTAAATCATATGTTTTATCAAAGTTTTCCACCCAGCATTTTTCTTTTTTAAAGCAATGCTGACAAGTACTCTCTGTAATCCTACTTAAAAACAGATCTGTTTCTCGTTGTTCTGTGTCTTCATATTCATCTTTATCATAAAAGGTAGTAAAGCTTTCGGATAAAGCATTAAAAACTTGAGAAAATTGTTCAACACGATGCGCTGTTACATCACGAATTTTCCTCACATATTGCTGTTGCTCATGCGCATGTTCATTTGTGCCAGGAATATGCTTAGCCAATCGACCAGTTACTACTTTGGGAGTAATTAAAAATAAGAGAATCGCAATCATTGATTCAATTAATGTCGTCATTAAGTCAGCAGAACCTTGTCCATATAAGGAAATAAGAACTGAACCAACCAAAAGTCCAATTGAGGTTCCTAGTTTATTTCCTTCACGTAATAATCCACCTAACAATCCGGAAAAGGCGAGAAGGCTCATATGATAAAGGTTTCCTACATTGGCCAAGCTTAAAATTAACCCCGTTACTACACCAACGGTACAACCAATGCTAGATCCTCCAATAAATGCAAACAAGAGAACAATATATCTAGAGAAAATATGTTCAGCTTGCAGGTTTTGAAAAGAAACTCCTACCATTCCTGTCATCACCGAGGCTAAAAGGATCATAATGCAAATAATCTCTTCAATTTTTAGTGATTGTTTATACTTTCGTGCCGATATCAATGGAATACTCTGAAGAAAAATTAACGTTAATATAAATGATAAGCCTGATTCGACTCCAGCCATCATATAATCATATAAAGTTAGCGACGATTTAATTGCAAAAGAGTAGGCAATTCTTGTCAGAGCCACCGTACTAAAGATAACAAATGGTAATATCTTTAACTGATCCTTAAAAAGATAGGATGCTAAACGATTCAGAACAAGAAAACCAATGATAGATACTGTGATAACTAAAGCAACCTCAAAAGAAACCGTTAAACCCCCAGCAATCAACGAAAGCCCCGCTAATGCTACTTTATCCCGCTTCATAAGAAAAATAGCGCCGAAGAATGGAAGAGCAAAAGGTAATACCTCCGACAAAATAATAGCTCGTCCCAATAAAAATCCGATCAAGGCATAAATGATTCCTTTATGTAAGAGGAAAAGCTGCAGCTTAGATGAAAATCGGTGAAAGATTCGATTGAACACTTGTTGGGTTTTGTCCATTCCCAAATCAGATATCGGCTCCATTAACCTTCTTTCTACTTTTTCCATTTTTCATTCCCCCACTTATTCATATTGGTGCTATTATATCGAAGGTCTATTCAGGAATTTGTCAAAAGAAGGGTAACTATTCCAAAAACCGTTCGACTGTTTTTGAAGTATGCGACAAATATCTAATTCTTCTAGAGTATTTTGCTTATGCTATTCGTCAAATTGTTGTGAATTGTGTTGTATGAGGTCAAGAATAGTCTAAAGAATGTTTTGATGAGTTTTTTAGGCATAGAGTTTCTGTGTTATGGGGTGTTTTCCTATTATTAATTAGGATCATTCATTGTCTTAATGGAGGATGTGCTGCGTTTTTGTTCCTGTTAGTTTGTCTTTATGGATATGAACGACATTTCGCTTCCTTCTCCCATTGGGTTTGTCGTTCATCCGGTTTATGAACGACTTTCTGCTCTTTTTCCCAGTGGGTTTGTCGTTCATCGGCCTTATGAACGACATTCCACTTCTCATCCTTATCAATTTTGTCGTTCACTAACCAAAATTTATATAACTTCCTTTTTTAAAGAGTCTAAACTAGTTAAAAAACACAAAAAAACTAGCTACATTTCTGCAACTAGTTTTTTAAAAATATGACCCATACGGGATTCGAACCCGTGTTACCGCCGTGAAAGGGCGGTGTCTTAACCGTTTGACCAATGGGCCTTAGTATTATGTTGTTATATGGTAGCGGCGGAGGGAATCGAACCCACGACCTCACGGGTATGAACCGTACGCTCTAGCCAGCTGAGCTACACCGCCATAATTATCAAAACGCTCCTTGGTTAAACCGTGCTCGTCATGTCTCTTGTCAGACACATTCCTCGCAAGCCTACAAAGGAGATGATTCAGGATGTTTACGGCTCGCTCTAGCCAGCTGAGCTACACCGCCATACTGTTCCTCTATTAGGCACAAATAATATAATACAATTCAAATCATCTTTCGTCAATATGAAAATAATTTAGTATAAAAAAGAGAAAACAATTATAATGTTTTCTCTTTTTAAATAATGTATATGAAAGCAGCAAGCTATCCTCTTCTAGCTCCACGACCACCACGTTTTGATTCTGTATTGCGTTTTAATGAAGCTAAACGATCTTCACTATCTTTTAAGAAACGATTCATTTTTTGTTCAAAGTTTTCTTTATTATTGCTGTTGTTGCGGAAATCATTTCCTCTTGATCTTGGGCGATCTGAATTTCTTGGACGTTCCTGACGTTGTGGACGCTCTGGACGCTCTGGGCGTTCTGGACGATCGATTGCCTTTTTAATTGATAAGCCAATCTTTCCGTCATTTTCTACATTGATTACCTTAACTGTTACTTCATCTCCGACTTTTAAGTGATCGTTAATATCTTTCACATAATTATCGGCTACTTCACTGATGTGAACAAGTCCTGTTGAACCACCCGGTAACTCCACAAACGCTCCAAAATTCGTAATGCCCGTTACCTTTCCCTGTAACTTGCTGCCAACTTCAATCGACATAAAAATAATGCTCCTCCTTAAACAGATAAAAAATCATTCAAAGCTTTATTATATTATACATAAATAAAAAATCCAGTGTCAACAAGGCTAATCTTTTATATTAAAGATGATCTCATTGTCGTCTGACAAGAAATAGTCTCTTCTTGCAATCTTAGCAATATACTCATCATCATTAAGCTTCACTATTTCTTCTCTTAATATTTTTTCTTCCTTTTGTAAACTTGTGAGTTCTTCTTCAAGCTTATTCTGTTGCTCAAGCTTTTCATCAATTGCAACTGATTGCTTATATAAGGTGGTTATAATAATGGAGGAAGTGATAATAGCTAATAGTCCTAACACGAATAATCGTCTGAATAAGCCTCTTTTTCGTCTGTTTGAAATTTGCTGTTGTCTCTCTTGCTCCATTGCATATTGTGATTGTAGCTCTGTAATTTTCTTCGATCTCTCGAGACTCATACTAGTCCTCCTTACTTCTTCCTAAATCGTTGCCACCAGGTTTTCATCTTATTAGTTGTATTCTTGACTTTTTTGAAATTTCCTGCCATATTGGCAATATTTCTTATAAGGAAATTTCTTATCCCTCTAGGAACAAGTTTCCACAAAAGGATAAAAATCCATCTTAGGGGTGCTAATAAGATTTTAACCAATGAATATAGGAATTGAAAGACCCATTTTATAATACTCCAAAGAACTTTTAACGTTCCTAATAAAATAACGATAATTAGTTGAATGAGTCCTTTTATTGGTCTAACAATCATCGCTCGTCCAATATTAACCAAAACCCTATATAATCTTATGCTTGTCTGTATTATTCGCTCTAAAAGGCTTAAATATATTTTCTTGAAAAGACTTTGATAAGCTGCATATCCACAAAGCACCGCTAGGAATATATAAATCCTAAGTTCACCTTCATTTACAAGTAACAAAAGATAAAATAGGATCAGTCCTTGAACGACCCAAAACATAAAGTCATTTATGAAGACAACCCACCTGGCTCTTAATGGCCGCTTTAAAAAGCGACCATATGTATCCAGAGCTGCTCCAATCCAACTTCCCATTCCTACCATTGCTAGCATTGTATAAAACTGTGTTGATAAACTCATTTAAATAACTTGCTAAAGAGTCCTTTAGCTTTCTCCGCATGCTGCTCATCTAGATAAATCAGATCAAAGATTCTGCTTCCTTTAATGGAAACAATCCCTTTATCAACATCTAAATTTTTCATTTGAAGGTTTTGTCCGCGGATTGCTAGTGCACCCATGACTGTGTCTAATAAAAATTCCTCATTATCAAAGCTTTCTACCTGTTTTACACCTGTAATTTCTAATAATTTTCTCCCTCGCATGATTACATCATGCTCTTGAATTGTTCCTTTATGGACAGACGCATTATTTTCATAGTACTGACTCATATTCTACCTCCGAATTCTAATAAAGGATTTTCTTTTACATGTGTATGTCATTAGAATTCGGTTTAGAACAAGCCATATGAAAAGCGAATGATGTATAAAACATAGCAACAATAAGCCGACATCGAGTTAGGAAAAACCCCCGGTCGTTACCCTTTAAAATATGTTACATATCGAACGGTTCTTGATTAATTTTCTCTTCCTTTACTACGCGATAAAGATTTGTTGCTTCTTCTTTTTTTGTCGTTTCTTTTAGCTCTTCAATAACAACTGTAACTAGTTTTTGACCAAAACGAATAACAAGTTCATCCCCGATTTTAACAATTGAACTCGCTTTACCTGGAGTACCATTAATGGCAATTCGGCCTTGATCAGCAATTTCTTTTGCTAATGTTCTTCTTTTTATTAATCTTGAAACCTTTAGAAATTTATCAAGTCTCATTGTTCATCCCTCTTTTTATCTAAAGTCTTTGCTTCATTCCAGAGTTCGTCCATTTCTTCTAATGTCATCTTCTCTAGTTCCTTACCAATTAGCTTGGCTTGTTTCTCAATATAATTAAAACGATCAGTAAACTTAACATTTGTAGAGGATAAGGCTTCTTCTGACTCTATTTTATAGTGTCTTCCTACGTTAACTAAAGCAAATAATAGATCTCCAAATTCCTTCATAATAAGTTGCTGATCTCTTTTTAATGAGATTTCTTCTTCAAATTCCCTTATTTCCTCTTTCACTTTTTCCCAAGTACCATCAATAGAAGGCCAATCAAAGCCAATTTTTGCAGCTTTTTTCTGCAAATGATATGCCTTAGATAAAGCAGGTAATGATCCAGCTACAGAATCTAAAATTGATTGTGTTTCTGAGGATCCTTTTTCGTTCTTTTTTATTTCATCCCAGTTTGCCAAAACCTCATCTGTACTATTTACTGCTGTTTCTCCAAATACATGAGGATGCCTTCTTACCATTTTTTCTGAAATTCCGGAAATAACGTCATCAATACTAAACATACCTTCATCTTCACCAATTTGAGCATGAAGAACAACCTGTAAAAGCACATCACCAAGCTCTTCGATCATATGGTCAATATCATCTTTATCAATTGCTTCAATTAATTCATAACACTCTTCAATTAAATACTTCTTTAAAGATTGATGTGTTTGCTCCTTATCCCAAGGACACCCATTTGGTCCTCGTAACTGAGCAATGATCTTTCTGAACGTTGGAAATTGGTGATAAACAATTTTTTCTTCTGCTATTGGTGGAACATATACACTGGTTAGATTATGAACATTTGTTTCCCGATCCAACTCGTATAGCTCAACTTCTTTCAATTCTTGTTGACTGCTTCCCGCTGCAGTAACGATCATCACTTTATAATCATCAGGCAACTGTTCCATCAATGTTAGCTTTACTTCAGAAGCAATTAATTGATCATATACTTGTGTAATAATAATATGACCTTGTAGCTGTAACTGTTCACTGCTTAAAGTCATTGCATCTACTAACTGAAATCCTTCAATCGGATCTATTTCCAGAGCCTGAAAGGTTGCATCCAGAAAGCTTTGTCCACCTTCAACCGTTACAATATACCCTTTTTCTCTACCTTCTGTTAGCAAAAGCTGTACCGTTTTTTCTGCAACAAGAGGATGTCCAGGTACTGCATAAACGATATCTGTATTCTCCGCCTGCTGTAAAAGGGTCTCAACAATATTGAGGTACACTCTGTCAAAGTCCTCATTTTCTTCATAAATAGAATCAAAAGACTCATAACGAATTGAGCTATCCAATTCATGAATAACAGGATGCTCCTTTGTTCGTAAAAAAAGATGCTCTGCTTTTGTTAGTAGCTGATATACACCAAATGGTAACTGATTAAGATCGCCAGCTCCTAAGCCGACTATTGTAATTTTTTTCGCCATTTATGTACCTCTCTATTTTATAATTTTATTTATAACCGGGATACTTTGCATTTCCTCTTTCGTAAAGACTTTACATTTAATAATTGCTATCCCATAAACAAGGGCACCAATTACCACTCCTATTAAAGCAGTTATAGTTGAATAAGTACGACTATGAATATTGAAATAACTATTCATTTCTAGAGCTAGAAATAATACTCCAAGCATAATAATCAAGGATAGACCTATTTTATATAAGCTCTTATTACCCCTAAAGGAATACCCCTTACTTATTAGATAAAACATCATAATAATTGATATGAACATATAGGCTATCAATGTAGATATTGCTGCTCCGGTAATCCCGAAATATTTTATGAATAGCTCATTACCAATAAATTTTATTCCAGCTCCAACAAGAACAGCAACGGCTGGAACGAATGTATGTCCTAATCCTTGTAAGATTGCAAATAAAGTTAAACATATGGATGTAAATAAAACGGAACCACTTAGAATCATTAAAACTTCAGTACCTGATGAATTTCTGAACAACATTGTATTAATAGACTTCATTAAGACTATTAGTCCTCCAGAGGCACCTGCGCCTATAACAAAGCATAGCTTTAATGAAAGCCTTAATTTTTCACGGATAAATCCTTCATCATTATTAACCTTAGCATTGGCAATTGCCGGTACTAAAGATAAAGCAAAGGAAGTAGCTACTACGGTTCCTAATTGTATTAAAGGCTGTCCTCTGTCATATACACCCTTTAATGTCTTTGCGGCTTCTTCCTCCATACCTCCATTTACTAAGAGAGAATACAAATTTAATGCATCTATTAACTGAATAAGGATAAGCAATAAACTACTTATTCCAATTGTTAAACTGTATGTAAGTAAAGTTTTTACTATTTTCCAGGTTGAAACAGGAGCAGTAAGGTTCCAACTAAATCGATAACCCTTTTTCACCCAAATATAAATTAGTATTAATAACCCAGCTAAGCTGCCGATAATGGAAGAAAGGATAGCACCTTGACCTACAATATATAAATCAAAGCCTTCTCTAATTAAAAAGTATGAGCTTAATAAAATAAAGGATACTCTAATACCTTGTTCAACCACTTGAGAAGTAGCTGTTGGATTCATGTTTTGATCAGCTTGAAAATGTCCTCGTAACAATGAAACAAAGGGAACAATTAAAAATGAAACAGAAGCTAATTGAATCAATGGTTCTAAATGTATGTCTCCCATAAAAATGGATAAGGGGGCTGATAATATGTATAAGAAAATTGATAAAGTCATGCCAAAGGCAATAAGGTACAAGAGAGTAATTGTCATTATTTTTGAGCGGACCTTTATAGAATGACCATATCCATAATCACTCATTACCTTTGAGATCATCACCGGAAAGCCGGAAGTTGCTAAAATCACACTCATTCCATAAAAGGGATACACTTGTTGATAAATATAAAAACCAATATCCCCGACGATATTTTGATATGGGACTCGGTAAGCTGCACTGAAGATTTTTGTAAGCAAACCCGCTAAAGTCAAAATCATTGCACCTTGCATGGCCTTGTTTATATGGTTTTTCTGACTATTCATTCCGTCTCCTCTCCAAATCCTCTATCCGATTATAGCATATTTGAATAGCCTTCTTAATAAAGCAAAAGGGGTGGCAATATTGCCACCCCTTTTCTAGCTTATTGTTCCATTTGGCGAGCTAAAAATCCTGCAGCTGTTTCTACAGCCTTATGCTCAACTTCACCAATTGATTGCTCTTTGGAAAGAATAATGACTGCTCCAATTGGGTCACCATTGGCCACAATTGGTCCAATCGTATATGATTTAATATCTTCATTTAATCCTTCTACGACCTGAATTTCTCCAGCATCTGCTTTTAAAACAGAGTTTCTTTCCTCCATAACCTGCTCGACAACTTCACCGATGTTCTTATTAAGGTATTCCTTTTTTGAACCACCAGATACAGCAATGAATGTGTCTCTATCACAGATTAAAACTGGATGACCTAAACTATCATATAGGGCATCTGCATATTCCTTAGAAAAGTCGCTAAGCTCACTGATTGGCGAATATTTCTTTAAAATGACCTCACCATCACGATCCACAAATATTTCTAATGGATCTCCTTCTCTAATTCGTAATGTCCTACGAATTTCCTTTGGAATTACTACGCGACCTAAATCATCAATGCGACGAACAATACCAGTTGCTTTCATCTTACGTTGCCTCACTTTCATCGGATGATAGGAAATTGACGATTGTTGATCCTGCATACAACATAAATAATAATTAAAACCTCTTATTAAACAGGAGCTTTTTTCTATGTAACAATCATCGTTTGTTAAAAATAGTATCCTTCACCATTCGAGTAATATACATCCTTTACCGGATTTTTTAAGATAAAAGTGATAAGCAACTATTAATAATATCCTTTATGCGCACTTATTAAACCTATTTTATTGAAGAATTTCTTCCTTTTTCACTTGAGATAACCCATTTAAAAGTTCAGTCGTAATACCAAGCCATTTCTCAACAGCTAATCCTTTTGTATTAACTGTTAGCTTTAATTTACTGCCTTCCATTCCTAAACCAACGATTCGCTGATATTTATTACTTAAATCAAACAGTTTTTGACCATCAATTAAATTGCTGGCTTCTTCTTCTATGAGAATTGTGATGACTTCTTTATCCTGCTTAATTAACTCAACTCGTTCTTGGATAGCAAAAACCTTCAATTTGGCAATTTGGAACAGATAATCTACTTCTACTGGATATTCTCCAAAGCGATCCATCATTTCTTCTTGCAACTCTACTAGCTCTTGTAATTCAGTAATTGACCTAAAGCGTTTATACATATCGATCTTCTGACGGCCATCTGTAATATATGATTCCGGTAAATATGCATCCACTTGAAGATCAATTTCAACATCGATTGTTTTTCGTTTCGGCTTATCAGTTTGTCTTTCTTCAATAGCTTCTTTCAGCATTTGTGAATACAAGTCAAAACCAACAGAATCAATGAATCCATGCTGCTGGGCTCCCAATAGATTACCTGCTCCCCTTATGGAAAGGTCCCTCATTGCAATCTTAAAGCCTGAGCCTAATTCGGTAAATTCCTTAATAGCTTGTAACCTTTTTTCAGCAACTTCTGTAAGCACCTTATCTTTGCGATACGTAAAATACGCATAAGCTACCCGGTTGGATCGACCTACTCGTCCTCTCAGCTGATAAAGCTGTGATAGTCCCATCTTATCTGCATCATTAACAATAAGCGTGTTAACGTTAGGAATATCTACACCGGTTTCAATAATCGTTGTGCTTACTAACACATCATATTCTCCCTCAAGGAAGCTTAACATGACAGATTCTAACTCATTTTCAGTCATTTTCCCGTGTGCATATGTGACCCTTGCATCAGGTACTAGCATAGAAATTTCCTCTGCTTTTCTTTCAATATCCTCTACCCGGTTATATAGAAAGAAAACTTGACCTCCACGAGACATTTCTCTTTCAATTGATTCTCGAACGAGTGCACCATTGTATTCAACAACATATGTTTGAACCGGAAAACGATTTTCTGGTGGCGTTTCAATTACAGATAAATCCCTTACTCCTAACATGGACATGTGTAAGGTTCTTGGAATTGGAGTAGCTGTTAACGTAAGCACATCTACATTCGCCTTTAATTGTTTGATCTTTTCCTTATGTGTAACACCGAAACGTTGCTCTTCATCAATGATTAGCAATCCTAGGTCCTTATATTTTATATCCTTAGACAGAAGGCGATGTGTCCCAATAACCATATCAACGGTACCGTTACCTAATCCCTTTGTTGTTTCTGTAATTTCTTTTCTAGTTCTAAAACGGCTTAAGAGACCAACGTTAATAGGATAGTCTTGAAAACGTTCTCTAACGGTTTCAAAGTGTTGTTGAGCTAAAATAGTGGTTGGAACTAGCAGTGCAACTTGTTTACCATCTGCAATAGCTTTAAATGCTGCACGGATCGCAACCTCTGTTTTTCCATATCCAACATCTCCACATAAAAGACGGTCCATTGGACGAAGACGCTCCATATCCTTCTTAATTTCTTGTATTGAACGCATCTGATCTTCTGTTTCTTGATATGGAAAGGCCAATTCGAATTCTTTCTGCATTTCACCGTCTGGTGAGAATGCATATCCTTCACTTGCTTCACGTTCAGCATATAATTTGATTAAATCATCTGCAATGTCTTGAACCGAAGACTCAACCTTCTTCTTAACCCTGCGCCAGTCATTTCCTCCAAGCTTGTAAATCTTAGGTTCCTTGCCTTCAGAACCAACATATTTTTGCACTTGGTCAATCTGTTCAACTGGTACATAGAGCTGATCACTGCCCTGATATCTTATATTTAAATAATCCTTGTGAATCCCGTTTATTTCAAGTGTTTCAATACCAAGATATTTACCAATCCCATGATTAACATGAACAACATAATCGCCAATTTCTAGTTCTGAATAGCTTTTTATTCGCTCTGCATTCGAAAGCTTTTGCCTTCTAACCTGCTTTTTCACACGTTTCTTAAAAAGCTCTTCCTCCGTGATCACAGCAAGCTTTTGCATTGGTAGTTCAAATCCTGTTTGTAAATCTCCTTGAACAATTGAAATTTGACCAGCGATTAATGGATCGTTTTGCCCCAATATTTTTGCCTGAATTTCATAGTCCTCTAATACATCCTCAAGCTTTTTTGTTCTTTCATCATTTACACCTAAGAACACAACAGAATATTGAGCTTTTTGAAAGCGTTCAAGTTCATTCTTTAAAACATGCATCTGACCATGGAAATTTTGCATTTGTTTACAAGATATATTTAATATATTTTGTGGACTTGTATGTGGCACATGTCTTAAGAAAAGTGAAAGATAGATAGAAGGATGTTTACTTTTTGTCATTACATCCATATACGAATGTGAAACCTTTATATCCTGTAAAATCCTTCCTTCTTCAAGTAAGCCGGTAAACCACTCTGCCTCTTCCCGTTCCAATTGATCATATGTTTCGTGAATCCTACTGATTTCATCCAAAATTACGATTGAATCAGTAGGAAAATAATCTAGTAAACTAGTAGGCTGCTCATATAGGAGAGAAGAATACTTAAATAGATCGTGACTAAACTGATTATTACGCAGGCGCTCCAAATCATATTGAATATGCTCAAGAAGCATTTCCTTCTGTTGCTCATTTTTTAGCTTTTTTAAATTCTTCGCTAAGCCCGCTTCAATACCTTCTATGCTTCGATTTCTTGCTTCTGCATCTATTAGTATTTCAACAGCAGGCCCAATCGTTATCATTTTTAACATTTCTACTGATCTTTGATCATCTATATTAAAAGAACGTATAGAGTCAATTTCAGTATCAAACAGTTCAATTCGAATTGCATTTTCTTCAGTTAAAGGATATATATCAAGAATTCCACCACGAACACTAAATTCCCCTGGAGAGCTGACCATGTCTACTCTTTCATATCCTAAAGCAATAAAATCTTGGATATAGTTATCGAGCTCGATATCTTGTCCTAATGATAAGTTGAATTGCTTTTGCTTCCATAGCTGTTTCGGTGGAAGCAATCTTCTCACACCAGCTACCGGTGCAACTACAATAGAATGTTTACCCTCTGACAGTCGATTAAGAACTTCTATTCTTTGTGATTTTAATTCAGGGCTTGCAATAGCTACCTCTGATGCAATTAAATCATTAACAGGATACAGGTACACATCCTCTTTAATTAGGTTTAGCAAATCCTCATAGACTTTTTGAGCCTGGAAGAGGTTATGTGTCACAATCAAGATTGACTTATTTAGTTCATGATACAGTGATGCTGTAAAAACAGTTCTTGCCGAACCGGATAGGCCCGCAACAAGCTGTTCTTTTAGTCCTTCCTCAATACCAGATACAACGGTTTTGAAATCATCATTATGATAAAAATATTGCTGCAAACTATTCAAGCTAGAGCCCCCCTCTCAATTGATCAATTAGTTAAACTGTAATATATATTTGATTTTAGTTCATAAATGGTAAGGTACTTTACCATAGACATGTTGAATTGAGGACTCACCACATCAAAACAGAAAAATGCCTTGGGTATCACCCAAAGCCCTTACTGAATCAAATTATCCACTTGGTGAAGATCAGGGTTTCTATGTAGTGCATCCTGGCAGTCCTCGCAAATTGTTTTAACATGCATATCTCCATTTTGTTGGTAGGTAATCATTTCTTGACGTTCGTCATTGGTTAAAGAATCAAATCCTAGCTGCTGACTAGAAAGTGATTGATTATCAAGGCTTCCAACCTTCACACCACAGTGTCTACAATAATAATGCAAAGCCATGTTTAGCCTCCTGAAAGGTATGTTTTTACTGATAGTATGGACCTTCGTTCAGGAGGTTATACATGATAAAGGCTAAAAACCCATCACGTACCCGGTTAACTAATTATATTCATTCATTACTTGTACAAATGGTTGTTGAATCCAGCTTTCACATGCTTTTGCAGAATAACTGATTGCCTCATTAATGCCTTGCAAATCAGCCTCCGTAAATTGGCCAAGCACATAATCTGAAATCTTCATTCCATTTGTTGGTCGGTCAATTCCAACTCGAATTCTGTTAAATTCTTGGGTTCCCAAGTGCTGAATCATCGATTTTATCCCATTATGACCACCAGCACTTCCTTTGGCTCG
This sequence comes from Metabacillus litoralis, assembly GCF_003667825.1. NCBI lineage: Bacteria > Bacillati > Bacillota > Bacilli > Caryophanales > Bacillaceae > Metabacillus > Metabacillus litoralis. The sequence continues at coordinate 4,225,822 of NZ_CP033043.1, read as the reverse complement.
CAGTCGTATTTTACCAACAGGTAAATCTAGATCGTCATATATCACAACTAAATCCTCAACATTCATATCATAAAAATCCATTAAGGGCCGTATACATTCTCCAGATAAATTCATGTAGGTGAGTGGTTTTAATAATATGACTTTCTCTCCTGAAATATGTCCTATTCCATAAATGCCATTATACTTTTGGCGATCAAGAGGGATTGATAAATCCTCAGAAAGTTGATCAATTACTTTAAATCCTACATTATGTCTTGTATTTTCATACTGCCTACCCGGATTTCCTAGCCCGACGATGAGTTTCATATATACCCTCCTAACCACATCAAATCATCTATTTCAATATCGCGTGTTCAAGTTTTCACTAATATTTTATTCTATTCATCTTATTTAGCATATTCATTCTCTGAACAAAAGTAAAGTGCCAGCTTTCCATTTTCCTTTAAGTCGATATAAAGGATGAAAAACTGACACTTTTAGACTTTATTTGCACCTAAGCTAACTGGAAATTATTCCTCGTTATGCTCTCGGCCTTCTTCATTTGTTGGAGTTCCTGGTTCTTGTTCTTCACCACTATCAATTTCTTCTTCCTGCTGAGGAGGTAAGATTGACGCAACAACCTGTTCCTCATCCTGTACAAATTGATATTGACCGCTTGATGTTAAGTCCTTTATATAAAGGGCATCATTTACAGCTAAATTTGCAATATCAATATCAATTGTTTGTGGAATTTGTCCTGGTTTTGCGCTTATTGTAACTTCATGTAAAGATTGTTGAAGAACGCCTCCGTCCTTTACTCCTTGAGCTTCACCAGTCAAATGAAGAGGTACTTCTACCTCTACGTCTGCCTGCATGTCTACTATATGAAAGTCAGCATGAACAATTTCATTCTTTAAAGGATCTGTTTGCATATCATATAGCATAACAGCATGTGATGAGCCATCTACATCTAGATTAATTACTGTATTTTTTCCTTCTTCTCGTAATGTTTTAATAAGTTCAATGCTATCTAAAGCTACTGGCTTACTTTCAACTTTTTTACCATAAATAATTGCTGGAATTTGCCCCGATTCACGTACCTTTCTTTTTGCAGAATTAGTGAATTCAGTTCTTTTAACTGCTTGTAGTGTTGTCATAGTTTACACCTTCCTAACGAAATTCGTTCTTATATATTGTTTGCCCATAATGTGAAAGGTATAAACATTTTTTGCAAAAACTTGTCGATAAATACAAAAGCGCAAGGCGCCCGCCTATCTATGAAAAGCATAATTCAACAAGGAATAGAAGATGTTCTGTACCTTCAATTCCTAGTCGAATTATGACCTCGAGCCGATGGCGCCTGGAGTGACATTCTATAATTTACAGCAATAAAAAAACCTATCCAAATCATAATGACTTGAATAGGTTTTAGTTCTATTAATCAAAAAGTAAACTTACTGATTGCTTTTCATGAACACGAATAATTGCTTCTCCAATTAAAGGTGCTACTGAAAGTTCAACTAGTTTATCAATTCTTTTTTCTTCAGGCAGAAGAATTGAGTTTGTTACAACTAATTCTTTTATTTTTGAGTTAGCAATACGTTCAATAGCAGGTCCAGATAAAACAGGGTGGGTACAGCAAGCATAAACTTCTTTTGCACCGTTTTCTTCTAGTGCATTGGCAGCTAATGTAATAGTACCAGCTGTATCGATAATATCGTCAATCAAAATTGCTGTTTTCCCTTCAATATTACCAACAATGTTCATAACTTCTGCCACATTTGGTCTTGGACGTCTTTTGTCAATAATCGCAATTGGAGCTTTTAGTTTATCAGCTAATTTACGAGTTCTTGTCACGCCACCATGATCAGGAGAAACAATGACAATATCCTCTAAATTCTTCCCTAAGAAATACTCACCTAAAATTGGTACCCCCATTAGATGATCAATCGGAATATCAAAGAATCCTTGAATCTGTGGTGCATGAAGATCCAGTGTAATAACACGAGTAGAACCGGCAGTCTCTAAAAGATTCGCTACAAGCTTAGCTGTAATTGGCTCCCTTGCTCTTGCCTTACGATCTTGTCTCGCATAACCATAGTAAGGGATAACAATGTTAATTGTTTTTGCTGATGCACGCTTTAAGGCATCGATCATAATTAACAATTCCATTAAGTGCTCATTTACAGGATCACTTGTTGATTGAATAACATAAACGTCACAACCACGAATACTTTCTTCAATATTTATTTGAATTTCTCCATCACTAAAACGGGTAACAGAGCTTTTACCTAAATCAACACCAACAATATCCGCTATTTCTTTTGCGAGAGCCGGGTTGGAATTGAGTGCAAATATTTTTAAATTAGAATCTCCATAGCGATTTGACATGGTAAAGTGAAAACCTCCATTAGGAATTTTTATTATTTAATCGGTCGACATAATTCTCTTTATTTACTTGTCTTGACCGTGCAACTGACAATGCTTTTTCTGGTACATCATTTGTTACTGTTGAACCAGCAGCAACATATGCACCTTTTCCAATCGTAACAGGTGCAATTAGGTTTGAGTTACAGCCAATGAATGCACCGTCTTCTATTTTCGTTAGATATTTATTTTTTCCATCATAGTTAACAGTTATTGATCCACATCCAAGGTTTACGTCAGCACCAACCTCTGCATCTCCAATATAGCTTAGATGTGATGCTTTGCTGCCTTTGCCCATTTTAGATTTTTTCACTTCAACAAAATTACCAATTTTCACTTCATCAGATATTGTCGAAAGTGGGCGTATATGTGCGAAAGGACCAATTGAAACGGAAGCACCTATTTCACTATCATGAGCAACCGAATGCTTAATTGATGTTGCATTGTTAATGTGGCAGTCTTTTATTTCTGTATTTGGTCCGATGATACAATCTTCACCAATAACTGTTTTCCCAATAATCATTGTCCCTGGATAAATCACGGTATCTTTACCAATAGATGTCTCAGCAGAAATATATGTTGAATCAGGATCTATCAATGTTACCCCGTTTTTCATATGTTCTTTATTAATGCGTTGCTTCATTATTTTTTCTGCTTGTGATAAAGCAATTCGGTCGTTTACACCTAATGTTTCATCAAAAGATGAAGTTTGATAAGCAGAAACAATTTTCCCTTCTTTTTGTAGGATCTCAATCACATCTGGAAGATAATATTCACCTTGGACGTTATCGTTTGATACATGGCTTAAGGCTTCAAATAATTCCTTATTATCAAAGCAATATGTACCGGTATTAATTTCTGTTAGTTCTCGTTCTATTTCACTCGCATCTTTATGCTCAACTATCTTTTCTACCGTTCCCTTATCGTTACGAACTATACGCCCATATCCAGTTGGATCTTCCGCTTTAGCTGTCAAAACTGTTGCCTTTGCTTGTGACTCTTGATGATGTGACAAAAGAGCAGCCATTGTTTCTGATGTTATTAACGGTGTATCGCCACAAATAACAATGGTTGTTCCTTCTTCATTTTCTAAAAACGGAGCAGCCTGCATAACAGCATGTGCTGTTCCTAGTTGTTCACTTTGCAAAGCATATTCTGTTTGGTCACCTAACTGAGACTTTACCTTTTCTGCTCCGTGACCAACAATCGTTACAATTTTAGATAAAGTTAGTTGTGACACTTGATCTAAAACATGCTGGACCATAGGCTTTCCGCAAACAGGATGTAATACTTTATATAAAGAAGATTTCATTCTTGTGCCTTGACCTGCAGCTAGAATTACTGCATACCGTTTATCCATTATTTAGGCCCCCAATTAGAAGTAATCTATAGAATGTTTATAATAGTACACCTTTTTATCCATAAAAAATATATCTTAAAATAAGTCCTATTTCAAGACAACAAAAAAAAGTACACGATATTTCTAATTTTAGCATAAGTTTTGCTTTTCGCACGTTTGTGACAGGAAAGTTCATTATTTTTAAAAAGTCTGAAAAGTAGATGGTAAGTGGGATAATGGAGAGGTTGGTTGTTCTTAACTTGTGATAATGACAAATTAAAAAGAACTTTGCCCAATTAGGCAAAGTCCTTATCTTTATTTTATGAAGCACCTGCTTCTTCAAATTCTACTTCTAACTCACCTAAACGATGATATTCTGCTAATACAGCATCTTGAATTTTTCCGCGTGTACTAGAATTAATAGGGTGTGCAATATCTCTGAATTCACCGTCAGGAGTGCGCTTACTTGGCATCGCAACAAAGAGACCGTTATTACCATCAATTACGCGAATATCATGTACAACAAACTCATGATCTAACGTAATAGAGGCAATTGCTCTCATACGTCCTTCGGTATTTACGCGGCGTAATCTTACGTCTGTAACTTCCATTCTGTTCACCACCTTTTCCCCCATATGAAAAACTTTAGTTACTTAATTCAACGTTTTTTTTATTATTCCTCCCTTATTTTGAAATTTTTTTATTTTTGGGCAAATTTATTGACAAAAAATAGTGAAAACCAACAATTTCTTCCTTCATCTAAAAAGAATACCAATTTTATAAAGAAATTTTTATCGACATTTTCTTGTTTGAACCTGTTAATTTCCGCTCCAATCATCTTCATTGATAGAACCTATTAACTATTCTCAAAACAAAAAAACCAATCACAGTTTGTGATTGGCAAAAGATATTATTTAATTAACGCAATAACTTCTATTTCAACTAATGCATCTTTAGGTAGTCTTGCTACTTCGACACATGAACGGGCTGGTTTATGCTCCGAGAAGTATTGACCATAAACTTCATTAAACGGAACAAATGAATTCATATCCTGAAGAAAGACTGTTGCTTTAATAACCGTTTCTAAAGAAGCACCTGCTTCCTCAAGTACAGCCTTCAGATTTTGAAACACTTGATGTGTTTGTTCAACAACATCACCTGTCACCATTTCTCCCTCAGCTGTTAACGGTATTTGACCTGAGCTGTAGAATACGTTATTAACAATAATTCCTTGTGAATATGGTCCAATTGCTGCTGGTGCATTGCTTGTACTAACTGTTCTCATTCAAATCCTCTCCAATCTTTTCTTCATTAACAATTTGGAAGTAACTTCCGTCTGTTACTTGGATATTTCGTTCACGAACGTCGACATCAGCTAATTTCACTAGTGAAACATATTGATCCACCAACCGCTCTTCAACGCCCTCTGTCTCGACTAAAACACCGATCCCTGCTACCTTTGCCTTAAACTCCTCAAGAAGGCTTACCATCCCATTTATGGTGCCTCCTGCTTTCATGAAGTCATCTATGATTAATACATTAGATCCCTCTTTTAAGCTTCGTTTAGCTAGCAGCATGGTTTGTATACGCTTAGATGAGCCTGAAACATAATTAATACTTACAGTTGATCCTTCTGTTACCTTACTGTCTTTCCTTACAATAACCACCGGTACATCCAGTTGTGCTGCTACTGCATAAGCCAATGGAATCCCTTTTGTTGCAACAGTCATAACAACATCGATCTTCCTGTTACTAAAAACAGTTGCAAAAAGCCGGCCTATTTTATTAACAATAGAAGGAGTGCCTAATAAATCAGTTAAGTATAAGTATCCACCCGGCAGTAGCCTCTCCGGCTTTGCAATAAATTCACAAAGTTCTTCAATAAATTGCTTTGCTTCACTTATCGCAACCTTTGGTATGAATTTGACTCCACCAGCTGCACCAGGAACTGTTAACAACGTTCCTATTCCTTGCTGCTCAAAAGTTTCTTTAATAATGGTTAAGTCTTCACTTATAGAGGATTTAGCAGATTGATACTTTTCAGAAAAATGGGTTAACGGCACTAAAGAATGTGGATGATGAAGCAAGTAGTTTGTCATATCAACAAGTCGACCACTACGACGAAATTTCATGAACTGGCAACCTCCAAAATCCGAATATTATTATTGTAAATATAACTTAATATCCGTATTTAATCAAGGATGTTTCGTTCACCAAGCATTCTTACTGCAAAAACCTGATCACAAAAACCCCTTAATCCATTGTAAACTCGTGGCAAACGCGATTCATATTGAACCAAGCCAAAGACTGTTGGTCCACTTCCACTCATTAATACGGCATCTGCGCCAAACCTTTTCATTTGATCCTTTATGTTAGCCACCTCCGGATGCATTCGTAAAGTAACACTTTCTAATACATTTCCCATAAGTGTACAAATTTGATCATAGTCATTTTTATGTAAAGCATCTATCATTCCCTCAACATTAGGATGCTTTATTTTTTGGAGATTTAGATTCTTATAAACATCAGCTGTTGAAACCCCTATCGTTGGTTTCGCCAACACAACCCAGCAATGTGGAGGTGGATCTATATGATGAATAATCTCTCCTCTACCTGTTGCTAAGGCCGTTCCTCCGTATACACAGAATGAAACATCAGAACCAATTTCCGCACCAAGAGTAGCCAATTCATCAAGAGTCAGCCCAAGACTCCATAGCTTATTTAAGCCACGTAAAGTTGCTGCAGCATCACTGCTTCCACCTGCTAACCCTGCTGCAACAGGAATTGTTTTTGTTATAGATATGGAAACACCTCTATTAACTTGATAGCGCTCCTTCAAAAGTCGTGCAGCTTGATAGGCTAAGTTCCTTTGATCGTCTGGCACAAAACGATTATGTGATACAATTCGAATTTCATTGTAAGGTAGATCAATAAGTTCAACCCGATCAGCTAAATCTATTGTTGTCATAATCATTTTAACTTCATGAAAGCCATCGTCACGTTTCTTTAGTACATCAAGTGACAAATTTATTTTCGCTGGTGCTTTTTCTAATACACGCATTGTCATCACCTACTTAAACGATCTAAAAATTGTATCAACATTGTACCACAAAAGCAGGTATTGTATTGCCTTTTTCGACAATTCCAGTTGAAATGAAACAGTTTTCACTATCATTGACCACGATTATGTCACTAATTCAAAAAAGCTAGAATTTATAGTAAATTTCATATAGAAAGAAAGGGCTGACCAAAACCTCACTTATCAAACTGAATAAGTGAGTAATTTTAGCCAGCCCCGCCGCTATCATTACTGATTTACATTATTTTGTTGGGCAAGCTGTTGTTGTGCTAATTCAATTGCACGCTTTACCATATTACCAGCATCCCGTGATCGAATAGCTCCCCAGCCTTCTTCTTTTACTGTATCGTAAAAACCTAAGTCTTTTGCTAACTCATATTTAAAGTCTTCCGACATCATTCCACGACGACGTCTGCCCATGTCGACCACACCTTTCAAAGGATAAGCTTGGAATGTAAAAGAAAGAGATAGTACTGCGGCATTATTTAGTATTTGCATAAAACAAAAGATATATGTAATGAAGACGTTAATAAGATCACTTTTAGACAAAAGAAAAAACAGTAAACATTGATGTCTACTGTCCACTAACTGCAAACGAACCTGTTGTATCTTCAAAAAATGTTAATTGCACTGTTTCGGTTAATACATCGGCATAGCTGTAAGATACTCGTTCAAATGAATTTTCATCTTGATCAAGCTCAATAACAAAGACAGATGGATAGGTTTCTGCTAGCACACCACAGCGTTCTATCGTTTTTCTACGACCACCATTAGCTTTAAGAGTTAGTCGTCTGCCAAGATTACCATCCAAGGACTTTTTAATATCCGTTAGAGTTTTTCCCATTGCATCCACCTCACTAATATGATTATACAACCTTCCGCCTATGTAAGTCAAATAAAATTAAAATTATAACAGTAATTTTTCACTACTGTCAATAAAATGTTTTCAACAAAATTCTCACTTTGTTATGGTTAGTTTGAACAATCATTCCCTCTTTTATGTATGAAAATGAATGTTTTTTATAATTTTCTTTTCAAACGTTCATTTTTTATCTCATTTCCCTCTGTGTACGGGTTATTTTTATAGAAAAATCTTAAAAAATACTGAATATCAAATAATGACCTCCATTAAAAATCTTATAGAATTTTATCAAAAAATTTCTTGAAGATTCATCATTTCAATCTCCTTAAAAACCACATTGAGCCCCACAAACAACAGGACGTTTTACAGAAACAGAAAAAGCCACTTACATATGATACGTAAGCGGCGCAAGTTTATTGTGTTGTTGGCTTTCTATACGGCATTCCTGTCCTTAATACTCCTCTTGTTTCCACACCACCAAGACCTTTTTCCCTTGTTAATGTGTTACGAAGGACTTCCCATACATTTATTCTTTCTACAAAAGGAGTAAAGCTTATTTTAGCAACAATATATACAGGATCTAGTGCATGAATGTTTACTCTTGAAGGAGAGCTTGCAAAATTAGCCCCTGCACGTATCAAAGATTCAAAGTGAGACTGACATGCCCCAGCAAAGATTACAAGCTGATCAAGGTGTGGTACCTTATTTCTTGCATTACGGACAGTTTGAACAAAATGCTTGGAATGTCTATAGGCGTTGATATCGTCAATGTTTCCCTTATGTTTTGAGTATGCATCATGTCCGGTCACAACTAATATATCAGGTCGATATTTTGATAGGAGCTCTGTGATTTTTTCCGGCATCTCTTTTTCATTAAGGTGAACACCATTAACCGGTACACCAATCTTCTCATATAAAGCCAAGCACTTTTGTAAATAAAGTGGATCTCCATCAACATGCAGGACTCTCCCCGGCATATGGAAAAACTCTTCATTATGGCTATAGCTGGATGTTGCATAGTACTCCTGCTTTTCCCTTAGAAGCTGATAATCCTGCCTAAATAAATGATAAGATTGATCAATTCGTTCTTTTTCTCTCTGCTTTCGGGAATTTCTCTCTGCCTCATCTACAAGAACTAAATCACTACAGTCAGCATCAGCTATTAATCTCACTTCATCACCATGTAAAATTGCAATCTGCTCTCCTGAAGCAGATGAAATGACATCAATCACTCTAAATAACAAATCTAAGTTATAGGATTTTCTTACTACAACATCTCCAATTTTTACTTGCATGTTATATCACTCCAATGAATGATTCACCTGAACACTTTATTTACCCATTAATCAGGCTTCAAGATCTCTTATACACTTCAAGTAATCTTTTACCATGTATAAAATGTATCCTTTTCTAGCCTATGTAGTTTTTTGCTTTTGGTGATTTATATCATGGGGATATAAACAAAGTAAAAAGCAGGAGATCGAGACTTATGTTGCCTGGATCTTCTGCTTTTTTATTTATTTTACAACCTTTGCTAATGCATCACTTAATTTGGCGAATTCCTCAATAGAAAGAGACTCTCCTCTCCTTTTTCCGTCAACCTCAACATGCTCCAATGTTTCTTCGATCTTTGCTTTTAATTCCTTGCCATTTGGAATAAAATGAACAAGGTTATTTAAAAGAGTTTTTCTTCGTTGTGCAAAACTCGCTCTTACAATTTTGAAAAAGAAGTCTTCATCTTCCACTTCTACAGTAGGCTTGTCTCTTACTAACAATCGGATAATAGCTGAATCTACATTAGGTTGCGGAACAAACACTGTCTTAGGCACTGTCATAACGGTCTTAGCCTCTGTATAGTATTGAACAGCAATCGAAAGTGATCCATACTCCTTTGTTGATGGAGCGGCTGATATTCTGTCTGCTACCTCCTTTTGAAGCATAACAACAATTCCCTTGAGAGGAAGCTTATCTTCTAGCAATTTCATAATGATTGGTGTTGTTACATAGTAAGGGAGATTTGCCACAACCATAATCTCTTCACAATCGCTAAAATTTTCTTCAATTGCTTTTTTCAAATCAGCTTCCAATACATCCTGATGAATAACTGTTATATTTTCATATGGGCTTAATGTTTCATTTAAGATCGGAAGAAGGCGTTTGTCTATTTCAAAGGCTACTACCTTCTTAGCTCTTCGTGCAAGCTGCTCAGTTAATGCACCAATTCCAGGACCTATCTCTATAACCCCTGTTTTTTCTGTCACATTAGCATGATCTACAATTCTTGAAAGGACATTTGGTTCAATTAAGAAATTTTGACCTAAGCTTTTTTTAAAAGAAAATCCATACTTTTCTAAAATGGCTTTTGTTCTTACTGGAGTTGCGATATCTTTTATCATTATTTAGTTTCCTCCTGTAGAATCTTCTTTACTGCATGAATGAATTCCGCTTTACTGATTTGAAACATCTGCAGCCTTTTATGAAGTTGTTTTCCATTTGTATAACCAATTTTTAATAGTATCCCTAGTCTTTCTCGTCGATCTTTTGCTTGATTCCCGCCTATTAAGCCTGCATCTAATAAATCCTCAAACTCAATCTCACTTACAAATTCTGTCATCTCTTCCTTCACAGATTCAAGTGCCTGTTGGATGGCATCGATGGAAGCATGTTCTACTCCAATGCCCTTTCCTCGCTTTGGTCTTGCTTCATTCTTTGGTAAAAATGCATGCTTACATCCTGGAACAAGCTCAGCAATTGTTTTTCTAATTTTCTCCCCTGGAAAATCGGGATCTGTGAATAAAATAACGCCTCTCGTTTGTTGTGCGAGCTTTATTTGCTCAATGACAGCATCTCCAATCGATGAGCCATTTGTTTCTATTGTATCGGCATCAACTGCTCGTTTAATGGCTGTTGTATCATCTTTTCCTTCAACAACAATAATTTCTTTTATTTTCATTATTTCCTCCAAAAAACTTGAAACTTTTTTAACTGCTATTACGTCTTATGTAGTGAAGAACTTCATTGTTAGTATCTATTCTTACCTAAAGAGAATATAAACAGTATACAATGCTCAGAGTTTGAACAAAAGGTTTACAGCTAAGTAATAAAAAATAAAAAACAGAGGACTAAACATCCTCTGTTATGATCTATTCTAAAATTTTTATTTTTACTCTCTTCGAACCCCATCGATAGGCAGCTGATTTTGAAGGGAAGAATACATCAATCTTATTCCCTTTAATAGCGGAACCTGTATCTCCAGCAACTGCATATCCATAGCCTTCGACGTAAACCTTAGTTCCTAATGGAATCACATTAGGATCAACTGCAATTACCTTAGCGTTAGGATTGGCACGTAAATTAATACCTGTAGCTGTTGTACCTGAACAGCCATTACAGCTTGCTGTATATGCTGTTGAACTTACATAAAATTCCCTTGCAACAGAATCATTTCCGCGAGATACAGTGCTTGTTTGTTGCACTACCTTTGTACCTAAGGCAACCACACGATCTTCACTTTCTTGGACTGTTTCTGTTTTAAGTAGTTTCCTAGAAATTTCTTTTCCATTTTCCAAAATGACTTCAAAATGTTTCTCTTGCTTTCCTTCTTTACCGGACTCAAGCACTTTCTGACTTCCTTTTTCGATGTTGTTATCTTTTTTCGTTACAACATCAAAGGCTATTGGTTCTTCCACTACATCGGTGACTTTTTCTACCCGTGTAACCGTAATATCTCTCTTTTCAGCTACTTCTTCTGTCAGAGCCGGTTCAACTTTATCTAATTCATTCAATTTAACGTTTTGATTTTTTAAAAAGTCAGCGACAGTAGTCGAAGTCGTCCATACTTGTTGTTTTTCTCCGCCAACATTTAGTGTAATCTGAAATGCTTTATCAATTGTTAATGACAAATCGCTTTCTATTACTGTATCTAAAGCTGGTTTAATTTGATCATGCTCTGTGACATCCAGGTTTTCTTGTTGTATCAGTTCTTTTACTGTATCCGCTGTTGTCCAAATTGTCCTTCGTTCATCACCCATTGCAACTTTAATTGGCTTTGCTGCTTTATAGGTGATTTCCATATTATCTTTAATCTTTTGATTGACTGAAGGTAATATGTCATCTTCCTTCCTTGTATCTATATCTCTTTCTTCTAGCAAATCATTTACAGTTTCTGCATGAGTACGAACTCTCTCCTCTTTACCGTTTACGGTAAGTAAGACTGTTTCTTTCGTCATCTCGTATGTACCAAATGCAGTACCTGTTCCCAATACTAGTAAACTAGTAGCGGAAAGGACAAATTTGTTTTTTAAGACTTTCTCGGAAAACAGCTTTTTTACATTTTTGCTTAAAATGAAAACCGCCTCCTTCTTCCTCGTGGATTATATAGAGTATCTTTCTTCTTGTCAACCCTTCTGACGTTGTCTCATTTTTCCAACGTAATCATAATTATGCTTAAAATTATGAAAAAAGTGAAGCAAGAGTTATCGACAAAGATATACTATGAGGAAAAATAGACATGTAGAACTGATTGATTTATCCTTTAAGTGGACAAGCTCCTCCATAACTCGACAACGTTCGTTATCGAGTTATGCCGAATACTTTCATTGCATTGTCGGACGTTTTTCCTGCAACTTCTTCAAAACTTACTCCTCTTAACTCAGAAATCTGTTCAGCCACATATCTCACATAACTCGGCTCATTACGTTTTCCTCTGTATGGGTGGGGAGTTAAATAAGGGCAATCTGTTTCAATTAATAACCGGTCCATTGGAATTTCTTTGACTACTTCCTTTGGTTTCTTTGCATTCTTAAACGTCACTGGTCCACCAAATGAAATGTAGAAATTCATCTCCATACACTGTTTTGCAACCTCTAAACTACCTGTGAAACAGTGCATAATTCCTCCAACTTCACTAGCGTTTTCCTCCTGTAATATCTTCACAACATCCTCAGTTGCATCACGGTTATGAATAATAATTGGCAGATTCACTTCTTTTGCTAGCTGAATTTGCTTTCTAAATACTTCTTTTTGTATCTCTTTTGGCGATTTATCCCAATAGTAATCTAATCCCATTTCTCCAATAGCAACTACTTTAGGATGCTGTGATAAATCCCTAATCCAACTTAGATCTTCTTCGGTCATATCTATTGCATCTACTGGATGCCAACCGATTGCAGCATACATCATATCATACTGTTCTATTAACTCCATTGCTCTTTTAATCGTTTCATGATCAAAACCTACAACAACAATATGTGAAACACCCTCACTCTTTGCACGTTCGATAACCTCTTCTAAATCTTCCTCAAATTGCACAGCATTTAAATGTGCATGTGTATCAAAAAGCACGATAACTAACTCCCTTTCTCATTCTATTCGACAAAACAAAAAGGTGTTCAACAAATTGTTACACGTGGAACACCCATTTTTTTTCTTTTTAGACAAATATCATGTTTATTCGAGAATGAAACATCCTTAGGGAGAAAACAGCTCTTGGGCTGTATACCTCCCTTTGTGCTATCCACAGGATATTTCAACTATTACTTCATTATTAAGCATTTTTTAATGTAAACTTATTATTTTACCCTCGAACCATTAGGAAGATCAGCATCAACTGTAGCTACTGAGAGCATATCACCTTGTGAACCGGCCAAGATCATACCTTGAGAAAGCTCACCACGTAGTTTTACTGGCTTTAAGTTCACAACACAAATCACCTTTTTACCAATTAAATCTTCTGGCTTATAGTGTTTTGCAATTCCAGATACTACTTGCCTTTTTTCATAGCCTAAATCTAATTGAATTTTTAATAAACGATCGGCCTTTTTCACAGGTTCAGCATGAATGACCTCTGCTACACGAAGATCAACCTTCATAAAGTCATCAATTGTGATTTCCTCCATTGTTTCAGGAGCTGCTACTTCTTCTTTCTTCTCTTCCACTGGTGCAGAACCTTTCATTTGCTCCTTAATATAGGCAACTTCCTCCTCTACTTCAAGTCGAGGGAAAATTGGAGCTTGTTTATTCACTTTTGTTCCTTTTATTTGTCCAAATGAAGTAAGGCTATCCCAATTTTGAAGATCCTGATCCTCTATACCAAGCTGACTAAAAATCTTCACTGGTGTTTCAGTTAAGAATGGCTTTAATAGTACAGCAATGACTCGTAATGATTCTGCAAGATGAACCATGACAGAACCTAATTTTTCACGATCTTCTTCGTTTTTGGCCAATACCCATGGTTGCGTTTCATCAATATATTTATTTGTTCGGCTAACAAATTGCCATAAAGATGAAAGGGCAATAGAGAATTCCATTCTTTCCATTGAATCTTCATACTTCTTAAGCATATCTTGTGATGCTTTCACTAGAGGTTCATCATACTCTGTTTGATAACCATTATATGTTGGAACTTTACCTTCAAAGTATTTATCAATCATTGCTACTGTTCGATTTAGTAAGTTTCCTAAATCATTTGCTAAATCATAATTAACACGATCTATAAATCCTTCCGGAGTAAAGACTCCATCAGATCCAAAAGGTACTTCCCTTAGAAGATAATAACGAAGTGCATCTAAGCCATATTTATCAATTAAGGTAACAGGATCAACAACATTACCTTTTGATTTTGACATTTTACCGTCTTTCATTAGCAACCAACCATGAGCAAATACTTTTTTAGGAAGAGGTAAATCTAGTGCCATTAACATAATTGGCCAATAAATTGTATGGAAGCGTACAATTTCTTTTCCTACTATATGAACGTTAGCCGGCCAATATTTTTTATATTTCTCTTCATTCTCTGTACCATAACCAAGAGCTGTAATGTAATTAGAAAGTGCATCTATCCAAACATATATAACATGCTTTGGATCGCCAGGTACCTTTACTCCCCAATCAAATGTTGTACGAGATACAGCTAAGTCTTCTAGACCCGGTTTAATGAAGTTATTAACCATTTCATTCTTCCTTGATTCTGGTTGAATGAATTCAGGGTTTTCTTCATAATAAGCTAACAAGCGGTCTGCATACTTACTCATTTTAAAGAAGTAAGATTCTTCTTTAACTAATTCGACTGGATGACCACTATCCGGACTTTTACCACCAACAATTTTCCCATTTTCCTTAATTGGGTCCACTAACTGCAGTTCTGTATAAAACGTTTCATCCGGAACTGAGTACCAGCCCTCATACTCATCTAAATAAATATCACCTTGTTCAACAAGTTTAGAAAATATTTTTTCAACAACAACCTTATGACGTTCTTCAGTAGTACGAATAAAATCGTCGTATGAAATGTCCATTTTATTCCAAAGATCTTTAATTCCTGATACAATTCCATCTACATATGCTTGAGGTGTAATATTACTTTCTTCTGCTTTTCGTTGAATCTTTTGACCATGCTCGTCCGTTCCTGTTAAATACATAACATCAAAGCCTCGCATACGCTTATAACGCGCCATTGCATCTCCTGCTACTGTTGTATAAGCATGTCCAATGTGCAGTTTTCCACTCGGATAATAAATAGGAGTGGTAATATAAAATGTTTTTTGATTATTTTCCATTATGTAACCTCCTTAAAACTAAATAACTATTATGTAGTATTTCTAGCAAAAACGCCCTCGCCCCTAAGGACGAGAGCGATTTAGTATGGTTTATTCAACATAATATTCATTTGATCAAGTCCTGTGATTTCATTAGGTTTTTTATGTACTCAGGTAGGTTGACAATACTAACCTATCCACCTCAAACTTTTTCATACTCTTTATGATACCATCTTAGCCCTTAATATCAAGAATATATACCTAAAGTTTTTCTATTTCCCTCATTCGACATGTGCCTATTGAATTTTGTCGAAAACATAAAGGACTTTGTCGAAACACCAACTGAGAAATCGTGCTTTTTGTAACAAATTGTATATCAATTATATTCCATTTATAGGTTTTAATTACATATTTTCTGGGTATTTAATTAGATAAACCCTGTTATATCAGTTTTCTGAAAAGATTCCCCTATATTTTTACATGGAAATATAATAAAAATGATTGACGTTTATTGGAAACACTGATATGCTTAATTCAAATCATTTTTTGTCGAATATTGACGAAGTTTATCAAAAATATAGAGCATATATAGATTGAGAGGAGATCATTAAAATGAAATCTACAGGAATTGTACGTAAAGTTGACGAATTAGGGCGTGTTGTTATCCCTATCGAGCTTCGCCGCACACTTGGAATTGCAGAAAAGGATGCATTAGAAATTTATGTTGATGATGATAAAATCATCTTAAAGAAATACAAACCAAATATGACTTGCCAAATTACTGGTGAAGTTTCTGATGATAACCTAGCGTTAGCTAATGGTAAATTAGTTTTAAGCCGTGAAGGTGCTGAACTAATTTTATCTGAAATTCAAAACCAATTAATTAATAATAAATAATTCTAATCTTTAGATTAAGATTTATATATAATCAGATAAGTAACTTTGTTAATACACTTAGTTTTTAATCCTGATAGTAAAAAGGGGATCATGATTGATCCCTTTTTTATTCTACATGAAATGCTTGATAAACATCTCTCTTCTGAATCTTTCTTTCAGTTGCAACCTTTTTAATCGCATCTTTAGATGATAAACCCTCGTTTATATAATGTTCAACATGTTCTTTCATAGACAGTGAATCCCACCAAATGTCTTCCTCAATAAGTATCTCTTCACTAGTGCCTTCAATAATGATACAAAACTCTCCGCGGATTTCTGTTTCCTCTGTCCACATCATTACATCCTCTATGCTTCCGCGTATAAATTCTTCAAATTTCTTAGTTAATTCTCTCGATAAACAGATTGTACGATTTCCTAAGCTTTCATGCATAAGCTGTAATGTTTCTTTTAGGCGATGCGGGGACTCGTATAAAATAATCGTTTCTTTTCGAATACGTAGTGACTCTAATTGATTTCTTTTTTCTCTTTTTTGTCGATCTAAAAAGCCAAAAAAGAAAAACGGTTGAGGTGTAATACCTGATGCAATTAGAGCTGTTAATGCTGCGTTAGCACCCGGTAATGGGATCACCTTTCCTCCTATTTCCAGGACTTGTTTCACCAATTCACTTCCAGGATCTGAAATGGTTGGCATTCCCGCATCACTAATTAAAGCTATATTCTTATTTTGCTGTAAATACTCAATGACACGATTTCCACTAGTTTCTTTATTATGTTCATGATAGCTAAAAATAGGTGTAGAGATCTCAAAGTGATTACATAATTTTTTTGATTGTCTTGTATCTTCAGCTGCAATTAAATCTACTTCTTTTAACACCTTAATAGCTCGAAATGTCATATCCTCAAGATTTCCAATCGGAGTCGGTACTAAATACAAGTTTCCGATTTCACTTTCTTCTTGTTGAAAGCTTTTTTGAGTTTTTATCATATTTATTACCTGCTCTCTATGTATCGTTTCTTTTTTTCCTTTGTTAACTTTTTAAAACTAATTTCCATCCTTAGTGCATCGCCTTTGGAGTCATACTCCTCAGAATATAAAAGTTTCACAGGAGTTCTTCCTCTCGTATACTTTGCACCTTTTCCATCATTATGTTTTTGAATTCGTTTTTCTAAATCAACTGTATATCCAGTATAATAGCTTCCATCACTGCACTCTAACACATAAAAATAATGGTTGCCCATTTACCCTTCTCCTTAGTGTTAACCGTTCTCAGATCCATATAATATTTTCTTTATAACCGGCGTATATTCATGATTCTCATCATACACAAAGATCGGAGGCATTAACTTCAAGTCTGCTTGTCCACCTTTTATTCCTTCAATTAAGAGTGTATTTGCTTCTTTTCCTTGTTTTGGATAAACAAATTGTATCCGTTTCGGCTCTACCCCATATTTTCTCATTAGCTCTGTTATGTCAACTAATCTCCCTGGTCTATGAACTATTGAAACTTTTCCACCTTGTTTTACAAGTTGACTACATACTCTTATCACATCTTCTAATGTACATAAAATTTCATGTCTTGCAATGGCGAGATGCTCATTAAGATTTTGTTTATCTTTAGCAGGAGTTTTAAAATAAGGAGGGTTGCATGTCACAACATCAAACTTTCCATATCCAAGTTCATTTGGCATGTCTTTTAAATCACCATGGATTAGCTTAATTTGATTTTCTAACTTATTGTATTCAACACTTCTTATAGCCATTTGATAAAGTCTTTCTTGAATCTCAACACCTACGATATTTCCTTTTGTTCTTGTACTAAGAATAAGCGGGACAATCCCATTACCCGTACATAAATCAATGATCTTTCCTTTTTGAATAGGCATATATGCAAATCTAGAAAGTAATACAGCATCCAATGAAAAGGAAAAAACTGTTGGACTTTGGATAATTCTTAGATTTTCAGCTAATAAATAATCCAATCTTTCGTCACCTATTAACTTAACCATCTTTCTCTATGCTCCTTTTTAAGCGCTCTATTGTGTGCTTTATATAAAGTTGGCTCAACTCCAAGCCATTATGATGATAGCCTTCACTTTTCTATACTTTCTAATAGTAAAAAAAAGACTGACACATAATCAATATGAGTCAGTTTATTATTTCTTATTTAAGAATGATAAGCAAAATAAACAATCACCATCTTTGCGAATGCTTCCATAATGTAAATTACAAATATGAAAGCCCTCTTGATACAGTCTTGCTAAATTATCATACCCTTCACCTATATCAACTGAATTCTGCTTTTTTTGCTGTTTTTCTTTTGATTTTGCCTTTTTTGTTTTTACCGTACTTTTTGTATTTGTTATTGTTGAATCTAAGCGTCGGCGCAGGTTCTCATTTTCTATTTGTAAATGATGATTTTCCTCAATAAGTTCAGCCAGATGCTGCTTTAATTCACCTAATTGAGTATATAGAGATCCGATTTGCTCTTCCATACTGCTGACAGATTCAAATATCTCCTTCTTATCCACTTGTGCCACCTCATTAATCTGTGGATTGCATTGGAACTACGCCTTCTTTCTGCAATTCATCCCAAGTGTATTCAACCACGCGTTCTTGTTCCACTAGGTTTACCTGTAATATTTTCTCTAATATATTTAAACCAACGACTTTACCTTGTCCATTAGGTGTTTCAATCATTTCTCCTAAATCCGGAAGCTGTTCTTTTGCCGATTCATATTCATCATTTTCATACTTTAAACAGCACATAAGACGACCACATAGACCAGATATTTTCGTCGGATTTAAAGATAAATTTTGATCCTTTGCCATTTTAATAGAGACTGGTTCAAAGTCCCCTAGAAAAGTAGAACAACACAGCATACGCCCGCAAGGCCCTATGCCACCAAGCATTTTTGCCTCGTCACGTACACCAATTTGTCGAAGTTCAATTCTGGTTTTAAAAATAGCTGCTAAGTCTTTTACTAATTCTCTAAAGTCAACACGACCATCTGCAGTGAAGTAGAAGATGACCTTATTGCGATCAAATGTATATTCAACATCAACTAGCTTCATATCTAGTCCATGTTCTGACACTTTTTTCTGACACACATGATAGGCTTCTGATGCTGCTTCTTGATTTTCCTGAACCATTAAACGGTCCTTTTCATCAGCAAGACGAATCACCTTTTTTAAAGGCAAAACAACATCATTTTCTTCTACCTTTTTATTATTTAAAACAACTTTTCCATATTCAATTCCTCGAATTGTCTCAACAATGACAAAATCATCATCATCTATATGAAGACCATTAGGGTCAAAATAATATATTTTGCCCGCCTTTTTAAAGCGAACACCTACAACATTATACAAACTTATCCCTCCTGCAATGTTAAAACCAATTGCTCCATAAGTAATTGTGGATTCACATTGGCATGAAGCCTTTTTTTAGCTTCTAATATAGAAGTAATCTTCTCTGTTACACTTCTTTGGGTCATTTGAAGGGCATGCTGTTTTATTTGCTGAATGATGTCATGATAAATAATGTTTTCTTCATTACCTATTTGTATAGATAAGACATCTTTATATAAATATAATAGCAAGTCTAACCCTGTATCTTGCTTATCTTTATCATTAAAGTGGTTCATCCACTCCGTGTGTATATATAATGGCGCCTGTCCTTTTTGAGTGATAAGGACCTCATACAATTTTATCACTTTCAATCTAGCCTGCGCAAACCAATCATCTTTTGTTAAGTCCAATGCAGCATTAAGATCATTTGTTAGTTGCGACACTAATGCGGCAATATGCTTCGCTACTCCTGACTTCTCAAGGGTTTCTTGGATTGCAATAGGCTGTAGTGGGTGAAAGGATAATAGCTGACACCTTGAAAGAATTGTATTTAATATTTTATGATACTGTTCAGTTATTAGAATGGCAATTGTGTTTGCGTTAGGCTCTTCTAAAAACTTTAATAAGCTGTTAGCTGCATTAACAGTCATTTTATCAGCATGGATAATCATATAAAGCTTTTTATTGGACTCTACTCCAGACTTAGAAAACTCTTCTTGCAAAGCTTGAATTTGTCCCTTTTTTATTGATAATCCATCTGGTTCTACAATATGAACATCAGGATGATTTCCTGAATCTATTCTTCTACAGTTTTTACAGTTATCACATGGTTCATAGGTTTGAAGATTTTCACAAAAGAAACTTTTTGCTAAAAGAATTCCAGCATCTTTCTTGCCTGTCCCTTTCTTTCCTTCAAACAAATAGGCATGTGCTAACCGTTGTTTTTGAATACTATTTGCTAATAACTTCATCACACGCGGTTGATATGTGACTAGTTCTTGCCAGTTTTTGTCCATATTACTCATCACTCTCTACGTATAGAGGTTAACAAGTAAGCCTTTAACCTCGCCTATTTTTGCAAGAATATCAATTGATGAACTTTCTTTACTCATCATTTCATCTGTAAGATTTATTAATAACTCATCAACCTGTTCAATAATTTTTAAAGAACGGCTGTTTCCATTATAATCCCAGCTTCTTGACTGCTTCATATTCATTCCGTATTCAACAGCCTCATGAATAAACTTTTTAACTAAAAGCTTGTACTTTGACAAATCACTGAAGTTTCTTGACTTTCCTAACCTTCGACCTGCATCATCTATATTTGCCAACAATTTCGTTAGCTGATCATTTTGTAGCTTATTACCTTGCTTGACAATGAGGTCTTGGAAGCCCTTTGAAGATGCTTGAGCTACCTTCTGTTCCATTCCTCTTTTATCCAAGGTAGATCTTATATCCTGACTTATCTTCATCATATACCTCCATGGCTTATAAGGCCATATAGACATTATCTAAATCAATCTTAAAATTGATGAAATTGTTCAACAGGTAGAACGAAAACAGTTGCTCCTCCAACCTCTACTTCAACAGGGTATGGAATAAATGAGTCGGCATTTCCACCCATTGGTGAAACTGGTGCCACAAGCTGATCTCTCGACTTACAATTATCCTTAACAATTTGCAATGCTTTATCAACTCTAATATCCTCAGTACCAATCATAAATGTTGTATTACCGGATTTAAGAAATCCACCTGAACTTGATAGTTTTGTAACACGGAAATTATGCTCAGTAAGTGCATTTAAGAGTTTATTACTATCTTGGTCCTGTACAACAACAATAATTAACTTCATATATAGAAGCCTCCCTTTATTGTAACATGTCCATCTATGTGAATCATTGCTTGTTTAATGGTAATTTCATGATAGCTTATGCTTAAAAAGAAATCACCCTTTTTAATGCTGTTTTTACGTCATTTACTACTTCACCAATTGATTTTTCAGCATCAATCACAATTATACGGTCTGGAAATCTTTCTAGAACTTTTTGATATCCTTCCTGTACTTTCCGATGAAACGATATATTTTCTAAGTCCAAACGATTTTTTTCTCTTTCTGAACTTTTTGATATTCTCTGAAGCCCTACCTCAGGGTCAATTTTAAAGTAAAAAGTTAGATCAGGCATCAATCCATTAATTGCAAATTCATTTATTGAAAACACTTCATCAATTCCTAATCCTCTTGCATACCCTTGATACGCCAATGAACTATCGATAAATCGATCACAAAAAACGACTTTACCGGACTCGATTGCAGGAATAACCTTTTCAACTAAATGTTGCCTTCTCGCTGCAGCATAAAGCAGGGCTTCTGTTCGAGGATCCATTTCAGTATGATCTTTATGTAAGATAACCTCTCTTATTTTCTCAGCAATATGGATACCACCAGGCTCCCTTGTAAAAACAGCTTCTGTCTCGATAACTTTTATGTCTTTCATCAATTCCTCAAGGACAGATGTTTTTCCTGCTCCCTCTGGACCTTCAAATGTAATAAATTTGCCTTTCAAACAATGTCACCTCTTATAGATACTTATTTTGCCTTGTTTAATATTACTGTCACCTTGAATGTTTACACCTGATTGGAGTAGTTCTTTTAAGCGATCTATCAAATCAGCTGTAATCGTTTGTCCTATCATAATAAAAGGAATACCTGGCGGATATGGAATGATTGACTCCGCAGAAAAATGTCCAACTGCTTCCTCTAACATAACTGTTTGCTTTTCACATTTTTTTAAATATGAATAAGATCTTTCTAATCTATGTATGCCAATTTCCTCAAACTCTCTCCAAACTTTTTGATTCATGTTCGACTTTGCATTGTTTGGTGGAGGTTGGATTGATGCTAACTTTTCACCTAATAAACAATCACTTGCAAGTGGCAAAACAAATAAAACATGATCAGGATTAGCTAACTCTGTAAATATCCCATGATGCTCTAAATAACTCTGTAGCTCGTAACCTGATAATCCATTTGTAGAGCGAATTGTGACTTTCAAAGGATCTGAATGTATAAGTTTATCATTCGTTTCAATCACGTCCAAATAATTCAGTGCCTTAATCTGCTGTTTTATTATTTCTGTAGATTTTATAATATCAACTTGTGCTTCCTCTTTTATGGTTCTTTCTAGATAAGCTCGAGCCATATCCAATGATGCCATGATAGGATATGACGGACTACTACTTTGTAGCATCGATAAATAAAATTCTATCTTTTCTCTATCTATAAGCTTGCTATTAAAGTGTAGATACGACCCCATTGTCATTGCCGGTAAAGTTTTATGAGCAGAATGAATAACAACATCAGCACCAGCCTCTATCGCTGACATCGGAAATCCATTTCCAGCTATAAAGTGGGCGCCATGTGCCTCATCCACTAGTACAGGAATATGATATTTATGTGCAAATTCTATAACTTCTTTTAAATGAACTGTTAATCCATAATAGTTAGGATTCGTTATGATTAAGGCCTTCGCATTTGGATAAAGGGAGATTGCCTTCTTTACCCTGTCGCATTCAATATAACTAGGAACTTGATAATCTTCATCCACTTTTGGTGATAAAAATATAGGGGTAGCTCCAGCAAGCTGAATGCCATGTATAATTGATTTATGTGAATTGCGTTGGACTAGAACTTCCTCACCTTCTAGACAAGATCCTAGTATCATCGCCAGATTTCCAACGGTTGATCCATTAACTAAAAAATAAGACCTTTCAACTCCATATAACTCTGCCGTTAACTGTTGTGCCTCAGCTATGACTCCTTTAGCATCATGTAAATCATCCAAACCAGTTAACTCAGTTACATCATAACGTAAAATATCCTTATAAACCTGCTCCATTTGTTTTAACATTACTGTCCCGTTTTTATGTCCCGGCACATGCAATGATAAAGAATTCCTCTCAGCATGCTTCTGCAAAGCCGAATAAAGAGGCATTTTCATATTATAATCATCGTCCTTTATTATCTATAAACTAATTATAACAATACTTAACTTCCTTATCGACCGAAGAAAATATGTACAGCTATACTTTTTAAAAAATCAATGATTAACAATCACAGATAAGCGCCCAATACATATTATACGGATAACAAAAATAATTAAATTCATAATTGTGTATACAATAATAAACTTTTGGTCAAAATAAAAGGTATGGAGGTGGAGAATATGAATTCTACTAGTTTACAACATTTAAATGGGGAAACTTGCATTATATGTGACAAGGAAAAGGAAACAGGAATTCATCTCTATACGAGTTTCATATGTGTAGAATGTGAAAAAAACATAACAAACACACAAACATCTGACCCTAAATACCAATACTACTTAGAAAAATTAAGAAGAGTGAAAAACCCGCCGCTTTATTCTTAGAGGTGGAGAGGTGGTGCCTGTCACTTCCCGGATTTTGTAGAATAATGTTGGTTAGAAATAAAGTTGATACGCAAGGTGAATAGATGAAGGGCATATTCTTTGTGATATGCTCTTTTTTTGTTTTTTACAGAGTTTTCTTTGTTATTTTGAAATTTTTAGCTTCATTTAGCTTGTGATTACTGTGTAAACACAGGTTTTCTGCTTAAGGCTAGAGCTACAGGTTCACTTCCATAGACAATTTAGATGTGGTTTATATGTTTATCTTCAATTCTGAATACTTTATCTTCGATTATTAAGGTTTTATCTTCGATTCTGGGTACTTTATCTACGATTATTAAGGTTTTATCTTCGATTCTACAGATTTCTACAACCCTCAACATTTCATTTTATAACTTCACAAAAAAAGACCAGTATCTCTACTGATCTTTTCTCATCTTACTTGGCGACGTCCTACTCTCACAGGGGGAAACCCCCAACTACCATCGGCGCTGAAGAGCTTAACTTCCGTGTTCGGCATGGGAACGGGTGTGACCTCTTCGCCATCATCACCAAATAATATTTAGTTTGAAGGATGTTCCTTCAAAACTAGATAACGATTCACAATTCAACTTCACTCTACTGAGTTTATGCTCTTACTTTGTCCAGCTCCAGAAGCCAAATCCTACGGTAATTTCACTCTCTCGAAGAAGTCAAAGAATGACTTCATCTCGATCGCTCCAATTCCCTATGGATTTAAGCGGGCTTCTTCCGCTTTCCTTATAGGTTAAGTCCTCGATCGATTAGTATCAGTCAGCTCCACACGTCACCGCGCTTCCACCTCTGACCTATCAACCTGATCATCTTTCAGGGATCTTACTCACTAATGTGATGGGAAATCTCATCTTGAGGGGGGCTTCATGCTTAGATGCTTTCAGCACTTATCCCTTCCGCACATAGCTACCCAGCTATGCCTTTGGCAAGACAACTGGTACACCAGCGGTGCGTCCATCCCGGTCCTCTCGTACTAAGGACAGCTCCTCTCAAATTTCCTACGCCCACGACGGATAGGGACCGAACTGTCTCACGACGTTCTGAACCCAGCTCGCGTACCGCTTTAATGGGCGAACAGCCCAACCCTTGGGACCGACTACAGCCCCAGGATGCGATGAGCCGACATCGAGGTGCCAAACCTCCCCGTCGATGTGGACTCTTGGGGGAGATAAGCCTGTTATCCCCGGGGTAGCTTTTATCCGTTGAGCGATGGCCCTTCCATGCGGAACCACCGGATCACTAAGCCCGACTTTCGTCCCTGCTCGACTTGTAGGTCTCGCAGTCAAGCTCCCTTGTGCCTTTACACTCTACGAATGATTTCCAACCATTCTGAGGGAACCTTTGGGCGCCTCCGTTACATTTTAGGAGGCGACCGCCCCAGTCAAACTGCCCACCTGACACTGTCTCCCAGCCCGATCAGGGCTGTGGGTTAGAATTTCAATACAGCCAGGGTAGTATCCCACCGACGCCTCCACCGAAGCTAGCGCTCCGGCTTCTCAGGCTCCTACCTATCCTGTACAAGCTGTACCAAAATTCAATATCAGGCTACAGTAAAGCTCCACGGGGTCTTTCCGTCCTGTCGCGGGTAACCTGCATCTTCACAGGTACTATAATTTCACCGAGTCTCTCGTTGAGACAGTGCCCAGATCGTTACGCCTTTCGTGCGGGTCGGAACTTACCCGACAAGGAATTTCGCTACCTTAGGACCGTTATAGTTACGGCCGCCGTTTACTGGGGCTTCGGTTCAAAGCTTCGCTTGCGCTAACCTCTCCCCTTAACCTTCCAGCACCGGGCAGGCGTCAGCCCCTATACTTCGCCTTGCGGCTTCGCAGAGACCTGTGTTTTTGCTAAACAGTCGCCTGGGCCTATTCACTGCGGCTTTTCCGGGCTATTCACCC
>NZ_CP033043.1:4177500-4197500 GCF_003667825.1 Metabacillus litoralis | reverse complement strand
AGTCACCTTAGAGTGCCCAACTGAATGCTGGCAACTAAGATCAAGGGTTGCGCTCGTTGCGGGACTTAACCCAACATCTCACGACACGAGCTGACGACAACCATGCACCACCTGTCACTTCGTCCCCCGAAGGGGAACCTTCTATCTCTAGAAGTAGCGAAGGATGTCAAGACCTGGTAAGGTTCTTCGCGTTGCTTCGAATTAAACCACATGCTCCACCGCTTGTGCGGGCCCCCGTCAATTCCTTTGAGTTTCAGTCTTGCGACCGTACTCCCCAGGCGGAGTGCTTAATGCGTTTGCTGCAGCACTAAAGGGCGGAAACCCTCTAACACTTAGCACTCATCGTTTACGGCGTGGACTACCAGGGTATCTAATCCTGTTCGCTCCCCACGCTTTCGCGCCTCAGCGTCAGTTACAGACCAGAGAGTCGCCTTCGCCACTGGTGTTCCTCCACATCTCTACGCATTTCACCGCTACACGTGGAATTCCACTCTCCTCTTCTGCACTCAAGTTCCCCAGTTTCCAATGACCCTCCACGGTTGAGCCGTGGGCTTTCACATCAGACTTAAGAAACCGCCTGCGCGCGCTTTACGCCCAATAATTCCGGACAACGCTTGCCACCTACGTATTACCGCGGCTGCTGGCACGTAGTTAGCCGTGGCTTTCTGGTTAGGTACCGTCAAGGTACCAGCAGTTACTCTGGTACTTGTTCTTCCCTAACAACAGAACTTTACGACCCGAAGGCCTTCATCGTTCACGCGGCGTTGCTCCGTCAGACTTTCGTCCATTGCGGAAGATTCCCTACTGCTGCCTCCCGTAGGAGTCTGGGCCGTGTCTCAGTCCCAGTGTGGCCGATCACCCTCTCAGGTCGGCTACGCATCGTCGCCTTGGTGAGCCGTTACCTCACCAACTAGCTAATGCGCCGCGGGTCCATCTGTAAGTGACAGCTAAAAGCCGTCTTTCAACTTTGAACCATGCGGTTCAAAATGTTATCCGGTATTAGCTCCGGTTTCCCGGAGTTATCCCAATCTTACAGGCAGGTTACCCACGTGTTACTCACCCGTCCGCCGCTAACCTCAGGGAGCAAGCTCCCATTGGTTCGCTCGACTTGCATGTATTAGGCACGCCGCCAGCGTTCGTCCTGAGCCAGGATCAAACTCTCCAATAAAGAGTTGATATAGCTCATAAAGTTTGTACTATATAGTACATTGTTTTTGTTAATAAAAATTAACGTTGGCACGCTTGGTTTTGTTTAGTTTTCAAAGAACTTTTTCCGCCTCATCAGAAGCGACTTTAATATATTATCACGTTCGCTTCATTTAAGTCAACAACTTTTTAAAAGTTTTTCAAAAGATGTTTTTAAATAAGCAAGTCGCCCTTTTTCAAAGACGAATACTAATATAACACCCCATTAAAAACATGTCAACACAAAAAGAAAAACAAATGGATATCCCACTTGTTTTAAGCAATAATAAATGTTTTTATAACAATTAGTGCTGCTAACCCGGGGATTCCCAATATCCCAGAGATACTTGATGTTATTAGATTAATTGGAATATGTAAATCTATGCTTGTACCAAATGCATTTACAAAAAATAATAATAGCGCTCCAACTATAACCTTTACAAACAGTTGACCGATCCATTGAATTGGTTTAATCGGTGCTCCGACAAACAATAGAATCAGTACAAGTCCACCCAATATAGAAAAAACTATAATAGGATCCATTTCACCACTCCCTTTTATCCTCTTACTATAAAAGATATGGAAGTGAGTTTAAAAATAGAACAAGCTATAATAGATAACATCTACTATAGCTTGCCAATTTTAATGTTTCGGTTTTTTGCTTCCTTTAATAAAAAGAAGTATTTCGCTTCTGCTACTTTTAATTCATAGAGTACCTCAGGAGAAGGTTCAACACTTTTATCAATCAGTTGCTTTTGTCGATTCCACTCTTTCTTCTTCAGAAGTAAGTTTTGAATCAGTTGTTGATCATATTGATTTCTCAGCCATCCTTTACGGCGAAAAAGCATCTCATCCCCTCCTTTACAGCTCTCTTCTTCCTTCTAGTGCTTTTGATAGGGTAACTTCATCCGCATATTCCAAATCTCCACCTACCGGTAAACCATGTGCAATTCTAGTTAGTTTAATACCCGATGGCTTTAATAATCTTGAAATATACATTGCAGTTGCTTCCCCTTCAATATTAGGGTTTGTTGCTAAAATAACTTCTTGAATCACGTCATCTTGAAGCCTTTTTAAAAGCTCCGGTATTTTTATATCTTCAGGTCCGATCCCTTCCATAGGAGAAATTGAACCATGAAGTACATGGTACAGTCCGTTATATTCTTTCATTTTCTCCATTGCGATCACATCTTTAGGATCTTGAACAACACAAACAACGCTTTTATCACGTCGATCATCTTCGCATATATAACAAGGATCCTGATCAGTAATATGGCCACAAACAGAGCAGTACGATAAGTTCCGCTTGGCATTAACTAGAGCCTTTGCGAAATCCAAGACCACATCTTCTTTCATATTTAATACAAAAAAAGCCAGTCGAACGGCCGTTTTCGGACCGATTCCTGGCAATTTCATAAAGCTATCGATTAGCTTTGATATTGGTTCAGGATAATGCATGATAATCCTCCTAGAACATTCCCGGTAAATTCATTCCTTTTGTGAATTGTCCCATAGTTTCATTTGTTAAGTCGTCCATCTTTTTAAGTGCATCGTTTGTAGCAGCTAATACTAAGTCTTGAAGCATTTCGATATCTTCTGGATCTACTACTTCTTCCTTAATGTTAACTTCTACTATTTCCTTTTGGCCATTAACAACAACAGTTACCATACCGCCACCAGCAGTACCTTCTACTGTTTTTTCAGCAAGTTCTTCCTGGGCTTTCGCCATATCCTTTTGCATTTTTTGCATTTGCTTCATCATCTTTTGCATATTACCCATTCCGCCACGCATCATTTTACATTCCTCCAGTTTTTAGTCTTTTATTTCAATAAGTTCATTTCCTACTAATTTTCTTGCTTCAGCAATTAAAGGATCTTCTTCTCCACTTTCTTGCTGATTTTGTTCATCGTCTTTTTGGTCTTTAAGGAATTCCTTCCTTATTTTACCCCAATCATGTTCCGGAACGCCAACCATTTCCATATTCTTGCCGACTAATTCCTGTAAAATCATTTCTAAGTTTGTTCGAACATTATTGTTATTTTCAGCTACCATTTTACAATGAATTTCAAATTTGAATTTCAAAACAAAGGCATGATCTGATGCTGCTACAGGTTCACTATCATTTAGTAGTGCTGCATGAGACACCTTGTTTTGGCGTCTTAGCATCTCTAGCAGCTCTGCCCAGCGTCCTTTAATTATCTCTAAGTCTTTTCTTGTAGCGTTTTTAAGGATTTCTTGAATTCTTCCTTCTGGTGTTTTATAACCACCACTTTTCATTGAGCGCTGCTTTGGTTCAGAACCTGTTGCAGCCTGCTGTGGTGCAGAGATCCCTTGCTGTTTTATTCGGTTTATTTCTGATTGTAAATTGTTTATCTTATCTAGAAGTGCTTGATACCCCTCTTGATTAGGCTGAGAAGTAGTATGAGCACTTTGACAAAGCTTCACAAGTGCTACCTCTAAAAAAATTCGTGGATGGTTTGTCCATTTCATCTCTTGCTGACTTTTACTTAAAACATCAATTGTCTCATAAATCTCAGCAGAAGGGATTTCCTTTGAAAGTTGAATAAATTGTTCATCAACTGATACTCGTTCAAGTACATCTTCTAACGTTGGTGCCGTCTGGTAAAGAAGCATGTCTCGGTAATAAAAAATAAAATCTTCAATAAATCTACTTGGGTCTTTACCTTGATACATAAGTTGATCAAGTGCTTGTAAGGCAATTGTCACATCTTTTTGATGAATGGCCTCTGCAATTCTTCCGATAATCTCTTGAGAGACAGATCCAGTAATTAGCAAAGCTTCATCAATACTTACTTGCTCATCACTATAAGATATAGCTTGATCTAGGAGGCTTAACGCATCACGCATACCACCATCAGCTGCTCTTGCTATTACATCTAGAGCTGCTTCTTCTACATTAACCTGCTGATTATGTATGATTTCCTTCATTCTCCCTACAATAGCAGATGCAGTAATTCTTCTAAAATCAAAGCGTTGACAGCGGGAGATGATTGTTAGCGGGATCTTATGTGGTTCTGTTGTAGCTAAGATAAAAATCACATGCTTAGGAGGCTCTTCTAGCGTTTTAAGTAAGGCATTAAAAGCTCCAATCGATAACATATGAACTTCATCGACGATATATACCTTATATTGTACAGATGATGGTGCATACTTTACTTTATCTCTTATATCCCTTATTTCATCAACACCGTTATTAGATGCAGCATCAATCTCAATGACATCAGAAATTGACCCGTTTGTGATTCCTTTACAAGCAGCACACTCATTACATGGCTCCGCAACTGGTGCCTTTTCACAGTTCACTGCTTTTGCAAAGATTTTCGCTGCACTTGTTTTCCCTGTTCCACGTGGTCCAGAAAAAAGATAAGCATGTGAAAATTTATTTTGTAATAGGGCATTTTGTAAGGTTTTAGTAATATGTTCTTGTCCAACCACATCATGAAACAGCTGTGGTCGAAAAACACGATATAGAGCTTGATAACCCACAAAAACGTCTCCCTTCTTCTTCTTCCTTTTTATTATAACAACCAACAGAAATTTTACAAAGTTGTTTATATGTGAGTTCATTCATAATGATCACTTTTAAACCAAAAACGAACATTTTTCTTTCGCTAACCTTATTGTTGAATAATATAAAATAAATGCACAATAAGATGAATGTTTATACGTTTTTTAATAACCAGTTGTGAATTATTACATTCTTTCATGTAAATAAAAAACTCACCCTATAAGAGTGAGTTTTATTTTAAAATTAACTGCCGTGCACCTTCCGTCGATTAGCCACCATAGGCGTTACTCAAGCAGTTAGCTCGGCTCAGGCAACCCCGCGGCACATGAGAGCTTCCACTTAATGCTGCTTCCTTCCGGACCTGACATGGTTCATGGATTCCCATTGCGCAGGACCCAAGCGTCAACACCACTTACTTGAGGCAGCCCTACAGTGTTCTAACCTCTAGAAGGGATTCGGCCTCGCTAGAGCGGATTGCGAGTACAGGGCACCGCTACCTCCCCGCTTAGCACGGCAAAATTGATACCATATTTAGTTGCGCCGTTTGTCCGACGCATGTATTAGTATATATCCTTCTCATATAAAATGCAATGGTTAGACTTTGTAAGTTTTTGTCATGTGTTTTTTCTTTTCTTTTTCTTCTCTCTTAACTCACGAAAAAAAGAACTGAGCATTTCACTACATTCCTGCTCTTCAATTCCCTTTGTGACTTCAACTTGGTGATTAAACCGCTCCTCCTGAAGTAAGTTCATTAGAGTACCTGCACATCCACCCTTTGGGTCAGAAGCACCGTAAACAACTCTCTTTATCCTCGAAAGGACAATGGCACCAGCACACATAGGACAAGGCTCTAATGTAACATATAGTGTAGCATCTTCTAATCTCCAAGAATCTACTGTCTTACACGCTTGGTCAATTGCTAAGATTTCAGCATGAGCAATCGATCGTTGTTCGGTTTCCCTCAAATTATGAGCTGCACCCACAACGATATCATTTAAAACAATCACTGCCCCAATTGGAACTTCTCCGATTTCTTTTGCTTTTCTTGCCTCTTCTAAAGCTATTTTCATAAAGTGTTGATCATTCATACTTGAGTTACCCCTTATAGAATTGGTGAATTTGTTCATCCTATTGTTTAAAAAGGAGAATCGATCAATGAAAACAAAAAGTGAACAAGCACTCCTCATTATAGATATGATCAATGATTTTCAATTTCATAATGGCCCTATCTTAGCTAAACAAGCTGATACCATCTCACATAACATTCTTTCTCTGAAGGAAAACATGAAAAAGAACGGCTCTCCAATTATTTATATCAATGATCATTATAAACTATGGCAAGCCAACTTTGAAAAGATTGCAGCAAAGTGCCGAAATTCATTAAGTGAAAATATCATTCATCGCCTTTATCCTAATGATGATGATTACTTTTTGATTAAACCGAAACATTCTGCTTTTTATGGTACAGCATTGAATACCCTTTTATATAGCTTAAATATTAAGGAACTTGTCATTACAGGGATTGCCGGGAATATATGTGTCTTGTTTACAGCTAACGATGCATATATGAGAGAATATCGAATTACTATTCCCTCTGATTGCATTGCCTCTAATACAGAGGAGGATAATGATTTTGCATTAAGAATGATGAAACATACTCTTAAAGCATCTATTACCTGAGTCTAAAAATAGCTGACATGTATCAAGCCTCCTTCACATATGATGTACTAAAATGTTTTTGTGAGGAGGATAGACATGCAAATACATATTGTCCAGCAAGGACAAAGTTTGTATGGTATTGCACAGGCCTATAATACAACTGTAAATGAAATCGTTCGAACAAATGAATTACCAAACCCTAATAATCTGGTTATCGGTCAAGCGCTTGTTATCCCGATTAAAGGAAGGTTTTATTGGGTCCAACCTGGAGACAGCTTATTTTCAATAGCCCAAAGATATGGTTTTTCAGCTGCAGAGTTAGCTAGAATCAATAATCTTAATGTGAATCAGCCACTTTCACCTGGATTCAGATTATATATACCTGAAGGACAAAAAAGATCTGTAGAATCCAATGCTTATATTGAGCCTAGAGGTACAAGTGTAGCTGCTAACCTTGAGCAAGCAGCTCGTGAGGCTGCACCATATTTAACATACTTAGGTCCTTTTAGCTTTCAAATTCAGAGAGATGGTACATTAAAAGAACCATTATTAAATAACTTTCCGGAGATTGCCCGACAAAATGGCGTCACATTAATGATGGCCATCACCAACTTAGAAAATGATCAATTTAGTGATGAATTAGGTAGAATTGTTTTAACAAACATGGATATACAAAATAAACTGTTAGATAATATCGTAAGAACAGCAAAGAAATATGGATTTAGAGATATCCATTTTGACATGGAGTATTTAAGACCTCAAGATCGTGAGGCATACAATCAATTTTTAAGAAAAGCAAAAGCTAGATTTAGTCAAGAAGGTTGGCTTCTATCAACAGCTTTAGCTCCTAAAACGAGTGCAGATCAAAAAGGAAAATGGTATGAGGGTCATGATTACAAGGCACACGGTCAAATTGTTGACTTCGTTGTTATTATGACTTATGAATGGGGATACAGCGCTGGACCTCCGTTGGCAGTATCACCAATTGGCCCTGTTCGAGAAGTGTTAGAATATGCGATTAGTGAGATGCCTAGTCGCAAAATTATGATGGGTCAAAACCTATATGGATATGACTGGACACTTCCTTTTGTGGCTGGTGGTCAATACGCAAAGGCAGTAAGCCCTCAACAAGCTATCCAATTAGCAAGTACGAACAACGTACCAATTCGTTATGATCAAGAAGCACAAGCACCTCATTTTAATTATACTGATGCCGGTGGTAAAGAACATAAAGTATGGTTTGAGGATGCAAGGTCCATTCAAGCTAAATATGATTTAATTAAAGAGTTAGATTTAAGAGGAATTAGCTATTGGAAACTAGGCTTAGCCTTTCCACAAAATTGGCTCCTCCTTGCTGATAACTTCACAATTGAGAAGAAATAGTTACCTACTAAAGTACTCATTGAAAAATGGGTGCTTTTTTTGGTTAATTTTAAGTAAATTGTTAGGGATTGTGAGATAAATATAGAAAAAGAAAGCAATCAGTTAATTTTTAACTCAAAATGGGTTTTGCATGGTAAAATGAAATTTGTCGATTTTTAGTATAGGTGTTTCGTTTTGAAGGAGGACCCATTATGAATATACCCTTTATTACTGTAGAGGGACCAATTGGTGTTGGAAAAACATCATTATCTAAAGCAATTGCTGATTATTATCAGTTTCATCTATTAAAAGAAATTGTTGAAGAGAATCCTTTCTTAGGAAAGTTTTACGCTGATATTGAGGAGTGGAGCTTTCAAACAGAAATGTTCTTTCTTTGCAATCGTTATAAACAATTAGAAGATATCGATAAAAAATTTCTCCAAGTCAATAAACCAGTTGTAGCGGATTATCATATTTATAAAAATCTTATTTTTGCTAAACGTACATTAAAAAATGAGCAGTATGATAAATACTTAAAAATCTATGATATTTTAACGGATGGAATGCCTAAGCCAAATATCATTATTTATTTAAGCGCAAGTTTAGATACTCTACTTAATAGAATTGCAAAAAGAGGTCGCGAAATTGAGCATCAAATTGACCCAAACTACTTGCAACAACTCTCAGAAGACTATGATATTGCTATGACACAATGGGAAAAAGAAAATCCATCCATCCCTATTATACGATTTAACGGAGATTCATTAGATTTTGTTCAAAATAAACAAGACTTAACCTATATATTCAATACATTGAATCAGTATTTGCAAAAAGGAGTAACAATAGATGAATTTACGAGAAAAATATAATATTCCAAACAATGCTGTGATTACGATTGCAGGTACCGTTGGTGTAGGAAAGTCAACCATGACAAAAGCTCTGGCAAAGGAACTTGATTTTAAAACATCGTTTGAGAAAGTTGATTCCAATCCTTATCTTGACAAATTTTATGCGGATTTTGAAAGATGGAGCTTTCATTTACAAATCTATTTTCTTGCTGAACGCTTTAAAGAGCAAAAAAAGATTTTTGAATATGGCGGAGGATTTATTCAGGATCGTTCCATCTATGAAGACACTGGAATCTTTGCAAAAATGCATTATGAAAAAGGAACAATGTCTGAAGTAGATTATGAAACATACCGAAATTTATTTGATGCAATGGTTATGACCCCTTATTTCCCACATCCTGACCTTCTGATCTATCTTGAAGGAAGTTTAGACGATATATTATCTCGAATTAAATTACGTGGACGAGCTATGGAGCAGCAAACTCCCGTAGAATATTGGCAAGAGATGCACCAGCGTTATGAGGATTGGATTAATAACTTCAACGCCTGCCCTGTTTTACGTATTAACATTAATGATTACGACATTATGACAAATGACCAATCCATTGAACCAATTATAGAAAGAATTGGCTACTTTATTGAGCAAACAAAATTTCTCAAAAAATAAGATACAATAAAAAAGGCATTTAGGAACAGAAATTCTGATCTTAAATGCCTTTTATTACTCTATCTAGAGTTAAGCCCTTACAAAGGGTAATAAAAAAAACCGTTACTATGTAACGATTTTCACCAATCTCCCATATTTTATGCGCTTAATATGAGAATTATTTATAATATTATGGAGGAGGAAAGGGGATTCGAACCCCTGCGGGCTTTGACACCCCTGTCGGTTTTCAAGACCGATCCCTTCAGCCGGACTTGGGTATTCCTCCTTGTTGACAAGATATAATTTATCATAAGATATATATACTTGTCAACAATTCTTTTAAAAAACTTTAGTTTTATTAATAACCTTAAATTTCTTTCTAAACCTGCGTTTTTATTCTACAACAGATATACGTTCTTTATTCCCCATATACGGTCTTAATACCTCTGGAATAATGACTGATCCATCTTCTTGCTGATAATTTTCTAAAATAGCAGCAACTGTACGACCAATTGCTAAACCAGATCCATTTAATGTGTGTACATGCTCAACTTTCGCTTTGGCTTCTCTTCTGAATCGAATATTAGCACGTCGAGCTTGGAATGCCTCAAAATTACTACAAGAAGAGATTTCACGATACGTTCCATAGCTTGGAATCCAGACTTCTAAGTCATACTTTTTAGCTGCTGTGAATCCAAGATCAGCTGTACACATGCTCATAACACGATATGGTAGTCCTAATAATTGAAGTACTTTTTCAGCATGACCTGTTAGCTTTTCTAGCTCCTCATAAGAATCCTCTGGTTTAACGAAACGAACAAGCTCTACTTTGTTAAACTGATGTTGACGAATTAGTCCTCTTGTATCTCTCCCAGCAGATCCAGCTTCTGAACGGAAATTTGCACTGAATGCAGCATAGCTGATTGGAAGTTGTTCTACATTAAGGATTTCCTCACGATGTAAATTTGTTACTGGAACTTCTGCCGTTGGAATTAGGAAATAGTCTTCTCCAACGATCTTAAAAGCATCTTCCTCAAATTTTGGTAATTGACCTGTTCCAGTCATACTATCTCTATTCACAATAAAAGGTGGCATGATTTCTGTATAACCATGTTCCTCTACATGTAAATCAAGCATAAAGTTAAAGAGTGCTCTCTCTAATCTAGCTCCTAAACCACGATAGAATACAAAACGGCTGCCAGTTACTTTTGCTGCTCTTTCGAAATCTAAAATTTGCAGACCATCTGCAATTTCCCAATGCGGTTTTGGTTCAAATGAGAATTCAGGGATCTTTCCCCAATTTCGAGCTTCTACATTATCATCTTCTGTATCACCAACAGGAACACTTTCATGAGGAATATTTGGGATAGATAATAGCAATTGCTCTAATGCTGTTTCTACCTCGCGTAATTCATCATCATATTCTTTTATTTTTTCTCCTACGTCTTTCATTTCACTAATAAGGTGATCAGCATCCTGTTTTTCCCTTTTTAGTTGAGCAACCTGAGAAGATACTTCATTTCTTTTGCTTTTTAATTCTTCTGTAGCTGCGATAAGCTCTCTTCTTTTTTTATCCAGATCCTCAAATTTGCCAAAGTCCGTTAAATCCTCTCCACGTTTGGCTAATTTTTGTTTTGCTTCATCCAAGTTAGCACGTAAAAATTTAATATCCAACATATTAACATTCTCCTTTTCAATAGAATATATTTGAACACAAAAAACTCCCGTCCCATAGAAGGGACGAGAGTTACCCGCGTTGCCACCCTAGTTAAAAATACAAATGTATTTTTCACTTAATGAATAACGGTCATAGCCGGAATAACCTACTTAAACTGTTGTTTGTTCAGCCATTCATTCAAGGATGGATTCGCAAGCATCTATCACCGATTTTCACCAGCCATCGGCTCTCTATAGATAGAACATCATGCTACTAGTTCCTATCATCATGTTTTCATATAATTTATTTAGTACATAATTTACTATAAGTTTACAGCACTAGCAAGTTTTTTATACCTTTTATTTAGACTCTTTCACCATATTTATAAATAACTGAGTCATTCGGTGATCATCCGTTAGTTCTGGATGAAATGAGCATCCAAGAAATTGACCTTGTCTAGCAGCAACGATTCTTCCGTTATGTTTAGATAAAATCTCTACATCTTCTCCAACTTCCACAATATGTGGAGCTCGTATGAAGACACCAACAAAATCTTCACCAACACCGGTAATCATTAGCTCTGCTTCAAAGCTATCCTTTTGGCGACCAAAGGAGTTACGTTCTACCGTAACATCCAATAATCCTAAATGAGACTCAGAATAACCTACTAGATTTTTTGCTAATAGAATTAAGCCTGCACATGTTCCGAACATAGGCTTACCTGATTCAGCAAAAGCTTTTAAAGGTTCCATGAAGTTATATTTATCGATTAAGCGACGCATTGTGGTGCTTTCTCCACCTGGAATAATTAAGCCGTCAAGGTCATCAAGTTGGTCTGTTGTCTTAACGACGATTCCTTCTGCACCACAAGCTTCGATTGAACGAATATGTTCTCGCACAGCACCTTGTAAACCTAAAACACCAATTTTCAGCATGTAAAAAACTCCTTTATCTTACCAACCACGCTCTTGCATTCTGTGTTCTGGTAAAAGGCTTGAAATTTCAATTCCTTGCATTGCAGATCCAAGTCCTTTTGATAGGCTTGCAATTAACTCATAATCTTGGAAGTGTGTTGTTGCTTCAACGATTGAACGAGCAAATTTTGCAGGATTTTCTGATTTAAAGATACCAGAACCAACGAATACACCGTCTGCTCCTAATTGCATCATTAATGCCGCATCAGCAGGAGTTGCTACACCACCAGCTGCGAAGTTAACAACAGGTAATTTGCCTTCTTTTTTGATTTGAAGAAGAAGTTCAAATGGTGCACCAAGATTTTTTGCTTCAGTCATTAATTCATCTTCACTCATTGCTGCAACTTTACGAATTTGAGCATTTACTTTACGCATATGACGTACTGCCTCAACGATGTTACCAGTACCTGGCTCACCTTTTGTACGAAGCATTGAAGCACCTTCAGCAATACGGCGTGTTGCTTCACCAAGATCACGGCATCCACATACAAATGGAACTGTGAAATCACTTTTTAGTAGGTGATATTCTTCGTCAGCTGGAGTTAATACTTCACTCTCATCAATGTAATCTACACCCATAGCTTCAAGTACACGAGCTTCAACGATGTGACCGATACGAGCCTTTGCCATAACTGGAATAGATACAGCATTCATAACGTCCTCAACGATTGTAGGATCAGCCATTCTTGCTACACCGCCTGCTGCACGAATGTCAGCTGGAACTCGCTCAAGTGCCATTACAGCAACAGCGCCTGCTTCCTCTGCGATTTTTGCTTGCTCTGCATTTACAACGTCCATGATGACGCCGCCTTTTTGCATTTCTGCCATTCCACGTTTTACGCGGTCAGTACCTGTATTGTTACTCATCTGTTTGTCCCCCTTATGTAATTTCCTATGTAATAGGATTTGTTTTAGCTATATGAAAAATTCATCTACGCTATATTTTATCCTAACTTCTAAAAAAATCCTATCAAAATAAATATAATTAGTAAAACAATTCCTACATATTTCACTATTCTATCATTTTGCACCTGAGATAATTTTCTATTATATACCTATTTCAGTAAAAATTTAATACTTTTTTATACTGTTTCTCAAACCAAAAAGAAAAAGACCCCCTATTGGGAGTCTTCCTACTTAAAACCAGCCTTTAACTGTATCTGTTACTGTTCCCCATAATCCACCAAAGAAACCGCCAATTCCTCTCATGGATAAAACAAACCAGTTTGCCTTTTCAACAGCTTCTTTTGTAATAAGATCTACTTGAGGAAGTTTATCTTTTTGAACATAGCTTAGTGCTTCTCCTTCACCAGCATAATTCACAATCATTGTTCCTACCTTTTGACCTTCCTTAACTGGAGCAGTCAATTCTCCTGCTTTCGTTAATTGACTAGAATCAATCTTATAAGATGCCTTATATGATTCTTCTTCTCCATTTTTCACAACAAGCGTAACGGCTTTCTTTGTTTCTACAGCTACACTATCTTCTTTCCCTTTTACTACCGGGATCGTTGACTCTTTCTTAATTTGATAACCAGCAGGAAAAACTTCTTTTACTGTAAAATGATCAAACGCATAATTCAACATCTTTTCGGTTGCAAAGAAGCGTGGATTTTTAACATCTCCACCTCCATCTTCAGCTTTTGCATTCATCACAACTGTGATTACTCGCATACCGTTTTTTTCAGCAGTTGCTGTAAAGCAAGAGCCTGCAGATGAAGTTGATCCAGTTTTCAGTCCATCAACGCCTTCATAGCCGTAAACAAGACCTGGAAGCATCCAGTTCCAGTTTGGCATCTCTGTAGCATCATCAGTTCCTTCTCTGAAGGTTTTTTTAGCAATACTAGCTGTTTTTAAGATATCAGGAAAATCCTGAATTAATCGTTGTGATAACAGTGCCATATCTCGAGCAGAAACTTTACTTTCTGCATCTGCACTTGTTCCTTCAGGGTGCTTTCCAAGTAAATCTTTATTTTCTAATCCTGTTGCATTAACAAATTCATAGTTTGTTAAACCTAATTCTTTTGCTTTATCATTCATCATTTTTACAAATGCCGTTTCGGATCCAGCAATTAACTCAGCCAGACCAATTGCTGCACCATTTGCAGAATAAATGGCCATAGCCTCATATAATTCCTCTACATTGTAAGAGCCATCAAGTCGTAATGGTACATTTGATAGATTACGATTTTGAGAAATTTCATACACATATTCACTAGGTGTATACGTTTGATCCCACTTGATTTTTCCATCCTTTATTGCTTCTAGCACCAGGTACTCTGTCATAACCTTTGCCATACTAGCGACTGGTAGCATTTCATCTACGTTTTTACCATAAAGAATAGTACCTGTTGATTCTTCAATAATGATTGCAGAACTTGCATTAATAGAAATGGGCTCTGCTGCTTGTGCATTTGAATAAGGGTAAAAAGACGTAATTACAAATGCAAAAGCAACGACAATTGCAATTAATTGTTTTATTCTCACGTTGTTCATTACCTCCATGTTTTTAGTCAATCTATTTAAAATTCAGTGAATGTTTTTCTCTATCTAGACACAACAAGATAGATTTTATCATAGAAAGGATAAAAAAAATAGACAGAGTCATAGACTCTGTCAAATGTTATAGTTCTGCCATAATTACCTCTTTTTTGTTTCAAAAGTCCTATTATAAAGAGTAATTTGGGGCTTCTTTCGTAATTTGTACATCGTGTGGATGGCTTTCTTTTAAGCCTGCACCTGTCATACGAATAAATTGTGAGTTTTCTCTTAGTTCTTGAAGATCTTTCGTACCACAATATCCCATTCCTGATCGGATTCCACCAACAAGCTGATAAATTGTATCAGCTAATGGACCTTTGTAAGGAGTTCTTCCTTCAATTCCCTCTGGAACAAACTTTTTATTATCTTCTTGGAAGTAACGGTCCTTACTTCCCTTCTCCATCGCTGCAACTGATCCCATTCCACGGTATACTTTAAATCGTCTTCCTTGGAAGATTTCAGTTGCTCCTGGGCTCTCAGAAGTACCTGCAAGCAAGCTTCCTAACATAACAGCATGACCACCAGCTGCAAGTGCTTTTACCATATCTCCAGAGTATTTAATTCCTCCGTCAGCGATAATGGAAACTCCATGCTTTCTAGCCTCAGTTGCACAATCATAAACAGCTGTAATTTGTGGAACACCTACTCCAGCTACAACCCTTGTTGTACAAATAGAACCAGGACCAATTCCAACTTTAACTACATTCGCTCCTGCTTCAATTAAATCTCTTGTAGCATCTGCTGTTGCGACATTACCAGCAATGATGTTTAATTCAGGATATTCGTTACGAATTGCTTTTACTGTTTCTAATACACCTTTAGAATGACCATGGGCAGTATCAACAACAATCGCATCTACATTTTTTTCAACCAACTTCTGTACACGTACCATTGTATCTGCTGTTACTCCTACTGCTGCAGCAACTACTAAACGACCATGTGAGTCTTTTGCTGAATGAGGGAACTCAATAACTTTTTCAATATCCTTAATCGTTATTAATCCTTTAAGTACACCATCTTCATCAACTAAAGGTAATTTTTCAATTTTATGTTTTTGTAAGATACTCTCGGCATCCTTTAATGTTGTTCCAACATCTGCTGTTACAAGATTTTCTTTTGTCATCACATCACTGATCTTTATTGAATAATCCTGAATAAATCTCATATCACGGTTTGTGATGATTCCAACTAACTTTTGTTCTTCGGGGTTATTTACAATCGGAACACCTGAAATTCTATATTTACCCATTAAGTGCTCTGCATCATACACTTGATGCTCTGGAGTTAAATAAAATGGATCAGTAATAACTCCTCTTTCAGATCTTTTTACTTTATCCACTTGCTCTGCTTGTTGCTCAATTGACATGTTTTTATGGATAACACCCATACCACCCTGTCTTGCAATGGCAATTGCTAATTCTGCTTCTGTTACTGTATCCATCCCAGCACTAATGATTGGAATATTAAGCGTTAAGCTTGGAGTTAATTGTACACTTAAATCAACATCTCTAGGTAAAACCTCTGATTTAGCTGGTACTAATAAAACATCATCAAAAGTTAAGCCTT
The DNA here is from genome assembly GCF_003667825.1 of Metabacillus litoralis. Taxonomy (NCBI): domain Bacteria; kingdom Bacillati; phylum Bacillota; class Bacilli; order Caryophanales; family Bacillaceae; genus Metabacillus; species Metabacillus litoralis. The sequence goes on along the minus strand of NZ_CP033043.1, from coordinate 4,181,532 downwards.
CTTTAGAAAATTTTTGTTCCCACATAGTAAAATCCCCCTTATTCGGCAAAATATTATTAGTAGATTATCAACATGTCATTAGACTGTCAAGAAAGTAATAAAGAGTTTAAATATTTAGAATTTATTAATTGGAGTGTACAATTTATGTCAGCACTAACTTGGGAACGCTTACTATCTTATCATTCAACACAGACTATACAAAAGAAACTAGAGAGAAGTTACCAACTTTCCTCATATGATAATGCGAGTGGTCTGTCATATGATAATTGTTACCGATTCATCTATTTCCTAAAACATGGCGAAAACTTTTTTAAGCAAGCAGATCAATCACCACATGCCATTCAGCCAATCTTGCTCTTTTACGGTATATCACAACTGATCAAAGCTTGTTTATTAATTGTGGACCCTGAATACCCCTCCACATCATCTGTTCTAGCTCATGGTGTATCAAGTAGAAAACGAAAAAAGCAACAATACCAATTTTTAAAAGATGAAATTAAAATTCAAAGAAACGGGTTATTCAGTCATGTTGCCAAGCATCTTTTTCATATCGATCATCTTGAAGCAGAAAAATACTCAATGGAACAATTACTAAAACAAATTGCAGAAATGAAAGATGTTTTTATCTTTCATCTATCAGACAATCCCCTTATTAAGATATCTAGTGATAAATTAGGTCATCTAGCTCTTACTGAAGACATTGCCCAATCCTTTCATATGTCGGTAAATCGTCTTGGAGAATTTATAAAAGAACGATATCAATATAATATTGTGAGAGAAGAAGAAAATAATCTATATCTTAAAATTAACCAAGCAAATTCATCAATCCAATTGTCACCATTTTTATATCACATTGAAGAGAAAGCGTACTACTTGCCAAATACCCGTGAATCGTTATCAAATTTACCAGAGATACTTGTTCATTATTTACTGCTTTATAATCTAAGTATGATCTCTAGATACGAAACTGAATGGTGGTATGAACTACTACTAGGTGCCACTAATGATGACTATCCATTCATACTAAGATATATGGAAATCGCTAAAAGGAAAATTCCTTTTTTTATTTTGGAGTTCTTGGAAGGGCGGTTATAGAAAGTAGCGTTTGTAAAGAAGTGAGTTGATGCGTGAAGGTTAGGTAGGTACCTCTAGATAAGAGGTGCCTGTTATAATCTTTTATTTACAGAGGAGATCATCACGTCAATTTCTGGACGTCACGTCGAATTGACATCGGATCAAGTCAATTTTACTGAGCGTCACGTCAAAATATCAATTTGTCACGTCTAAGGTTCGGATCATCACGTCAATTACTGGGCGTCACGTCGAATTGACATCGGATCATCACGTCAATTTCTGGGTGTCACGTCGAATTGACATCGGATCAAGTCAATTTTACTGAGCGTCACGTCAAAATATCAATTTGTCACGTCTAAGGTTCGGAGTATCACGTCAATTACTGGGCGTCACGTCGAGTTGACATCGGATCAAGTCAATTTTACTGAGCGTCGAGTCAAAACAGCAGTTTGTCACGTCTAAGGTTCAATACATCAAGTCGAGTACTAGTTATCATGTCTTTATTTCCTAATGAAACAGTAATTATCTTGAAGAGTCTTACTCTGCGATATAATAGTCATGACTGTAATTTATTTGCCAGTTCTGTTTCTTTCCTATTTTTATCTCTTTCCTCATTCCTACCTATCTATCTATTCTTCTAAATACAAAAAAAGACCAGCATCTCTACTGATCTTTTCTCCATCTTACTTGGCGACGTCCTACTCTCACAGGGGGAAACCCCCAACTACCATCGGCGCTGAAGAGCTTAACTTCCGTGTTCGGCATGGGAACGGGTGTGACCTCTTCGCCATCATCACCAAATAATATTTAGTTTGAAGGATATTCCTTCAAAACTAGATAACGATTCACAATTCAACTTCACTAAGCTTTCGCTTTTATTAGGTTAAGTCCTCGATCGATTAGTATCAGTCAGCTCCACACGTCACCGCGCTTCCACCTCTGACCTATCAACCTGATCATCTTTCAGGGATCTTACTCACTAATGTGATGGGAAATCTCATCTTGAGGGGGGCTTCATGCTTAGATGCTTTCAGCACTTATCCCTTCCGCACATAGCTACCCAGCTATGCCTTTGGCAAGACAACTGGTACACCAGCGGTGCGTCCATCCCGGTCCTCTCGTACTAAGGACAGCTCCTCTCAAATTTCCTACGCCCACGACGGATAGGGACCGAACTGTCTCACGACGTTCTGAACCCAGCTCGCGTACCGCTTTAATGGGCGAACAGCCCAACCCTTGGGACCGACTACAGCCCCAGGATGCGATGAGCCGACATCGAGGTGCCAAACCTCCCCGTCGATGTGGACTCTTGGGGGAGATAAGCCTGTTATCCCCGGGGTAGCTTTTATCCGTTGAGCGATGGCCCTTCCATGCGGAACCACCGGATCACTAAGCCCGACTTTCGTCCCTGCTCGACTTGTAGGTCTCGCAGTCAAGCTCCCTTGTGCCTTTACACTCTACGAATGATTTCCAACCATTCTGAGGGAACCTTTGGGCGCCTCCGTTACATTTTAGGAGGCGACCGCCCCAGTCAAACTGCCCACCTGACACTGTCTCCCAGCCCGATCAGGGCTGTGGGTTAGAATTTCAATACAGCCAGGGTAGTATCCCACCGACGCCTCCACCGAAGCTAGCGCTCCGGCTTCTCAGGCTCCTACCTATCCTGTACAAGCTGTACCAAAATTCAATATCAGGCTACAGTAAAGCTCCACGGGGTCTTTCCGTCCTGTCGCGGGTAACCTGCATCTTCACAGGTACTATAATTTCACCGAGTCTCTCGTTGAGACAGTGCCCAGATCGTTACGCCTTTCGTGCGGGTCGGAACTTACCCGACAAGGAATTTCGCTACCTTAGGACCGTTATAGTTACGGCCGCCGTTTACTGGGGCTTCGGTTCAAAGCTTCGCTTGCGCTAACCTCTCCCCTTAACCTTCCAGCACCGGGCAGGCGTCAGCCCCTATACTTCGCCTTGCGGCTTCGCAGAGACCTGTGTTTTTGCTAAACAGTCGCCTGGGCCTATTCACTGCGGCTTTTCCGGGCTATTCACCCTAAAAAGCACCCCTTCTCCCGAAGTTACGGGGTCATTTTGCCGAGTTCCTTAACGAGAGTTCTCTCGCTCACCTTAGGATTCTCTCCTCGCCTACCTGTGTCGGTTTGCGGTACGGGCACCTCTCACCTCGCTAGAGGCTTTTCTTGGCAGTGTGGAATCAGGAACTTCGGTACTATAATTCCCTCGCCATCACAGCTCAGCCTTATATGACAACGGGATTTGCCTCGTTGTCAGCCTAACTGCTTGGACGCGCATATCCAACAGCGCGCTTACCCTATCCTTCTGCGTCCCCCCATTGCTCAAACGGTGAGGAGGTGGTACAGGAATTTCAACCTGTTGGCCATCGCCTACGCCTTTCGGCCTCGGCTTAGGTCCCGACTTACCCTGAGCGGACGAGCCTTCCTCAGGAAACCTTAGGCATTCGGTGGAGGGGATTCTCACCCCTCTTTCGCTACTCATACCGGCATTCTCACTTCTAAGCGCTCCACCAGTCCTTACGGTCTGGCTTCACAGCCCTTAGAACGCTCTCCTACCACTGTTCGTAAGAACAGTCCACAGCTTCGGTGATACGTTTAGCCCCGGTACATTTTCGGCGCAGAGTCACTCGACCAGTGAGCTATTACGCACTCTTTAAATGGTGGCTGCTTCTAAGCCAACATCCTGGTTGTCTAAGCAACTCCACATCCTTTTCCACTTAACGTATACTTTGGGACCTTAGCTGGTGGTCTGGGCTGTTTCCCTCTTGACTACGGATCTTATCACTCGCAGTCTGACTCCTGAACATAAGTCTTTGGCATTCGGAGTTTGACTGAATTCGGTAACCCGATGGGGGCCCCTAGTCCAATCAGTGCTCTACCTCCAAGACTCTCATTTCAAGGCTAGCCCTAAAGCTATTTCGGAGAGAACCAG
>NZ_CP033043.1:3950000-4175000 GCF_003667825.1 Metabacillus litoralis | reverse complement strand
ACTAGCTAATGCGCCGCGGGTCCATCTGTAAGTGACAGCTAAAAGCCGTCTTTCAATTTTGAACCATGCGGTTCAAAATGTTATCCGGTATTAGCTCCGGTTTCCCGGAGTTATCCCAATCTTACAGGCAGGTTACCCACGTGTTACTCACCCGTCCGCCGCTAACCTCAGGGAGCAAGCTCCCATTGGTTCGCTCGACTTGCATGTATTAGGCACGCCGCCAGCGTTCGTCCTGAGCCAGGATCAAACTCTCCAATAAAGAGTTGATATAGCTCATAAAAGTTTGTACTATATAGTACGTTGTTTTTGTTAATCGAAATTAACGTTGGCACGCTTGGTTTTGTTTAGTTTTCAAAGAACTTGTGATGTCACTTAAAAGCGACCTCATTAATATAACATTTAACAGTTAGTTAAGTCAACTACTTTTTTCAACAAAGTTTTATATGAAATACTCTGTTTGGCTGACTCAAAAAATTATATCAGCATCTATATCTTAAGTCAACACAAAACAGAGTAGTTTTTATATAATTTCTTCAATAAATAGTTCTCTTCTATCTTTTAACGAAATGATCTCTTGAGAATACAAGTATTTCACCATAGGTCTAGTTGGGTTATTATCATCCATAAAGATAATTTCTGCATCCAATCCATCTGACAACTTTACCTTTGTACCTGTAGAAAACCTTGTTATTCCTTTTTTCAATTCATTAATGATTTTAAGATCAAATTTGCCGAATTCGTCCTCCATAATTTGTTCTAACACTTTAAATGGTGACTGCTTACTTCGATATGGTCTTACTGCAACCATAGCTTGGTAAATATCGGCTAAAGCTACTATTTTGCTATAAGGATGAAGCTTTTCAGCTTTCACGCTTAAGGGATACCCGCTTCCATCTATTCGTTCATGATGCTGGAGTACCCCTAGCTTTACTCCATCTTTAATAGACATAATATTTTTTAATAAATTATAGCTATGAACCGGATGTTGCTTAATATCTTTATATTCAATTTCAGTTAATGTTACCTTTTTAGTTAGGATCGCTGGGTTTACTTTTGACATACCGCAATCACATAACAATCCTGTTAAAGCAATTTGATTTATTTCTCCCTTTTGATACCCTAACTTTTGAGCTAAAAAGGCACTTACTAACGCCACAGACACACTGTGGTGGTACATATAATCTTCCTGCTTACAATAATGATAGAGTTTAAAGACTCCCTCATCATTACCTTCAATTTCAGATACTAGGGGTAAAATCGCTTGTCTTACTTTGTTGATATCAATTTGAACACCGGATTGCCAACTAATAAAAAGCTGCTTATAAGCTTGTACAGCTTCCAGGTATTGATGATAAAACGATTTGATTAATGTGCTATCTTCAACCACTGTATCTTCTGTTTCATCTTGCTCATTACTATATCCAGCTAATTTGAATTCCCGGCCGTTATCAAGAATGTTTTCCACTTCAACTTCTTTTACCAGGAATGCTATAAGAGCTTCCTTAATGTGCTTTGTAATAATTGTGTTTTTATATGCTAAAGGTTGATTTGTTGCTGATAAAATCGGCTTTGATAAGATACAACCTTCTTCTAATTGACTAATATGAATCTTCAAAGGTATCCCCCCCTTATGACATTATAAACAAAAAACAATGATAATGTTTAAGAATGTAAAAAAAGACTGAATTCCACACTCAAAGAATGTGTATTCAGCCTTCTATGCCTTTATATTATTCTTCAGATGAGTCATTTTCCAACTGCTGTTCTGTTTCTTCCAGTTCTTCATTCATGTCATCTTGAGATTCTTCTTCTTTTTGTACTAATGCTACAGTAGAGACAGATACGTTTTCATCAAGTCTGATTAATTTTACACCTTGAGTGTTACGGCCCATTTTCGAAATTGTATCAACATCCATACGGATCACAACTCCGCTAGCTGTAATCAACATTATATCCTCTAGACCAGTAGCTGCTTTTACAGAGACAACTGGACCATTTTTCTCTGTAATATTACAAGTTTTTAATCCTTTACCACCACGACTTTGTATGCGATATTCCTCAGAAGGAGTACGTTTACCGTAACCATTGCTTGTTACAATTAGTACATCCACATCATCTTCAAGAATTTCCATACCTACAACTTCATCACTTTCATCAAGTGAGATTCCCTTTACTCCTGAAGCTGTTCTACCCATTGAGCGAACATCTGATTCTGGGAATCGGATAAGCATACCGTTCTTCGTACCGATGATGATATCCTTTGAACCATCAGTTAATTTTACAGAAATAAGCTCATCTTCTTCACGAAGACCTACTGCAATTAAACCATTGTTTCGGATGTTGGCAAATTGAGATAAAGGAGAACGTTTTGAAATTCCATCCTTTGTAGTAAAGAATAAGTACCAATCATCTACAAATTCTGAAACCGGGATGATTGCATTAACCCACTCACCTTTTTCTACACTTAGAAGATTTATGATCGGCAATCCTTTAGCTGTTCTACTAAACTCAGGTATTTCATAACCCTTTGCTCGATATACTTTACCTTTGTTTGTAAAGAAAAGAATCGTATCATGGGTTGATGTTGTTAGTAGTTGTTCAACAAAGTCATCATCATTTGTTCCCATACCTTGTATACCACGTCCACCACGTTTTTGTGTACGATATGTTGAAACAGGAAGTCGTTTAATATATCCATTATGAGTTAATGTAATAACAATGTTTTCTACAGGTATTAAATCCTCATCTTCAATACTTTCAATTCCACCTGCTACAATTTCGGTACGGCGTTCATCGTTGAATCGCTCTTTAATTTCAGTTAGCTCTTCACGAATGATTTCAAGTACTTTCTCTTCATCCGCAAGAATTGCTTTTAGTTCTGCAATTAGCTTCACAAGCGATTGATATTCTTCTTCAATTTTTTCTCTTTCTAAACCTGTTAATCTTTGAAGTCTCATATCAAGAATTGCTTGTGCTTGTTTCTCACTTAAAGAAAACTGCTCCATTAATCCGTTACGGGCAATTTCAGTTGTTTGCGAGTTACGAATTAAGGCAATCACAGCGTCCAAATGATCAAGAGCAATTCTTAAACCTTCTAAAATGTGAGCACGCGCCTCCGCTTTTCTTAATTCAAAAGCAGTACGACGTTTAATCACTACTTTTTGATGCTCAAGATAGTAATGAAGCATTTGCTTAATATTTAATACTTTAGGATGTCCATCTACTAGAGATAGCATATTAATACCAAAGCTTGTTTGAAGCGCTGTTTGCTTATAAAGGTTATTAAGTAATACGTTCGCATTCGCATCTTTACGAACCTCAATAACAACACGCATTCCAGTACGGTCAGATTCATCACGTAGGTCTGTGATTCCGTCAATCTTTTTATCTCGAACAAGCTCTGCGATTTTTTCAACTAGCTTTGCTTTATTTACTTGATAAGGAATTTCCTTAACAATAATTACTTGCTTACCTGAAGCCTTTTCTTCAATCTCAACCTTCGCTCTGAGAGTAATTGATCCACGGCCAGTTTCATAAGCTTTTCGAATCCCGCTTCTTCCGATAATTTGTCCAGCTGTTGGGAAGTCTGGTCCAGGAATAATTTCCATAAGCTCGGGAATTGTTATCTCTGGATCCTTACTAATCGCTAGGACTCCATCAATTACTTCACCTAATTGATGTGGAGGAATATTTGTTGCCATTCCTACCGCAATTCCAGTAGCACCGTTCACAAGTAAATTAGGGAATCTCGCTGGAAGGACTACTGGTTCTCTTTCGGAGCCATCATAGTTATCTTGATAATCAATTGTATCTTTGTTTATATCACGGATTAGCTCCATTGATATTTTAGACATACGAGCTTCGGTGTAACGCATTGCAGCTGCTGAGTCTCCATCGACTGACCCAAAGTTTCCGTGTCCATCTACTAGCATATATCTATAGTTAAAATTCTGCGCCATACGAACCATTGTTTCATATACAGCTGAGTCACCATGTGGATGGTATTTACCAATAACCTCTCCAACGATACGTGCTGATTTCTTAAATGGTTTATCAGATGTCATCCCTAAGTCATTCATTGCATAAAGAATGCGTCGATGAACAGGTTTCAGTCCATCACGAACGTCCGGTAATGCACGAGACACGATTACACTCATCGCATAACCTAAGAAAGATTCTCTCATTTCATTACTTATATTTCTCTCAATAACATGTGATCCTTGATTTTCCGCCATATTAAAATAACCTCCCTTATTCCTTTTCTTAATTTAATTGGGAGTGCCAAGAACATTCCATCGAAAAATGGTAAAATACTATCTTCTTACAGAAAAGTTGATAGTTTTAAATATAATAAAAACTGCCCAATTGGTTATGTTAAATAATTAGTCTACTCTTCATTATAGCAATATTAGCAAAAGATTACACATCAATTTGATGGAATATTCGTTTACAGCTAACATTTCTTTCACGATAACCATCTCTTTTTTTGTCTAATATATTATGTAAAAAACACCTCACCGAGATGAGGTGTTCTTTCAAATAGATTAAATATCTAGATTTTTAACATACTGTGCATTTTCTTCGATAAAGTTCCTACGCGGCTCTACTTTATCACCCATTAACGTATCAAATGTTTCATCGGCTTCAATTGCGTCTTCTAATGTTACTTGAAGTAATGTACGTGTATCTGGATCCATCGTTGTTTCCCAAAGCTGATCAGGATTCATTTCTCCTAAACCTTTATAGCGTTGGATGCCTGGCTTAGGCTGTTCAGGCATTTCAGCCAAGTATGAATCTAATTGTTTATCGTTATAGGCATATTCAACTCGTTTTCCTTGTTGAATTTTATAAAGTGGAGGCTGAGCAATATAAATATAGCCTTTTTCAACAATTGGACGCATATAACGATAAAAGAATGTCAATAGTAGAGTACGAATGTGTGCACCATCTACATCCGCATCCGTCATAATAACAACTTTATGATAGCGTGCCTTTATAATGTCAAAGTCTTCTCCAATACCTGTTCCGAGTGCTGTAATAATAGCTCTTATTTCATTGTTTGAAAGAATCTTATCTAGTCTTGCTTTTTCTACGTTTAAGATTTTACCTCTTAAAGGCAGTATTGCTTGAAAGTGTCTGTCTCTTCCTTGTTTTGCAGATCCACCTGCAGAATCACCCTCAACAATATAAATCTCACTAATAGAAGGGTCCTTAGAAGAACAATCCGCTAACTTACCAGGTAAACTTGAGATTTCTAACGCACTTTTCCTTCTTGTTAACTCACGAGCTTTTTTTGCAGCTAAACGGGCTCTTGCAGCCATTAAACCTTTTTCAACGATTTTTCTAGCTACTGAAGGATTTTCTAACATGAATTTATCAAATGCTTCAGAAAAAACAGAATCTGTTACTGTACGAACCTCAGAGTTACCTAATTTCGTTTTTGTTTGTCCCTCGAATTGGGGATCTGGGTGTTTAACAGAGATGATAGCTGTAATCCCTTCTCGAACATCTTCTCCAGAAAGGTTATCATCGCTTTCTTTAAATATTTTATTTTTACGAGCGTAGTCATTGATTACACGAGTTAATGCTGATTTAAAGCCTGCTTCATGTGTTCCACCTTCATAGGTGTGAATATTGTTCGCAAAAGAATAAATATTACTAGTGTAGCTGTCATTATACTGAATAGCTACCTCGGTTGTAATACCATCTTTTTCTCCCTCAATATAAACCGGCTCATCATGAATAACCTCGCGCGTACGGTTTAAATGCTCTACATACGACTTAATTCCGCCCTCATAGTAGTATTCATTTGAACGTTTGTTTTCTCGTTTATCTTCAATCGTAATTTTCAATCCACGATTTAAAAATGCTAGCTCACGAATACGGTTCGCTAATATTTCATAATCATAGACAGTTGTTTCTTGGAAGATTTCTGCATCCGGCTTAAAGTGGGTGATTGTGCCTGTAACATCCGTCTCACCAATTACCTCTAAATCAGCTGCTGGAATACCTTTATTAAACCTTTGGAAATGAACTTTTCCTTCACGATGTACTGTTACATTTAATTCTGTAGAAAGAGCATTAACAACAGATGCCCCTACACCATGGAGTCCACCTGATACTTTGTATCCTCCACCACCGAATTTTCCTCCGGCATGCAATACTGTCATGATAACTTCAACTGCAGGACGTCCCATTTTTTCATGGATCCCTACAGGAATACCACGTCCGTTATCTTTAACAGTAATACTATTATCTTCTTCAATGGTGACATTAATTTCATTACAGAAGCCCGCTAAGGCCTCATCAATACTATTATCAACAATTTCCCACACCAAATGATGCAGACCCTTACTGCTCGTAGATCCTATATACATACCTGGACGTTTACGAACTGCCTCTAAACCTTCTAAAACCTGAATCTGATTTTCATCATATGATTGTTGTTGGACTTGATTATTTTCCGTCGTCACATTGATCACCTACACTTTTCCTAAAGCTTACTTGTCGTTGCACTCAAAGCCATACCCTAAAGCCCTTCTGTTAGGAAGCTAGACTTTAAACATTTAATTAATCTATATCAAAAGCAACTTGTGCTCGTTTTTTTAATGTACTTGATGATAAAGGCGAGAAATAAATTTTATTAACCGTCACAATAATGGATTTTGCTTCACCATTTGCCAGTTGAACAATTCTATCTTTTTGCTTTTGAAAAAATTCATCTACAATGGCGGAATCTTGAGAAGAGTGTCGATCCAATATCATCACGACCTCTTTTGATGGAACAACAAAATTGTCTCCCAGATGAATATACAAATCAGTCACCTCTTTTATCGTCAGCAAGCTCTCCTGCTCTTACACGGAAAGTAGCAGCTTCTTTTAATGTTTGATGATCAATTCCTTCGACACTTGTTGTTGTTACAAATGTTTGAACCTTACCTTGAATGGTATTCAATAAGTGTGATTGTCTATAATCATCCAATTCGGATAAAACATCATCAAGCAAAAGGATCGGATATTCTCCTATCTCATTATGAATTAAGTCAATCTCCGCTAATTTCAACGATAAAGCAGTGGTTCTTTGTTGTCCTTGTGAACCATAAGTTTGCACATCATGGTCATTCACAAAAAAGGTTAAGTCATCTCGGTGTGGACCTGCTAAAGTTGCCCCCCGTTCAATTTCCTTCTCTCTTATTTTAGCAAATTTTTGTTCATATGCTTCTATCATTTTCGTCAAATCATAATCTTCTGATACATCCACAGAGGGTTTATATTTGATTCTTAGCGTTTCTAAGCCTCTGCTTATCCCTGAATGCACGGGCTCAGCCCATTTTTGGAGCTCAGAAACAAACTGCAAACGTTTATAAATGATTTTTGCAGCTGCTTCGCACAGTTGTTCAGTTAAAACATCAAGCATCGTTTGATCCTTTTGTTTGCGCATCTGTAACAGCTTCAAATAATGATTACGCTGTTGCATAATCTTTTGATAACGACTCAAATCATGCAAATAGATAGCTGAAACCTGACCAATTTCCATATCTATAAATCTTCTTCTTACCTGAGGACTTCCTTTCACTAAATTCAAATCCTCTGGTGCAAACATAATCACATTCATTGCCCCGACGTATTGGCTGAGTTTCTCTTGCTCAATATGATTCAACTTTGCCTTTTTACCCTTTTTAGAAATAACTAATTGAAGGGCAGTTGAACGATTATATTTTTCTATACTACCCTCTATTTTAGCATATTCTTTGTCCCAGCCAATCAACTCTTTATCATTCGAAGTTCGGTGTGATTTCGCCATAGCAAGCACATAGATTGATTCCATCACATTGGTTTTACCTTGTGCATTTTCACCTAAGATTACATTCACTTTATTTTCAAACTGAATCGTCAATTCTTCATAGTTACGATAATTTTTTAATTTCAGCTCATTTATAAACAAAATTTGTACACCAACTTTAATTTTTCACAATATATGTGCCGAAATCAGGAATATATAAAACATCACCATCTCTTAGCTTTTTACCACGGCGATTTTCAGGTTCATTATTCACAAAGATTTCGTATTCAGCTAAAAACCATTTAGCCATTCCACCAGATTGAATAACATCTGCTAATTTTAGGAATTGACCTAATGTTATAAACTCTGTATCAATTTTAACTGGTTTTGCCATAGCGAACCACCTTCCTCAGTAGTCTCTAACTTTATATTTTACTAAAAATATGCCATGAAGTACAACAACTTCACTATTGGAAATCTCTGTGTCCTCGAGGGATGGACAGCACCTCCGTCTCACAGATTTGAAATAGGTACAAATACCCATACAAGTTTATTTTCTCTCCATAACTGATACGGTATTCTTTCTGGATTAAAGTAGAATTTATTGTCTCATAAATAAAGAAAAGGCTGACGAACGTCAGCCTGCTATTTTTATCATCAATATGTTCTAACCGGTAAAATTAACTGTAACATAGAATCGTCATCTTTTGTACGAATAACGAAAGGTCTCATTGCTCCAGTGAAGTCAACACTGATTTCGTTTCCTTCAAGTGCCTTTAAAGCATCCATTACGTATTTTGCACTAAATGAAATCTTTAATTCTTCACCATCAATTTGCTCCACTTGTATTTCTTCACTTACTTTTCCAATCTCAGGGGAATTAGAAGAAACCTCAATCATTCCGTCTGTTAGAGTTGAAAGTTTAACAACATTATTTCGTGCTTCTTTAGCTAATAAGGAGGCACGATCGATTGCTTGTAAGAAATCTTTGGAATTTAAAACCAAGTTTGTTTTACTCTCATTTGGAATTAAACGGGAAGTATCAGGATAATTTCCGTCTAAAAGTCTTGAGAAAAATAATAGATTTTTTGCCTTAAACAATACTTGGTTTTCAGTAATGACAATTTCAATCGGTTCATTTGTATCATCTAAAATTTTACTTAACTCACTTAGACTTTTTCCTGGAATGACAACATTGTATGAACTTTGATTTTCTGAGTTGATTAATGCCTTTCTTAGTGCTAAGCGGTGGCTATCTGTTGCGATACAAACTAACTCACTGTTTTCTAGCTTCCAGTTTACACCTGTTAAGATAGGTCTTGTCTCAGATGTTGATACAGCAAAAACGGTTTGACGAACCATTGCTTTTAGTAAATCGGTAGGGATTTTAAAAATATTTTCTTCCTCAATCTGTGGAAGATGAGGATATTCTTCTGCATCTAATCCATTTAGACTGAATTCAGCCTTACCTGAACGGATTACCGTTGCATGGTGGTTTCCAACTTCAATTTCTACAATATCCATTGGTAATTTTTTAACGATTTCACTAAAAAACTTGGCTTGTAAAACAACACTTCCTGATTGAAGAATTTCAACATTCTCTTTGTCATCTTCTTCAGCTGGAATAAAAGATTCAATAGAAATATCAGAGTCACTACCTGTTAATGTGACTCCTTCTGAATCAGCAACAATTTTTATACCCGTTAAAATCGGAATTGTTGTTCTAGATGATACAGCTTTCATTACATCTTGAACACTTTGAACTAATTTATCTCGTTGAATAATGAATTTCATCATCGTTTTCCTCCTGTTTCCTAGCTACTTGGAATATTTTCCTGACTACGAGAGTTTCTCAATTTTTTAGGTTCTAGTTATATTATTTTTTTATAAAAATATAGTAGAAGTACTAGTAGGGCCTGTGGAAATGTGGATAACCGACCTAAACGAAAGGAAACACAGCCTATCCACATGTGGACAGACTGTGTATATATGTGTAATAGTTATTCACACTATTCAATATTAAAATTAAGAACCTTTTAAAAGTCCAGTAATATCTTTTAACTGTTTTTGTAGCTGCTCATCACTTTGAAGCATTTTTGATATTTTCTCATGAGCATGAATGACTGTTGTATGATCTCGTCCCCCAAATTCTTCCCCAATTTTAGGTAATGAAGAATCGGTAAGCTCTCTTGAAAGGTACATAGCAATTTGTCTTGGAAAAGCAACAGATTTTGTTCGCTTCTTCGCCTTAAAATCTTCTAACTTCACCTGATATTCTTGTCCAACTATTCGCTGAATATCACTAATTGAAATCATCTTTGGTTTTGAGTTAGGAATAATATCTTTTAGGGCTTCAGCAGCCAGATCAGCATTTATATCTTTATTAATAAGAGAAGAGTAGGCCACTACGCGAATTAGTGCACCTTCAAGCTCTCGAATGTTTGAATCAATTTGATTTGCAATATAAAGCATCACTTCATTAGGAATATCGAGCCCTTCAGCTTTTGCTTTTTTACGGAGAATCGCAATCCTTGTTTCCAAATCCGGAGGGGTAATATCTGTAATTAATCCCCATTCAAAGCGAGAACGAAGGCGATCTTCTAATGTCGGAATTTCTTTTGGTGGTCGATCACTGGAAATAACGATTTGCTTACTTTCTTCATGCAATGTATTAAAAGTATGGAAAAATTCCTCTTGAGTTTGTTCTTTCCCAGCCAAGAATTGAATATCATCTATTAAAAGTACATCAACACTTCTATATTTGTTACGAAAATCAACTGCTTTGTTATCTCTAATAGAGTTGATAAATTCATTTGTAAACTTTTCAGAAGATAAATAAACAACCTTTGCCGATGGGTTATGATCAATCACATAATGTCCAATTGCATGCATTAAGTGAGTTTTTCCAAGTCCAACGCCCCCATAAATAAAAAGGGGATTATAGGCTTTTGCTGGTGCTTCAGCTACTGCTAATGATGCTGCATGAGCAAATCGGTTTCCTGATCCAATAACAAATGTATCAAACGTATACTTAGGATTAAGCATGTTTTGCGGTAGTTCTGTTTGTTCTTCATCGGCTTTATTTATCTGTTTGATTGGTGAATTTGGAACAAAATCATCATCTGTCTGATTTTGGGGAATAATAAATTTTATAGCAAACTCTTCACCTGTTAATTGATAAATCGAATCAGCGATTAAGTGTAAGTAACGGGATTCCAGCCAATCTCTTGCAAATTCGTTAGGAGCGGTAATTGTTAAGGTATCACCTTGAATTCCATGAGCCTTTGTTGATTTTAACCATGTTTCAAAGCTTGGCTTACTAATTTTCTTTTCGATCTCTGCCAAGGCCTTACTCCAAAGCTCAGATATATTCTCCATTTGCGTTTTGTCCCTCCTTTACGATGCATCCCAACCTTAATGTACAAGCTTTGTACAAGGTGCGAATATTCATGTATAAACATACAGATGCAAAAGAATGTGAATAAATATATAATATAGTAGAAAAACATCTTTTCGACAAAACTCATGTGATGTGGACAACAATTTACACAAGCTGTTTATAATCTTTCCACATGTTATCCACAGTCTGTGGATATGTTGAATTTAAAGATAGATTATTAAGAGTGAAAACACAAATATAATATCAGAATAAATCTAGATATGCAACGGTTTTTACAAACTTATCCACATTATTAATCATTTGTTGAAGGAAATTGTCCACAATGAGCCAACTTGTGAAAAAGTTGTCGATAACGTATGTGGATAGTGGAGAATTCTGTCGAAACTTTATCCACAGGCTAGAAACCTTAAACAATAGTTGATGTTTAGCTGCTTATTTTGAGGTGGAGGTATACTGTTCTAAAAAGGATATGAGATCACGAAGAAGAGAGTAGGTTTCAAAAAAAGAATTAATAGAGGATAATAAATAAATTTAAAATTAGATGATGAAAAGAAAATAAACTTAATAAAAGAATGGATGATGGTTGACAATTCATAGGGTAGGTAACTATAATTAGTAAGACTGTCTTTAACTGTTATTCCTCAGGGAGGTGTCATATATGAAACGTACTTATCAACCAAACAAACGTAAACGTAGTAAAGTTCATGGTTTCCGTAGCCGTATGAGCACTGCAAATGGACGTAAAGTTCTTGCTCGCCGTCGTCGCAGAGGAAGAAAAGTATTATCAGCGTAGGCCACTGAAAAATCAGTGGTCTTTTTTTGCAGATGAATGAATAAAACGATTTATTCAGGAAATGAGGAAGAAGAGTGCTAGATCATTTCTTGTTTAAATTCGTTTTATTTCAGATATAATGATGGTGATTATTCTGTTAGCCTATTAGCAGAACAAACCGGAGTGAAATAGATGAGAAGGAAATATAGAATAAAGAAGAATAAAGATTTTCAAGTAGTTTTCAAGAGAGGGAAATCTTTTGCCAATAGACAATTTGTTTTGTATATCATGCAAAAGCCTGAAGAGAAAGAGTTCCGAATTGGACTATCTGTAAGCAAAAAAATAGGAAATGCTGTAACAAGAAATAAAGTTAAGCGGTTAATTCGACAAGTGTTTACAGAAGAAAAGCATCGAATTGCTTCTGGTAAGGAATTTATTATTATTGCTAGAAAGCCTGCAGCTGAAATGAATTA
Organism: Metabacillus litoralis; assembly: GCF_003667825.1. Lineage (NCBI taxonomy): Bacteria > Bacillati > Bacillota > Bacilli > Caryophanales > Bacillaceae > Metabacillus > Metabacillus litoralis. The sequence goes on along the minus strand of NZ_CP033043.1, from coordinate 4,162,572 downwards.
TCATGAAGTAAAAGGAAGTTTGCAACATTTATTTCGAAAAGCAAAAATCTATCAGCCAAAGAAGATGTAGAATATTGTTGAAATTATACTACCGAAAACTTTATTAAGAAAAACAATTCTATTTATAAAAGTGTTAAGATATTAACGATGTGGAACTTTTTCTATCTTTTAACGTACATGAATAGTATCTATTATTGGTTAGGAGGAAAAAAGGTTTGAAGAGGCGCATACTTTTAATAGCAGGGTTAATCAGTGTTTTGACCCTTTTGACAGGATGTACGGAGGTTAATACTCCAATTACATCTGAAAGTGAAGGATTCTGGAATTCGTATATCGTATATCCTTTATCACAACTTATTACATATTTTGCTGAATTAACAGGCGATAATTATGGGATTGCCATCGTAATTGTTACAATTATTATTCGATTAGCTATCTTACCGCTAATGATTAAACAAATGAAAAGTTCTAAAGCAATGCAAGCAATTCAACCGGAAATGCAGAAGTTGAGAGAAAAGTACAGCTCAAAAGATCAACAAACTCAACAAAAGCTACAGCAGGAGACAATGGCTTTATTCCAGAAGCACGGTGTTAATCCTCTTGCAGGTTGTTTCCCATTAATTGTTCAGATGCCAATCCTGATTGGTTTCTATCATGCGATTATGAGAACGACTGAAATCGCTGAGCATAATTTTCTATGGTTTGATTTAGGAGAAAGAGATCCATTCTTTATCCTGCCGTTGGTTGCTGGTTTAACAACATTTATTCAACAAAAAATGATGATGGCTGGTACAGCTAATCAAAATCCTCAAATGGCTATGATGCTTTATATTATGCCTATTATGATTATCGTTTTTGCAATTAGCTTCCCTGCAGCTCTTTCTTTATACTGGGTAGTAGGTAACTTATTCATGATCATTCAAACATATTTCATAAAAGGTCCTGAGCTTAAGGAGCAAAAAGAAGCTTCTAATAGTGGGGGAAAGAAGAAGTGAGAGAAGTAACTGCTAGTGGACTTACTGTCAATGAAGCAGTCGAGGAAGCATTAAAGCAATTACAGGCAAAACGAGAAGAAGTTGAAATAACAATTCTCGAAGAAGGAAAAAAAGGATTTTTAGGTATTGGAAAGAAACCTGCTATTGTAAAGGTCATAATTGTACATGATCCAGTAAAGTATGCAAAAGAATTTTTAGCAAATGTTGTTCAAAAAATGGGTATTGATGCAGAGATTTCAGTGAAACAGACTGGTAAAATTGTAAACATGCAATTATCAGGGGAGAAAATGGCGGTCCTTATCGGAAAAAGAGGACAAACATTAAACTCTCTTCAATATTTAACACAATTAGCTGCAAATCGATACTCTAATCATTATTTGCAAATTATCATTGATGCTGAAAACTATCGTGAAAAAAGAAAAGAAACACTTAAGCAATTAGCAGGAAAACTTGCACAGCAGGCAATTCGTACATCCAAAAATGTCCCATTAGAACCAATGCCTTCATATGAAAGAAAAATAATACATGCTGCATTAGCAGAATTTAAAGATATAAAAACTTTTTCAGTCGGAGAAGAACCAAATCGTCATCTGGTTATTTCTCCAAAGTCTAAGAGAATGGCTCGTTGAGTCATTCTCTTTTTTTTGCCTTTTTCTAAAGCAAGTCAGAGATCTATTCAAATGATCGACAACCTTCTACAAATATCGGGTGGTGACAGGCACCCCATAAAATATTTCAAATTCATCAAATATTGTTATTAACATGTGGATAAGTTAAAATAGAGAAAGGTATGAAGAGAGTGGATAAATAATTGTGGATAAAATGAGGCGATTTTGCTTTCTAATGAAAACGAAATGTGCTATCTTTAAAAAATTGGTCGCATTTTAAGAGGAAGAAAATTTACATAAATGAAAGAGAGAGGTGGTCGTAGCGATGGAGTTAGATACAATCGCAGCGATATCGACACCTTTAGGAGAGGGAGCTATTGCCATTGTTCGGTTAAGTGGTGAGGAAGCAATAGAGATTGCTGATCGACTATTTAAGGCTCCTTCGAATAAAAGGTTAACTAATGTTGACTCCCATACGATCCATTACGGACATATTGTGGACCCGAAAACAGGTCAAGTTGTAGAAGAAGTCATGTTGTCTTTAATGAGGGGACCAAAGACATTTACGAGAGAAGATATAGTAGAAATAAACTGTCACGGTGGAATTGTTACAGTGAACCGGGTACTGCAGTTGGTCATTCAACATGGTGCAAGACTGGCAGAACCAGGAGAGTTTACAAAGAGAGCCTTTTTGAATGGTCGGATTGATTTGTCTCAAGCTGAGGCTGTTATGGATTTAATACGAGCAAAAACGGATCGAGCAATGAATGTCGCTTTAGGGCAAATGGAAGGAAAACTGTCAAAGCTTGTTCAGAAGTTAAGACAGGAAATTCTAGAAACACTAGCACATGTTGAAGTCAATATTGACTATCCTGAATATGATGATGTTGAAGAAATGACTCATCAAATGCTTGTTGAAAAAGCTACATTTGTAAAAAATGAAATCAGTAAGTTATTGAAAACATCACAACAAGGGAAAATTCTTAGAGAAGGCTTGTCTACTGTTATTATAGGACGACCAAACGTCGGGAAATCATCTTTATTAAACAGCCTTGTTCATGAAAATAAAGCAATTGTTACTGATATTCCTGGAACAACTAGAGATGTTATAGAAGAATACGTCAATGTAAGAGGTGTTCCTTTACGATTAGTTGATACAGCTGGAATACGTGAAACAGAAGATATTGTAGAACGTATCGGTGTTGAACGTTCGAGAAAAGTATTAAAAGAAGCGGATCTTATTTTACTAGTTCTGAATTATAACGAAGAACTTTCTCAAGAAGATGTTCAGCTTTTTGAAGCCGTAAAAGGAATGGATATTATCGTTATTGTTAATAAAACAGATTTGGATCAAAAAATTGATCTTCAAAAGGTGAAGGAGCAAGCAGCGGGAAGACCTGTTGTGACAACATCACTATTAGAAGAACAGGGAATAGATGCATTAGAAGAAGCAATAAGTGCATTGTTCTTTGAAGGAAATGTCCAAAGCGGGGACTTAACATATGTTTCAAACTCAAGACATATTGCTCTATTAACAGCTGCCGAAACTTCTATTAATGACGCATTGTCTGGTATAGAAGCAGGAGTTCCAATTGATATTGTACAAATAGATTTAACCCGTTGTTGGGAACAGCTTGGGGAAATAATAGGAGATGCAGTTCACGAAAGCTTAATTGATCAACTGTTTTCTCAGTTCTGTTTAGGGAAATAAAGTAGATATTTTTTATATAAAGGAGGTTCCTCTATGACGTATCATGCAGGAGATTATGATGTCATTGTTGTAGGAGCTGGACATGCAGGGTGTGAATCAGCACTCGCATCAGCAAGAATGGGAGCAAAAACTCTCGTCATTACCATTAATCTAGATATGGTTGCATTTATGCCATGTAATCCATCTGTTGGTGGACCAGCAAAAGGAATTGTTGTTCGTGAAATTGATGCTTTAGGCGGAGAAATGGGGAAAAACATCGACAAAACCCATATCCAGATGAGAATGCTAAACACGGGAAAAGGTCCAGCTGTTCGAGCGCTTCGTGCACAAGCAGATAAGTTTTCATATCAACATGAGATGAAAAAAACGATGGAAAATGAACGTAACCTTACATTGCTACAAGGAATGGTTGATCGCTTAATCGTAGAAGACGGTGTTTGTAAAGGTGTGGTTACTCAAACTGGAGCTGAATATTCTGCGAAAGCAGTTGTATTAACAACAGGTACATTTTTACGCGGAGAAATTATTCTAGGAGAATTAAAATACTCAAGTGGACCAAACAATCAGCAGCCTTCAATTAAGCTATCAGAGCATTTACAAGAATTGGGCTTTGATTTAGTTCGTTTCAAAACAGGAACACCTCCACGAGTAAATAGTCACTCGATTGACTATAGCAAAACAGAAATTCAACCTGGAGATGAAGTGCCGCGTGCATTTTCTTATGAAACAACAAAATACATTACAGATCAGCTACCTTGCTGGTTAACGTATACGAGCGGAGAAACTCACAAAATTATTGATGATAATTTACATCGTTCTCCTATGTATTCAGGAATGATTAAAGGCACAGGACCTCGTTATTGTCCATCTATTGAGGATAAAGTTGTTCGCTTTAATGATAAGCCGCGTCATCAAATCTTTTTAGAGCCAGAAGGTAGAAATACACAAGAGGTCTATGTGCAGGGGCTATCAACAAGTTTACCAGAAGATGTTCAACAGCAAATTTTGAAAACAATTCCTGGACTTGAAAAGGTTCAAATGATGAGGGCGGGATATGCAATTGAATATGATGCCATTGTCCCAACTCAACTATGGCCAACTTTAGAAACGAAAAAGATTTCTTCTTTATTTACAGCAGGACAAATTAACGGAACTTCTGGTTATGAAGAAGCTGCTGGTCAAGGATTAATGGCTGGAATTAATGCTGCACAAAAGGCTCTTGAAAAAGAAGAAGTCATTTTAAGTCGCTCGGATGCTTATATAGGTGTACTCATTGATGATCTTGTAACAAAAGGTACAAGTGAACCATATCGCTTACTAACATCAAGAGCAGAATATCGACTACTTCTAAGACATGATAATGCCGATTTGCGCTTAACCGAAACAGGAAAGAAAATCGGATTAATTTCTGATGAACGTTTTGAAAAATTCAAAACTAAGAAGCAAGCAATTGAAGAAGAAAAACAACGCTTATCATCTGTTATCATTAAGCCGAATCAAGAAACACAAAAGCTTATTCTTTCTGTCGGCGGTAGTGAGCTTAAAGATGGCATAAAAGCAGCTGATTTATTAAAACGACCAGAAATGAACTATGAGCATATCGCTCAGCTTGTACCATCAGAATCAGAAGTGGATTCAGATGTTGCAGAGCAGGTAGAAATACAAATAAAATATGAGGGATATATTGAAAAATCCTTACAACAAGTTGAAAAGCTTAAGAAAATGGAAAACAAAAAAATCCCTGAAAATATTGATTATGATGATATTAATGGCTTAGCTTCAGAAGCACGTCAAAAGCTTAAGGAAGTTAGACCATTATCAGTTGCACAAGCTTCACGTATTTCTGGAGTAAACCCAGCTGATATTTCAATATTATTGGTATACCTAGAACAAGGTAGAATTGCCAGAGTTTCAAATCAATAATTACTGTTAATAAAACCAATCTTTAACAGAAAGGTTATGAATATGGATACAGCATTATTTCAATCAAGCTTAGCTGAGAAGGGGATTTCTCTTTCTCAGCAGCAGATGGACCAATTTGAGTTATATTTTAAGCTCTTAGTAGAGTGGAATGAAAAAATGAATTTAACGTCAATTACAGACAAAAACGACGTGTATTTAAAACATTTTTATGATTCTATTTCTGCAGCATTTTATTTTGATTTCTCTAAGCCACTAAGTATATGTGATGTAGGTGCAGGAGCTGGATTTCCGAGTATTCCTTTAAACATTTGTTTTCCGCATTTAAAGGTATCAATCGTTGACTCTTTACAAAAAAGAATTACTTTTTTATCGCATTTATCAAAAGAATTAGGGTTAAATTCAGTGCAGTTATTTCATGATCGAGCTGAAACGTTTGGTCAAAATAAACAGGTTCGGGAAACATATGACGTTGTCACAGCCAGAGCTGTTGCGAGGCTATCTGTTCTAAGTGAATTATGTATTCCTTTAGCAAAAAAGGATGGATACTTCATTGCCATGAAAGGGGCAGCAGCACAGGAAGAGCTTGAGGCTGGTAAAAAGGCCGTTACTGTATTAGGTGGTAATGTGCAAGAAATTCACTCATTTGAACTACCTTTAGAGGAAAGTGAGAGAACAATCTTAATAATTGAAAAAGAAAAAAGCACTCCTAAAAAATATCCTCGAAAGCCTGGAACGCCAAATAAACTTCCAATCGAGTAGATGTTTCATGTGAAACATTTACTCGAACTTTCGAGTATTTTGCAGGAAATAATGTAAGAGAAATAGAATATTTAAATTGGTAGTTTTAAAAGGTGGTGTAGGCTCATGAAGCATCCATTTTCTCGCTTTTTCGGTTTGGGAGAAAAAGAACAAGCACAAGCTAATCAAATCGTAGTAGAGGAAGTTGAACAAGAAGATACAGCAGAAGAAATAAGGGAAGAGGTTAAAAAGATTCCAATTAAGGATATTACTCCTAACCGCTTCCAGCCACGTACCGTTTTTTCAAATGAAAAGATTGAAGAGTTAGCCTTAACAATTCGTACTCATGGAATTATTCAGCCTATTGTTGTCCGAGAAATAGGTGGTAAATTTGAGTTGATTGCAGGTGAAAGACGCTGGCGTGCTGTACAGACTTTAGGTTGGGAAGAGATACCTGCAATTGTAAAGGATTTCAACGATACGGAAACAGCTAGTGTTGCTTTAATAGAAAACCTTCAAAGGGAAGAGTTATCTTCAATAGAGGAAGCAGTTGCTTATGCTAAGTTACTAGAATTACATGACTTAACTCAAGAAGCATTGGCCCAAAGACTTGGTAAAGGTCAATCAACTATAGCAAATAAGCTGCGCTTGTTAAAGCTTCCTGAAGAAGTCCAGGAGGCATTACTTCAAAAAGCAATCACTGAACGTCATGCACGTGCACTAATTCCATTAAAAGATCCACAGCTACAAATTACACTGTTAGAGGAAATTGTTGAAAAACAATTGAATGTTAAGCAAACAGAGGATAGGGTAGTCAAGCTACTTGAAAAAAATAATGTAAAACCAAAACCAAAGCGTAAAGCATTTAGTAGAGATACAAGAATTGCTATGAATACAATTCGTCAATCCCTAACAATGGTAGCTGACAGTGGCGTAAAATTAAATACGGAAGAAGAAGAATTTGATGAATACATCCAATTCACAATTAAAATTCCTAAATAATATTGAATAATAACTATTTTTATAAACTATTTATCTATTCCACATATGGCTGTTAGGTACTGGCTTTTTGTCAGGCCTTTTTTCTTTGTACTAGATTCAATAAAAGAAACATAGACCATTGTGGAATGATTATTTAGAGAAGAACACAAAATTATGATGGTCACATCCTCACCCGAACCAATTCCACCTAGAAAAATATCTCTTCAGAATGATAAAAATGAATTTTAATTAGTAGAAATTACTATTTTGCATAAATACAAAAAAATTCAAACTCTTCATCCATTTTTCATGATAAAATAAAAAAATGATTTAAAGTAGCAATTTGTAGAATGTTGTAAAATAAAAGAAGGAAATCTATTCATCTAGTAGCTAATGCTAATCTTCAGGAAAAGCTAGATGGGTTCACTTTTATGCTTTTTTCTTTACTGTAAAATTTTAACAATAGATTAGAAGATGAAAGTAGGTGACATCGTGGGGAAAATTATTGCGATTGCAAACCAAAAAGGTGGTGTTGGAAAAACAACCACATCCGTAAATTTAGGAGCTTGCTTAGCATACATTGGGAAACGAGTTCTTCTCGTCGATGTTGACCCACAAGGTAATGCAACGAGCGGGATTGGCATTGAAAAGGCTGATGTTGCTCATTGTATTTATGATATTTTAGTAGATGATGTAGATGCAAAGGACGTTATAAAATCTACAGCTGTAGAAAATCTTGATATTATTCCAGCCACGATACAGTTAGCTGGGGCTGAAATAGAACTTGTACCAACAATCTCTAGAGAGGTTAGACTCAAAAGGGCACTTGAAGCTGTAAAGGATCAGTATGATTATATGGTGATTGACTGTCCACCATCATTAGGATTGCTCACCATTAATGCCTTAACAGCATCAGATGCAGTTTTAATACCGGTACAATGTGAATATTACGCCCTTGAGGGATTGAGCCAATTATTAAATACTGTCAGACTTGTTCAAAAGCATTTAAACACTGATCTTACAATAGAAGGTGTTTTATTAACAATGCTAGATGCAAGAACAAATCTAGGTATTCAAGTAATTGATGAAGTGAAAAAATATTTTCAGGATAAGGTTTATAAAACAATCATTCCAAGAAATATTCGCTTAAGTGAGGCACCAAGTCACGGACAACCAATTATCATTTATGATCCAAGATCTAGAGGAGCAGAGGTTTATTTAGATTTGGCAAAGGAAGTGGTTGTAAATGGCTAGAGGTTTAGGAAAAGGTATTAATGCTCTCTTCACTAACATGGAAGTAGAAAAGGAAGAATCTATTCAAGAAATCAACATAAATGAGATTCGCCCAAATCCATATCAACCACGTAAAGTATTTGAAGAAGATGCGATAAATGAATTAAAAGAATCCATTTTACAGCATGGTGTCCTGCAACCAATTATTGTTAGGAAAAGTATTAAAGGGTTTGAAATTGTTGTAGGGGAAAGAAGATTTCGTGCAGCAAAAGCGGCAGAGCTAACAGTTATTCCTGCTGTTGTAAGAGAGTTAACAGAGCAACAAATGATGGAGCTCGCACTTTTAGAAAATTTACAACGTGAAGATTTAAGTCCAATTGAAGAAGCCCAAGCATATCAAAAGCTAATGGAGCATTTAGGCCTAACTCAAGAAGCATTAGCAAAAAGGTTGGGAAAAAGCAGACCACATATTGCTAACCATGTTAGACTTCTAACATTGCCAGAGCAAATTCAGCAATTAATAGCTGAAGGTAAGCTATCTATGGGACATGGACGAACTTTACTTGGATTAAAAAATAAAGAAAAATTAAATGCACTAGTTGAAAAAATTATCCGAGAACATTTAAATGTTCGTCAACTAGAGCAACTTATCCAACAGTTAAATAGTAATGTTTCACGTGAAACGAAAAAGAAAAAGCCTGAAAAAGATGTGTTTATAAAAGAAAGAGAATCATTTTTACAGGAATATTTCGGAACGTCCGTTACGATTAAAAAGCAGAAGAAAAAAGGAAAGATTGAAATAGAATTCTTTTCTCAAGATGATTTAGATCGTATTTTAGAGTTGCTAGAACAACAGCAACAATAAACAGATTTCCTTTAGAGCTGGCTTAGTAGTCAGTCTTTTTCTTTGCACTTTTTTCTTTGGTAACAAATGATACATTATGGAATTGATTCATCTATGTTTAAAAAGAGGGGATTTAGCAGGTATGGTTTTATTTGGAAGTATTGTAAATGCACTAGCTATAATTGTAGGAACCCTTATTGGTCTTTTATTAAGAAGAATTCCTGAACAAATGAAAGAAACAGTGATGATGGCCATTGGTCTTTCTGTAGTTGTCCTGGGGATTAGTATGGCCTTAAAAAGTGAGGATTTCTTCATTGTTATTGTTAGCCTTGTGCTTGGAACTGTTATAGGAGAATGGTTAAGGATTGAAAATCATCTCCAGTCAGTAGGAAATATGTTGGAAAGAAAGTTAGGTAAATCAGAAACAGGTAATATTGCACAAGGTTTTGTTACTGCTACCTTAATCTTTCTTGTAGGTGCAATGGCAATCATTGGTGCATTAGACAGCGGTTTACGACAAGACCATGCTGTTTTATTAACAAAGTCAATGATCGATGGATTCACAAGTATGATTCTTGCCAGTACTCTTGGAATAGGAGTATTGTTTTCCTCTATACCAGTATTTCTATATCAAGGGGGAATTGCTCTTTTTGCGAATGTCATTCATCAATTTTTATCAGATGAGTTATTAGAAAGATTAATAGCTGAACTGACTTCTATAGGTGGGGTTATGATCATAGCTATAGGAATTAATATTCTAGGCTTAAAACAAATAAGAGTAGCAAACCTACTACCAGGTATTTTAGTTATTACTGCTATTGTTCTAGTCCAGCATCATTTTTAAAAGGAAATACTTAATACACTGCATGAGATATGCAGTGTATTTCTGTATGTAAGAAGAAAAATTTTAATTAATTGCAGAATCCTCACTTGCCAACCATTTTCTTCTAACAGAAATTCTCTTTTCTAGATAAATCTTTTCTGCTTCAATGATTCCATTAGAAATAATGTCTGCCATACTCATAACTAAGTGAAGGCGTGTATTTTGTAACACGAGGAACTCCATATATCCACTTATGTTAACAATACCGGTGATATGCATATCACCTACTGCTGGTAATTCTTTGTTTACACCTGCTCCAGGTTTTATCGAACCTTTTGCAATTTCCATGAATCCAACACTTTTCATTCTTCCTAAACAAGCATCAATCGCAATAATAAATGGATTTCGATGTTTTTCATTGATTGTTTCAAGCGTTTCCTTTAGATTTACAGCGTGTACTGGATCTTTAAGAGTTCCATAGACATGGAAATGGGACAACTCTTTATTTAAGGACGTACCAATTAGTGGACCTAAGCTATCACCCGTTGATCGGTCTGTTCCAATACAAACAAAAACAATTGGCTTGAAATAAAGTTTTGGCAAATGATCTAAAAGGGTGGTTGAAACTAGCTGCGTAGCGTCCTGATCCTCATAATGAATACGTTCTTGATTTTTATCTGAATGAAAAAGACCTGATTTAAGATTCATAGAATTCACTCCCACGTCATAGTAGTAACAGTATACGGAGAAATGTTCAATTCTATACATGCTCGTTGTAAATAGGACAGCCTTAAGAGGTGAGAAAAATGAATTCAGGTTTTAAATGGATGTTTTTGATTTTAGGAACAATTATTGGAGCAGGATATGCATCAGGAAGAGAACTCTGGCAGTTTTTCGGCTTTGAGAGCGGACTAGCTATCGTAATCTTTACGGTTATCTTTATCATAGCTGTCTATGTGATTATGAAAATAAGTTACGAAGTACAGTCTGATCACTTTTTCCCAATCTTAGAAAGATTAGTTGGTAAAAAACTCTCCTATGTGTATGATTTTTTAATTGTGTTGTATTTATTTACAACAACAATCGTTATGATTGCCGGAGGAGGAGCAACGCTTGAAGCCTTTTCCATTCCATACTGGGCAGGTATTACGCTTTTTGCAGTATTACTAGTATTGTTGTTTGTAGGCAGTTCTAATGGAATCATTAAACTGAACTCAATCATCATTCCCATGCTTGTCTTTGGACTGTTCTATGCATTATTATCATTTAATATTTCCCATCATCATTCATGGGTATTAGATTTAAATGAACAGTATAATTGGCCAGCAGCATTTACATTTACAGCTTTAAATATTTTGCCATTGATTGCGGTTTTATCCGCAATAGGAAAAGAAATTAAAAGTCTTAAGGAAGCGAAAGTAGCCAGTATTGGAAGTGGAGTTATATTAGGAACAATCTCATTTGTTTATAATGAAACACTCATCCAAATGGCTGATTATTTAACAGAATACGAAATTCCACTCTTTGCTGTATTAAAAGGTTCACCATTTGGATTTTTCCTTTTTATGTCTGTGATGTTATGGCTGGCAATTTATACAACAGCTGTATCGGGAATTTTTGGACTTGCCTCGCGATTTAAGCAACTATTAAAGGTTCCATTTTGGCTAATAGCATTAATTCTCGTTTTAGCCATGCTGCCTTTCACACGTTTTGGCTTTGCAAATCTAGTGGGCATCCTATATCCTTTATATGGATTAATTAATCTTTATCTACTCGTTACTATTTTGCTTTATCCAATCTTAAATCGCTATAGAACAAAATGATGCTACGGCTGACTCCTTAAAGATAAAAATTTGAGTAGAGTCAGCCTTTCGTATGTGTTGGAGAGGTATAAGATTCGAGATATATCCCTAATTTCAAAAGTATAAACGTACGATATAATGAAGTTTTCCAAAAGATATTTCTTTTGGAATAGAGTATAATGGCTATGAAAATAGTAGTTGCTCTTTTATAATAAATTTTTACTTAGTAAAGGGTGATCTGATTGAAAATTTTACAAGAAATGTGGAACGATGCAGTAGATTATTTAACGAATGCTGATTTATGGATTACAATTGGAAAAGGATTTTTACAAATTTTATTAATCTTGATTGTCTCAACCATCTTTATACGAATTGGAAAGTTAGCCATTACAAAGGTGTTTTTATTCCGTGGGAAATCACCAATTAGAATTTCTGAGAGAAGAGAAAATACTCTTTCAAAGTTACTTGAAAATATCCTCACTTACGTTATTTACTTTATTGCGATCATTATGGTGCTTGAAACATTTGGTCTTAATGTAGGTGCGTTGCTTGCTGGAGCCGGCATTGTTGGATTGGCAGTGGGGTTTGGTGCTCAAAGCTTAGTAAAAGATATTATTACAGGCTTTTTTATTATTTTTGAAGACCAATTCTCTGTTGGCGATTTTATCCGAGTTTCAACTTTTGAAGGAACAGTTGAAGAAATTGGACTTCGTACAACAAAAATTAAGAGCTGGACCGGCGAAATTCATATATTACCAAATGGGAGCATTATAGAGGTAACAAACTTCTCTATAAATAATAGTATTGCCGTTGTAGATATTAGTATTGCTTATGAAAGTGATATTCCAGAAGCGGAGCGAGTCATTCAAGAGCTCTTATTAGAGGTTCCTGATAAATATGAAGATATTGTAGCTCCACCTGAATTATTAGGTGTTCAAATGCTTGGAGCTTCAGAGGTTGTTCTTCGTGTAACATGTGAAGTTGAACCAATGCGTCACTTCCATATTGGAAGAATGTTAAGAAAAGACATTAAAATGAGGTTAGATGAAAAAGGTATCGAAATTCCTTATCCACGTGTCGTGATGTATAACAGAAAAGATGAAGTGAGTTAAGAAATGGAGGTAGAACCTTATGGAAAAGGATTTTGCATTGAATGATGTTGTTGAAATGAAAAAACAGCACCCTTGTGGTACAAATGAGTGGAAAATCATTAGAATGGGAATGGACATTAGAATTAAATGCCTAGGTTGTGACCATAGTGTTATGATCCCACGTCGAGAGTTTTCAAGAAAACTAAAGAAAATTCTTGTAAAACATGAGGAGTCTGCTGAGTAGATCGAGGGGAATGAATATGAAACAAGTATTTAAGTCATCTTGTCCTTTGAACTGCTGGGATAGCTGCGGGTTTGAGGTTACAGTGGAGGATGGCAAGGTCACCAAGGTTGAAGGAGATAAAGACCATCCAATTACCAAAGGCAAGATATGTGGAAGAGGAAGAATGCTTGAGACGAAAACCAATTCTAAAGAACGCTTAACAGTTCCTCTAAAAAAAGTGAACGGTGTATTTCAAGAGATTTCATGGAAACAAGCACTTGATGAAATTGCTGAAAAGATGAAGGAACTAAAACAAAATTTTGGTCCTGCTTCTGTTTTACACAGCCATGATTATGCGAATAATGGATTGTTAAAAAATCTTGATAAACGCTTTTTTAACAGTTTTGGAGGAGCGACTTCTTTAGTAGGAAGTATTTGCTGGGGATCTGGTATTGAAGCACAAATTTGGGATTTTGGAAGTTCCGACAGCCATGCACCAGATGATATTTTCCACAGTAAACATATCGTTATTTGGGGAAGAAATGTTGCTAGAACAAATATGCATTTATTTCAACAGTTACAAGATGCGAAAAAGCGTGGCAGTTCAATTACGGTAATTGACCCAATTTATAACGCAACAGCAAAAATTTCTGATCACTATATTTCTATTAAGCCGGGAATGGATGGGTTAGTTGCGGTTGGAGTTATGAAATATTTAATTAGTGAAAATAAACAAGATACTGAGTTTATTAAAAACTATACAGTTGGTTATGAAGATCTAATTTCGCTCTTAAATCACTTTACTTTAGAGGAAATTTTAGAACAAGCTGAAATCTCCTTTGAAGATATAAAATTTATTGCTGAATTATATGTGAATGGACCTACTACAACCTATTTAGGTTTAGGAATGCAAAGGTATTCTAATGGTGGAAATACAATTCGGTTAATTGATGCACTAGTTGCAATCAGTGGGAATGTTGGTATTCCAGGTGGTGGAGCCAATTTTGGAAATATCCAGGTTGGTAAAAACTTTAATATGCAGGCTTTAACATTACCTGAAAAGGCTACATCAAGTAGAACATTTTCAATGATGAAACAGGCAGATGGTGTACTAGAAGCAATGGATCCTGAGATAAAAATGATTATAGTAACCTGCGGGAATCCGTTAGTACAAGTTCCTGACTCAAACAAAATAATAAGAGCTTTTCAATCAGTTGATACAGTTGTTGTCATTGATCATTTTTTAACAGATACAGCTGAGTTAGCGGACTATGTGTTACCAACAACAACAGTCTTTGAGGAAGAGGATATTTATTATGCATCCATGTATCACCACTATGTGAACTATGGAGAAAAGCTAGTTGAACCTCCAGGTGAAGCAAAGTCAGATTTATGGATATGGACAGAATTAGCGGAAAGACTTGGATTTGGAGAAGAATTTTCTTATACACGAGATCAATATTTAGAAATGGCAACAGCCCATTTACATGAAAAAGGTATAACGCTTGATCGATTAAAAAAAGAAAAACGAACTCCACTGCCTGTGAGCCATGTTCCTTGGGAAACAAAGGAGTTTTCAACTCCAAGTGGTAAATTTGAATTTACATCTGAGCTTGGATTTAACAAAGGATTAGAAGGAAAACCACAATATATTTATCCAAAAGAATCAACAATTTCAAACCCTAGATTAGCTGAAAAATATCCGTATCAGCTTTTATCGATTCATCCATTACGATCCAATCATTCTCAGCACTATCTCCTTATAGAAGGAATGCAAACTGTTAAAATTGAAGTTTCAGAGGATATCGCAAAAGAAAAACAACTAGTAGATGGAGATAAAGTAACCATCTTTAATGATCGTGGAAAGCTGACTGGTGATGTAAAAATACTGAAGAAAGCACATGCCAAAACAATTAATGTTGATGAAGGTCAGTGGCATAAATTCGGCGGTTCAGTTAATCTTCTAACACCAGATGATGTTTCAGATAATGGGCAGGGAAGTACTTTATATGATTGCTTAGTAAATATAAAAAAGGCAGACTAAATTTAAAGAGCTGAGATGAGCTCTTTTTTTCTTTAATTATTCTGGAATGTGTTAACAATATTACTAGACTTGCTTGTATTTTATGTAGTTACTAACTATAATTGTTGAAGATTGAATGAAAACGGACAATCTTTTGTTTATAAATAGAGGAGTGGGAAAAATGGCATTAACTGCTGGAATTGTAGGCCTTCCTAACGTAGGGAAATCTACTTTATTTAACGCAATTACACAAGCTGGTGCTGAATCAGCAAACTATCCATTCTGTACAATAGATCCTAACGTGGGAATTGTAGAAGTACCGGATGAGCGTTTACAAAAGCTAACAGAATTAGTTAACCCAAAGAAAACTATTCCAACAGCATTCGAATTCACTGATATCGCAGGAATTGTAAAAGGTGCTAGTAAGGGTGAAGGTTTAGGAAATAAGTTCCTTTCACATATTCGCCAAGTAGATGCAATTTGTCATGTTGTACGTTGCTTCGCTGACGAAAACATTACACACGTATCAGGAAAAGTGGATCCTATTTCAGATATTGAAACAATCAACCTTGAATTGATTTTGGCAGACTTAGAGACAGTTGATAAACGTATCGACCGTGTAGCAAAGCTTGCTAAACAAAAAGAAAAAACAGCTGTTTTTGAACATGAAATTTTATCGATGTTAAAAGAAGCTTTTGAAAGCGAAAAGCCTGCTCGTGCAGTAGAATTTAATGAAGAGCAGCTTAAATATGCAAAACAACTACATTTGTTAACAATCAAACCAATTTTATATGTTGCTAATGTTAGTGAAGAGGAAGTTGCTGATCCTTCTAACAACCCTTATGTTCAACAAGTTCGTGAATTTGCAGCAGGCGAAAATGCTGAAGTTATCGTAGTTTGTGCAAAAATCGAATCAGAAATTGCTGAGCTTGAAGGGGAAGAAAAAGAAATGTTCCTAGAAGAGCTAGGCATTGAAGAATCAGGGCTTGATCAATTAATCAAAGCTTCATACAATCTTCTTGGACTTGCTACTTACTTCACTGCTGGTGAACAAGAAGTTCGCGCATGGACATTTAAAAAAGGCATGAAAGCTCCTCAATGTGCTGGAATCATCCACACAGACTTCGAACGAGGCTTCATCCGTGCTGAAACCGTTTCTTATGCTGACTTATTATCTGCAAAAACAATGGGTGCTGCACGTGAAGCAGGAAAAGTTCGCTTAGAAGGAAAAGACTATATTGTAAAAGACGGAGACGTTATTCACTTCCGTTTTAATGTGTAATGCTAATTAGATAATTTCTATAAAGCTCACTATAGATGGGTAAGGTTGAGAAGACTTTACTTTCTGTAGTGGGCTTTTTTGTATGTGGGGTGACTTGTCTTGAAAGCGGGAAAGGATGAGGCTCTGGAGAGTGAAATTCTGTCTGGAAACAGGGGGAATCGGGACAGAACTAGCCCTAAAGAGGAAGAATGTGTCTCGAAACAGGGAGAATTGGGACAGAAAGAGCTCCAAAGAGAGGGAATGTGTCTCGAAACAGAGAGAATCGGGACAGAACCAGTCCCAAAGAGTTGAAATGTGTCCCGAAACAGAGGGAATCGGGACAGAACCAGCCCCAAAGAGTTGAAATGTGTCTGGAAACAGGAGGAATCGGGACAGAAAGAGCTCCAAAGAGTTGAAATGTGTCTCGAAACAGAGAGAATCGGGACAGAAAGAGCTCCAAAGAGTTGAAATGTGTCTGGAAACAAAGAGAATTGGGACAGAACCATCCCCGAAGAGGAGAAATGTGTCCCGAAACAGAGGGAATCGGGACAGAACCAGTTCCAAAGAGTTGAAATGTGTCTCGAAACAGAGGGAATCGGGACAGAACCAGCCCCAAAGAGTTGAAATGTGTCTGGAAACAAAGAGAATTGGGACAGAACCATCCCCGAAGAGTTGAAATGTGTCTCGAAACAGTAGGAATCGGGACAGAACCAGCCCCAAAGAGTCAAAATGTGTCTCGAAACAAAGAGAATTGGGACAGAACCAGCTCCAAAGAGTCAAAATGTGTCTCGAAACAGTAGGAATCGGGACAGAATCAGCTCCAAAGAGTCAAAATGTGTCTCGAAACAGTAGGAATCGGGACAGAACCAGCTCCAAAGAGTCAAAATGTGTCTCGAAACAGTAGGAATCGAGACAGAACCAGTTCCAAAGAGGAAAAATGTGTCTTGAAACAGGTAGAATCGGGACAGAACCAACCCCGAAGAGTCAAAATGTGTCTCGAAACAAAGAGAATTGGGACAGAACCAACCCAAAGAGGCAATATGTGTCTCGAAACAGAGAGAATCAAGACCAAACCTATCCCGAAGAGCATAATCCTTTCCCAACCCCCATCCATCCCCAAAATCCTTAAAACATATAATCATCCTATAAAATGCTTGTAAACCAGCAAAACAAATCTTCTATATTCAGTAGAAATAAACATCGCACTTGCGCTTTCACTAATTATTCGTTATAATACCTAATTGTGAGTAATTTATTTATTTAATTGCTCCTTGCCCATTTATGGGCCGTTTAGACCAAAAGGAGGTGTAAGATGATGAGAAAGTACGAAGTTATGTACATCATCCGCCCAAACATTGAAGATGAAGCTAAGAAAGCTTTAGTTGAGCGTTTCAACAACGTTTTATCTGAGAATGGTGCGGAAGTAACAGAAGCGAAAGAGTGGGGCAAACGTCGCCTAGCATACGAAATCAATGATTTCCGTGATGGCTACTACATGCTTCTTCAAGTTAACTCTGCAGCTGAAGCTGTTCAAGAATTCGATCGTTTAGCGAAAATCAGCGAAGATATCATTCGCCACATCGTTATTAAAAAAGAAGACTAATTAATAGATAAGATAGTCAAAAAAGGATGGTTCTGATGTTGAATCGAGTTGTATTAGTTGGAAGACTAACAAAAGATCCAGATTTGCGATACACACCAAGTGGAGTAGCTGTTGCTACCTTTACTCTTGCAGTGAACCGTACGTTTACAAACCAACAGGGTGAAAGAGAAGCTGATTTTCTTAACTGTGTGATTTGGCGTAAACAAGCTGAAAATGTTGCGAACTTCCTTAAAAAAGGTAGTCTTGCAGGAGTTGACGGTCGTTTACAGTCAAGAAGCTATGAAGATCAAAGTGGAAAACGAGTTTATGTAACAGAAGTTGTTGCAGAAAGTGTCCAATTCCTTGAGCCAAGAGGAGCAAGCGGCGGTGGCGGTAACAATAACTACAACAACAACAATAACAACTTTGGTGGGTACCAAGAGAACTCTGGTAATCAAAATCCATTCGGTTCAGATCAAAATCAACGTAATCAAGGTCGTACAAGCTTTGATGACGATCCATTTGCAAATGATGGAAAACCTATTGATATATCTGACGATGATTTACCGTTTTAATAGATAATTATAAATAGAAGGGAGGAAATTGATCATGGCAGGCGGACGTAAAGGTGGACGTGCAAAACGTCGTAAGGTGTGTTTCTTCACATCAAATGGTATCACTCACATCGATTATAAAGATGTTGATTTACTAAAAAAATTCGTATCTGAGCGTGGTAAAATTTTACCTCGTCGTGTAACAGGTACAAGCGCTAAATACCAACGTAAATTGACTGTAGCTATCAAAAGAGCTCGTCAAATGGCTTTATTACCATATGTTGCTGGTGAATAATAAAAGAAAAGCACAGAGATGGATTGTTTAATCCTTTCTGTGCTTTTTTCGTCATATTTACTTTTAAAAAGAACTTGTGGATACACCGCTATCAAGACTAAAATTTAGGTTAGAGCTGTATGTACACGTTTTCTATACATAACGTACTGTAACATGTTTTAAAACAAACCGAATAGGTTTGTCACTCCCTTATAATAAATTAGGAAAAGTGTAAGTTTGTGAAAAGAGCAATAAATTAACAAACGATATGAAATACTAAACAGAGCTAAATTCCTAGCTTTAAGGATGGTTGTTCTTAAAAGAGGTGAAGTTGTGAGGAAAACAAATGCTATAACAGAAGGGGCTGTTTTATTAGCACTTTTCATCGTGCTCATGCTTGTAGCAAAATATGCACCGATTATTGGGATACTTGCCCTTTTTGTTCTACCTCTGCCGTTTATTATTTTTACAATAAGGCATAGTCTATCCACTGCGCTTATGCTTGTAGTGGCAGGAAGTATCCTATCGGTTTTATTCGGATCTATTACTAATATTTTATTAGCTCTTATGTTTGGCTTGAGCGGTATGGTGATGGGGTATTTCTATAAAAAGAAACTAACAATGGGTGTATTGGTCGGAGGGAGCTTAGCTTATACTTTTAGCATTATTGTTTCTTATATTGGTTCAATTGTTTTTCTAAATATAGACTTTATTCAAGACTCTATTGAACTGTTTAAAGACTCAATTAAGCAATCAAAAGCAATTTTGCAATCATTTGATGCAAGTGGACAAGTGAATCAGCAGTTTGAGCAGCTTGAAGAAGGGATGGGCTATATTACGACATTAATACCTACTTTATTTGTTACAACAGGTATGGTTTTTGCTGTTATCACTCATCTCATTTCTGTCCCGATTTTAAAAAGACTTCGATTTGAGTTAGCACCTTTAAAGCCCTTCCGTGAGTGGAGATTACCAACAAGTATTATTTGGTACTATTTAATTAGCTCCATATTATTAATGGTAAAACTCGATCAAGACAGTTTTCTTTTTATGGCTGTGTTAAATCTATATTTTATTTTACAATTTTTCGTGCTGATGCAAGGATATTCCTTTGTTTTTTTCTATTCATATGTCAAGGGCTGGGCAAAAGCAATTCCTATCGTTATTTTAATTGCTTCGTTAATCATCCCAATATTTCTTTATCTTATTAGAATCTTAGGTATAATTGATTTAGGCTTTCCTCTCCGTAGGAAAATACTGAAAAAGTAAGATTTTGTAATCACTGTTGCGAGGAGTTGATGAGAACAAAATGCCAAGCTTTTATGAAAAACCATTCATCCGTTATCCCATTTATGCATTAATTGGCGTAACAGTGATAGCCGTACTTCTTCTATTTTTCTATAATTGGTTGATAGGAACCATCCTTCTTGCTTGTCTTGCAATTGCTTTTTATTTTATTAATAAAGCAATAAAAGACTTTAGAACAGAAATGAAAGAATATATTACAACTCTTTCATACCGATTGAAAAAAGTCGGTGAAGAGGCTTTGATGGAAATGCCAATTGGGATTTTGCTTTTCAATGATCAATATCAAATTGAGTGGACAAATCCTTTTATGACCTCCTGCTTTGATGAGGACACTCTTGTTGGCAGATCTTTATTTGATGTAGCTGATTCATTAGTTCCATTAATAAAACAGGAAGTAGAATCAGAGACGATTACATTACATGATCGAGAATTTAAGGTCATTATTAAACGTGATGAACGGCTATTGTATTTCTTTGATGTAACTGAGCAAATTGAAATTGAAAAGCAATATGAAGATGAACGTACAGTTTTAGCATTTATTTTCCTAGATAATTATGATGAAGTTACCCAAGCGATGGATGACCAATCAAGAAGTGCGATTAATAGTGAGGTAACATCTCTCTTAAATAAATGGGCAAAGGATTATGGTGTTTTTCTTAAAAGAACTTCATCTGAAAGATTTATTGGAGTATTGAGTGAAGACATTTTAACCAAACTTGAAAAAACTAAGTTTTCTATTCTGGATGAAGTTCGTGAAAAAACAGCTATTCAAAATGTATCATTAACTTTAAGTATTGGAATAGGATCAGGTGTTTCTTCGCTTCAGGAACTTGGCGATCTGGCGCAATCGAGCTTAGACTTAGCATTAGGACGTGGTGGAGATCAAGTGGCCATTAAACAACCTAGTGGAAAGGTAAAGTTCTTCGGAGGGAAAACAAATCCGATGGAAAAACGGACTAGAGTTCGTGCCCGTGTCATATCCCATGCATTGAAAGAAATTGTGTCTGAAAGCGATAAGGTAATGATTATGGGACATAAGTATCCGGATATGGATGCAATTGGCTCAGCAATCGGGATCCTTAAAGTTTGTCAGGTTAACGGAAAAGAAGGCTTTATTGTTTTAGATCCAGAAGCAACTGATTCTGGGGTTGAACAGCTTTTAGCAGAGCTTAAATTACACCCTGAACTGTGGTCAAGATTTATCTCACCAGAACAAGCACTCGAAATGATGACAGACGAAACACTGCTTATTGTTGTTGATACACATAAGCCATCATTAGTCATTGATGACCGATTGCTCATGAGAAGTGAGCATGTAATCGTTATTGATCATCATCGACGTGGGGAAGAATTTATTAAAGATCCCATTCTTGTTTATATGGAGCCCTATGCTTCGTCTACGGCAGAATTGGTGACCGAATTACTTGAATACCAGCCAAAGCATTTAAAAATGAATATAATTGAGGCTACCGCACTTTTAGCAGGAATTATTGTTGATACAAAGAGTTTTACACTTCGAACAGGATCACGTACATTTGATGCAGCTTCTTATTTACGAGCAAAAGGAGCAGACACAGTTTTAGTACAAAAGTTTCTAAAAGAAGATATCAATAGCTATGTAAAGCGGGCTCAACTTATCCAGCATGCATTAATATTTAAAGATGGCATTGCTATTACTGTTGCAGATGAACAGGAATTTTATGAGCAAGTGACAATTGCACAAGCAGCAGACACATTATTAACAATGAATGGAATTGAGGCATCGTTTGTTATTGCGAAACGAAACCCTGAGTTTATAAGCATAAGTGCCCGGTCACTTGGCGACATTAATGTTCAGATTATTATGGAAGCACTAGGTGGCGGTGGCCATTTAACAAATGCAGCAACACAGTTGGAGCATACAACATTACAAGAAGTCGAAAAACAGTTAAAATTAGCATTAGAAGATTATTTAGAGGGAGGAACCAAATCATGAAAGTAATCTTTTTAAAAGACGTTAAAGGTAAAGGGAAAAAAGGGGAAGTTAAGAATGTAGCAGACGGATATGCTCACAATTTCCTTATCAAACAAGGATTAGCTGTTGAAGCAACAAATTCAAGTATTAGCTCATTAAATGCTCAAAAGAAAAAACAGGAGCAAGAAGCTGTGGAAGAACTAGAACAAATGAAGCAGCTAAAAGATGTTCTTGAAAAATTAACGGTTGAAATTTCAGCAAAATCTGGTGAAGGCGGTCGTTTATTTGGTTCAGTAACAAGCAAGCAAATTGCAGATGAACTGAAAAAGTCACACAATATTAAAATAGATAAACGTAAGCTGGATTTACCAGATGGCATTCGCTCTTTAGGATTTACAAATGTACCTGCAAAGCTCCATCCAGAAGTAAATGCAACGATTAAAGTACATGTTAAAGAACAATAAGTAAATGTTGGGAAATGATGTGGTTTTGTGGAAAGAGAGAAATTTATCTTGAAGCGGAGCCACTTTTTTTTTACACTTAATAAAGTGTGAAATAGGTTTTATTAGAAAAAGCACTAGCAAAGTGAATTAAAATTTCCCAATACTTAAGCATGCTGCTTAGGTGTATAATAATTAATAGATTTATATTTTCATAATAAATGTAGAAGGACGGTGATCATCATTAACGAGGTACTTGGTGATCGTATACCACCACAAAATATAGAAGCAGAACAAGCTGTATTAGGAGCTATATTTCTCCAACCATCATCTATTACTTTAACATCAGAATTATTAATCCCAGAAGATTTCTATCGAGCTTCACACCAAAAAATTTACAACGCTATGTTAGACCTTTCTGATAAGGGAGAGCCGGTTGACCTTGTAACAATCACTGCAGCGCTAGCAGATGTGAATTTACTAGAAGAAGTAGGAGGAGTTTCTTATCTTAGTGATTTAGCAAACTCAGTTCCAACCGCTGCAAACATTGAATATTACGCTAAAATCGTAGAAGAAAAATCAATCCTTAGAAGATTAATTCGTACAGCTACAACCATCGCACAAGATGGATATAGTAGAGAAGATGAGGTTGAGGTTCTCCTAGGTGAGGCGGAGAAAACAATTATGGAAGTTGCACAGCGAAAAAATGCTGGTGCCTTCCAAAATATTAAAGATGTTCTTGTACAAACATATGATAATATCGAAACCTTACACGATCGTAAAGGTGATGTAACAGGAATTCCAACTGGATTTATTGAGTTAGATAAAATGACAGCTGGGTTTCAACGAAACGATTTAATTATCGTTGCGGCCCGTCCATCTGTAGGTAAAACAGCATTTGCCTTAAACATTGCACAAAACGTTGCAACCAAAACAGAAGAAAATGTTGCGATTTTTAGTCTTGAGATGGGTGCGGATCAGCTGGTCATGAGGATGCTCTGTGCTGAGGGAAACATTGATGCACAAAGGCTAAGAACTGGTTCTTTAACACCAGAAGACTGGGGTAAGCTAACTATGGCAATGGGTAGCTTGTCAGACTCCGGAATCTATATTGATGACACTCCTGGTATTCGTGTCGGTGACATCCGCGCTAAGTGCCGTCGCCTAAAGCAAGAAAGTGGGCTAGGCATGGTTCTTATTGACTATCTTCAATTAATTCAAGGTAATGGTCGAACAGATAACCGTCAACAAGAGGTATCTGAAATCTCTCGTACACTTAAGGAACTAGCTCGTGAATTGAAGGTTCCTGTTATTGCACTTTCTCAGCTATCTCGTGGTGTTGAGCAAAGACAAGATAAACGACCTATGATGTCTGATATTCGTGAATCAGGAAGTATCGAGCAGGATGCCGATATCGTTGCCTTTTTATATCGTGACGATTATTATGATAAGGAATCCGAAAACAAAAACATCATTGAAATTATTATTGCAAAGCAACGTAACGGTCCGGTTGGGACAGTTTCATTAGCTTTCGTAAAAGAATATAATAAGTTCGTCAATCTTGAGCGGCGTTTTGATGACGGTGCAGCATAGTGAAGAAGATCGTAGAAAATACGGTCTTCTTTTTTTATGTAAGAAAAAATGATGGCCAGCAAAGTTTTTCTAGTAACATTATTCCTATTTAATTGGAAACACTAAAAATAAAACGATGACTAAACGAAATCTAGCTCTTCTTTTTATAAAATGTGATTAAATTACGAACGAATATTACAAATGTTTTATAAATGTTCGTATTTACATTGACTTTGTAAAATTCGACTGTTAAAATAAACATGTTTGAATAGTGCGAAATTAGTGGAGGTGCACGGAATGTCTTCAGTAGTAGTTGTTGGAACTCAATGGGGAGATGAAGGGAAAGGTAAGATTACAGATTTCCTTTCTGAAAATGCAGAGGTGATCGCTCGTTATCAAGGTGGTAATAATGCTGGTCACACAATTAAATTTGGTGGAGAAACGTATAAGCTACACCTAATTCCATCGGGGATTTTTTATAAAGATAAAATTTGTGTAATTGGAAACGGAATGGTTGTCGATCCAAAAGCACTTGTACAAGAACTTGCTTACTTACATGAGCGTGGAATTACAACAGATAACTTACGTATTAGCAACCGTGCACATGTAATTCTTCCATATCACTTGAAACTAGATGAGGTAGAGGAAGAGCGTAAAGGTGCTAATAAAATTGGTACAACGAAAAAAGGTATCGGACCTGCTTACATGGATAAAGCTGCACGTGTAGGAATTCGTATATCTGATCTACTTGAGCGTGATACGTTCGAAGAAAAATTATCTCGTGCGTTACAAGAAAAAAATCGTCTATTAGAAAAATTCTATGAAGTAGAAGGCTTCACAGTAGAAGAAATTCTTGATGAGTACTATGAGTACGGACAACAAATTAAACAATATGTTGTTGATACTTCTGTTGTTTTAAATGATGCTCTAGATGAAGGACGCCGTGTACTATTCGAAGGTGCACAAGGTGTTATGCTTGATATTGACCAAGGTACATACCCATTCGTAACATCTTCTAACCCAGTAGCGGGTGGTGTTACAATTGGTTCTGGTGTAGGTCCAACAAAAATTAACCATGTTGTTGGTGTATCAAAAGCATATACAACTCGTGTAGGCGATGGCCCGTTTCCAACGGAATTACATGACGAAATTGGTAACCAAATTCGTGAGGTTGGTCGTGAATATGGAACAACAACTGGACGTCCACGTCGTGTAGGTTGGTTTGATAGTGTTGTTGTTCGTCATGCAAGAAGAGTAAGTGGATTAACAGATCTTTCTTTAAACTCAATTGACGTATTAACAGGCATCGAAACATTAAAAATCTGTGTTGCTTATAAGTACAAAGGGGAAACGATTAATGAATACCCAGCAAGCTTAAAAGTACTTGCAGAGTGTGAGCCAGTTTATGAAGAACTACCAGGTTGGACGGAAGATATCACTGGTGTACGTAATCTAAGTGAACTGCCAGCAAATGCAAGACACTACATTGAGCGCATTTCACAGTTAACAGGTATTCCATTATCCATTTTCTCAGTAGGACCAGATCGTTCACAAACAAACGTTATCCGTAGCGTATATAGCTAATGACTAAGGGAAAGAGGAGGAATTCACAGCAGTTCCTTCTCTTTTTTTATCGTCTATTTTTGAGCTGTAAAAAATAAAAATATTTTTTTATAAAATATATTGCTATATTATAAAAATATGTGTTAAGATAGATCCTGTCCTGTTAGAACAAATTGTTTTTTAGAGAGATAACTTCTCATCATTATAAGATGAGCCATTAGCTCAGTTGGTAGAGCACGACCGAATAAGCTGCGCAGCGAAACATCAGCGCACAAATCGAGCTGCTCCTTGATTATCCTTACTGAGATTTGGGTGTCTGTTACAAGAGGTAAACATATTTATACTCATCACTATAAGATGAGCCATTAGCTCAGTTGGTAGAGCATCTGACTTTTAATCAGAGGGTCGAAGGTTCGAGTCCTTCATGGCTCACCATTGTTATTATGACAATGGCCCATTGGTCAAGCGGTTAAGACACCGCCCTTTCACGGCGGTAACACGGGTTCGAATCCCGTATGGGTCACTTTATCTTTTAATCTATTATATACTTGTATGGTCCGGTAGTTCAGTTGGTTAGAATGCCTGCCTGTCACGCAGGAGGTCGCGGGTTCGAGTCCCGTCCGGACCGCCATACATATACAATAATGAAAGTAGAAATACTTTCTTTTTATATATACATATTAAAAGTGTACGGCTCGGTAGCAATGCATCAAAATTATAGGGCTCGGTAGCTCAGTTGGTAGAGCAATGGACTGAAAATCCATGTGTCGGCGGTTCGATTCCGTCCCGAGCCACTTAAAAAAGCATGAATCATATTTGATTCATGCTTTTTATTTATTTATATAAAAGAAAACCCTAGGCTAGGCCTAGGGTTCTAAAAAGCTTCTAGCGTGGTATTAAAAAAACTCCCCCGAGGTGCTAAAATATTTTTGGTTCGCCAACCAAAATATCAGCATACGGAGGAGTTTAAATGTCAAAAGACACTAATAGTTTAGCACATACAACCTGGAATTGTAAGTATCACATCGTGTTTGCACCTAAGTATAGAAGACAAGTAATTTATGGGAAAATCAAAAAGGACATTGGAGAAATACTACGTACTCTATGCGAGAGAAAAGGTGTTGAAATTATTGAAGCAACAGCCTGTAAAGATCACGTACATATGTTAGTGAGTATTCCACCCAAAATAAGTGTATCCCAGTTTGTAGGATATTTAAAAGGAAAAAGCAGCTTAATGATATTTGATAGGCATGCAAACTTAAAATATAGATACGGGAATCGGAAATTTTGGTGTACAGGATATTATGTGGATACAGTTGGAAGAAATAAGAAAGTAATAGAAGAATATATACGTAATCAAATACAAGATGATATAGTCGCAGAGCAATTAAGTATGATGGAATACATTGATCCGTTTACAGGTGAAGAGGTAAAGAAAAAGAAAAGGAAATAGGTAGGGGGCCTTTGAGGTCTGGCCAGTAAAAGTAGTACAACTGGCGAACCATTCAGTAGCCCTTTAGGGTTTGGTCAGTAACAAAGGCTTTCAGCCGCAGAGCAAACCACCCGTTCTCACGGGTGGTTTTGACTTTTTTCTAAGAAAGTTAGACAGTTACTAATCTGAAAATATGTTGAATGCAAGAATAATTGATGAAGTTATAAAATAACATCTATAGTTGTTTGATAAATTGAATAAGCTGCAAAAATAATAAATAACTTACAAATAAACTTAAAGTAGTTGCAAAAATCCTTTATTCTTGAGAGTTATTTAATGCCGTGATCCCGACTACGTGAACTCATCAAGCTTAAATGGACCCAGGCTTTGTAAAACACCCCTAATTAACGCCAAAAAACCTATGTATAAAACGTATATTATAAGGTGACGAGCATTCTATAGTAAATTTTACTCTATATTACGACTATATAACTAAATGATACAGTAGTATTACAATTTCATGACTGAATCAAAAGTCATATTTTTTTGTGTTAGAGTAATAGAGTGTATTATTACGTGAAATTTGCCGACATGTTTTTGTCTGCCAGTTTCATTTGTAAGAGGCTTCCTGAGTTTCTTAGAAAAGATTTAGGAGGAAATTCCATTGTTTAAGCGCTTTAATAGTTTAGGAGAAAAACATTTACATAACCATGTTTCTTTTAGCAAGAAGATGACAATGGGAATTGCATTAGCTGCAACAATTACTTTTGGAACGCATAGTGTAAGTGCACAAGCTGAAAACTCATTATCTACCGTATATCATGTTTACCTTGATGGTCAGTATATGGGGACAGTAGATAACCAAAATGTAATTGAACAAGTTGCTACAATAAAAATCAGTAATGTAAAAGAAATATATAAAGATCTTAATTTAACAATTGAAGAATTAGAGATTATACCAGAAAAAATGTTCAGACCGGTTTATGATAACAATGAAACAGTTCGTTCTTTAGAAAAAGACCTAGATGTTGTAGTGGAATCTACTGCACTAAAGGTGAATGAAAAAGAAGTTGCTTACTTTAAAAGTAAAGCAGAGGCTGAGGCAGTTCTAAAGCGATATAAGCTTCAATATGTTTCTGAAGATGTATTAAAGGAAATAGAGAAGAGAATTGCTACTAATCAAGTACCAGCTACTCTTAGAGAGGGACAATCTAGAATAGTGGATGTAACCTTCTCAGAAGATGTTTTGCTGGAAACGAAAAAAGTATCTCCAGATAAAATCATTAGCTCTGAGCAAGGGTTAAACCTATTAGAAAAGGGATCTCCTGAAGATAAACAGTATGTGGTACAGGAAAATGATGTACTTGGAAATATTGCGGAGGCTCATGACTTAACTCTTGATGAATTATTAAGTTTAAACCCCGATCTTAAGGAAGACTCTGTTATTCAATCTGGTGATTTGCTTAACGTAACCGTATTAAAGCCATATGTTACAGTAAATATAAAAGAAGAATCATTTATAAAAGAGACTATTGTATTTGAAACTGAAATAAGTGAAGATGCAAATTTACCTAAAGGGGAAGAGGAAGTATCTCAAAAGGGTCAGAATGGTGAAAAATTAGTAAACTATGTAACTTATAAAGAAAATGGCACCGAAGTAAAACGTGAAACGGTAAAGGAAGAAGTAGTAAAGGCACCTGTTAAAGAGATTATTATCAAAGGTACGAAGGTAATTCCATCAAGAGGTACTGGTGATCTGGCTTGGCCGGCAGTTGGAGGTTATATCTCTAGTGGTCTAGGACAGCGCTGGGGTAAACTACATAAAGGAATTGATATAGCAAGACCTAGTGATCGTACAATAAAGGCTGCAGATAATGGTAAAGTCATTTCTGCTGGATCTGATGGTGGGTATGGAAATAAGGTTGTTATTGACCATAACAACGGTATAACAACACTTTATGCTCATTTAGATTCAATTTCTGTCTCAGTTGGTCAGGTTGTCTCTCAGGGTCAAAAAATCGGTGTAATGGGGACAACAGGGAATTCTACAGGAGTTCATCTGCATTTTGAAGTGTATGAAAATGGAAGCTTGAAAAATCCTGTTGATTATTTAAAATAATGAAAGAAGGGTCTGACACATTTTAGGGAGTCAGTCCTTTTTTTCGTTCTACTACTCTTTACCACTAGAAGTGATGATCTAAACACTTTTATGTATACTATCAGAAAGTATAAAATTTTAAGGATGATAGTATAAGAAAGCTAAGGCTTTCGCCATTAGAGCTTGGTGGTAAGCCAAGTTTTTCCAATGAAAATGTTCATGAAGACCCTGAAAAAGATGAATCTCTTCTTTGAAAGTGGTACATTAAACATAAGCATGAACTTGTCATACTAGAACGACGCTAAAGTTTTTTTGATGTGATGATAGTGTAGTTTGGAAAGAAAGAAAACACGAAAATGACTTCACAAAAACAAGTTAGCAGAGCCAAAATTAAAGGGGCGAGAATATGGAAAAAAAGATATTAGTTGTTGATGATGAAAAACCAATTGCAGATATATTACAGTTTAATTTGAAAAAAGAAGGATACACGGTCTACTGTGCCTATGATGGTAACCAGGCCTTAGAAATGGTAGAGGAAATTAATCCGGACCTTCTTTTGCTAGATATTATGCTTCCTAACAAAGATGGAATGGAAGTGTGCCGAGAAGTTAGAAAGAAATATGAAATGCCGATTATTATGTTAACAGCAAAGGACTCAGAAATAGATAAAGTACTTGGGCTTGAATTGGGTGCTGATGACTACGTAACAAAGCCATTTAGTACAAGAGAATTACTAGCACGTGTAAAAGCTAACCTTCGACGACAACAGGCGAATGATACAGCTGAAACAAAAGGATCTAACAATGAAATTTCAATCGGATCACTAGTTATTCATCCTGACGCTTACGTGGTTTCAAAACGTGGAGAAACAATTGAGCTTACACATCGTGAATTTGAGCTTCTTCACTATCTAGCTCAACATATTGGTCAAGTGATGACTAGGGAACACTTGTTACAAACAGTTTGGGGCTATGATTATTTTGGCGATGTCAGAACAGTTGATGTAACAGTTCGACGTTTACGTGAAAAAATTGAAGATAACCCAAGTCACCCTACATGGATTGTAACTAGACGTGGAGTAGGCTACTATCTAAAACAATCAGAACAGGAATAATCATATGAAAAGGGTTAGGTTCTTTCAATCCATCCATTTTAAGTTTGTTACGGTATATGTGCTGCTTATTATGATGGCAATGCAGATTATCGGAATTTATTTTGTTAAGGAATTGGAATCCTCACTAAAAGCAAACTTTGAGGCTTCATTAACAAATCGCTTAAGCTTACTAGTTTATAATATTGAACAAGAAATGTCCCGAGATCCTAAGGAATATTCTGATGGAAAGACCTTAACGAGCGAAATTACTAAGATTCTAGAGGACTTTCTCACAGACGAAATTATTGAAGTACGTGTTATTGATATGAGTAAAACAGTCATTGCAACATCTGATATTAATAAGGACGTAGTTGGGAAGAAATCAATTGAGGAAACTGTTCACCGTGCCTTATTAGGTTTGGATTATAGTGGTGTATTTATTTATGAAACAGAACGTGTGCGTGTTATGACCGTTCCCGTTAATCAAAATAACCAAACAATCGGTGCTGTGTATGTAATGGCATCAATGGAAGAAGTCTTTTCTCAGATGAGAATTATCAATAAAATCTTAGCTACTGGAACCATTCTTTCATTGGCAATTACTGCTGCTTTAGGGATATTCCTAGCAAGAACAATCACTAGACCAATGACAGACATGAGGAAGCAAGCCATTGAGCTAGCAAATGGTAACTTCTCACGAAAGGTTCGAGTGTATGGTGAAGATGAAATTGGTCAGTTGGCTATCACCTTCAATTATTTAACGGAAAAACTGGAAGATGCACAGGCTATGACAGAGGGAGAACGTAAGAAGCTTGCGTCTGTTATTGCCCATATGACTGATGGGGTTATTGCAACAAATCGTGAAGGAAAAGTCATTCTTATTAACAATCCAGCAATAGATATGCTGAATGTTTCACGTGGAACGGTGAATAACACAAATATCACAGAGCTTTTAGGAATAAGTGAAGAATATACATTTGAAAGTTTATTAGAAGAACAAGAATCACTTATTCTTGAATCTGGTACGAATGAAAATCCTTTTATCCTTCGTGTTAGTTTTTCAGTGATTCAGAAGGAACGAGGAAAGAATGAGGGACTTATTGCTGTTCTTTATGACATTACAGAGCAGGAAAAAATAGAGCAAGAACGAAGAGAGTTTGTTGCTAATGTATCACATGAGTTACGGACACCATTGACAACGATGAGGAGCTATTTAGAAGCATTAGCAGATGGTGCTTGGAAGGATGATGAACTTGCACCGCAATTCCTGAATGTTACACAAACAGAGACAGAACGAATGATAAGGTTAGTGAATGATTTGCTACAATTATCAAAGCTTGATCGTACTGATTATAAGCTAAACAAAGATTGGATTAATTTTACTGACTTCTTTCAAAAGATCATTGATCGTTTTGAAATGACGAAGTCGCAGCATGTAGCATTTTTTAGGAATATACCAAACGATCCCCTTTATGTTGATATTGACACAGATAAAATCACACAGGTGCTAGATAACATTATTTCTAATGCACTTAAATATTCACCAGAGGGTGGAAAGGTTATTTTTACAGTAGATGTATTACCTGCTGAGTTGCAAATTCGGATAAAAGATGAAGGGGTAGGAATACCTCAAGAAAGCGTAAATAAAATCTTTGATCGCTTTTATCGAGTGGATAAGGCCCGAACTCGTAAACTAGGTGGAACAGGTTTAGGACTAGCCATTGCGAAGGAAATGGTCCAAGCACATGGAGGAGATATTTGGGCTCAAAGTAGGGAAGGAGCGGGAACAACTGTATTCTTCACCTTACCATATGACCCGGAACAAGAGGATGAGTGGGAATGAATAAAGAATCAATAAAAAGTGCCACTTTAACCGTACTGGTGATCATTAGTCTGTTTTTTACATGGAATATGTGGAATCTTCAGCCCTCATATGAAGAGTTTCAAAACAATTCATTCTTTGAAAGTGTTCCAATTGGTCCTGAGAGGAGAACTCCTTATCAAGTAATTAGACCAAGACAATTATATATTCATACGCCTGAAACTCATTTTAGTACATTGGATGATCAGTATTTAGATGGACTTTGGACTGAAATGCAGGACTGGAATTATAGTTTAGGGAACAACAAGAATATTGCTCAAACATATACAGAGGAAAATTTTAATAATTGGATTCATAGTAAAGCAGAGGCTAAAATAGAACTTAGGTTCCTCGACGGAATACCTTTGGAAACAATGAAATCGATGTTTGAATGGGATACAGAAACAAATGACTCAATTCATTTTGATCGTATTTATTTAAATGTACCTAATGAAAAAGAAGCTCAAAAGGTATACTTTGTGTCAACGGAAAATCTTAAAATTGTTGAAACCTCTGTTAATTTACCAGATGCAAATCAGTTTGTTTCAACTATTTATAATAAAAAAAGTGAGTTTTCCTCTTACTTTGCTTTTGAGACAGATATAGGAAATGAAATTATGCTTCCTGACAATATAATAGAACTGGATAGCTATCAATATTTAACAGATGAAATAAATGATGAAAGGTTTAAGGATGCTTTATTCAGCAATCCTCGGCTTGTTAAGCAGGATGTGAATTTTTCTAGTAATCGGTACACTGATAGTAAAAGAGAACTAAATATTTTTCCAAATGAACATTTGGTTAGATTTGTGAATCCGACACTAACGGAATCAAGTGTATTGGAGGAGGATCTTCTTTTAGAGCAGAGTATTAATTATTTAAATGATCATGGTGGCTGGACAGATGATTATCTTTTATTTAATATAGACAAGCCTAACCAGCAGGTCCGATATGTTATGTCGATTGGATCTATTCCTATCTTAACATCCACAGAGGAATATTTTGGACCAACCATGATTTCGCAGCGCTGGGGACAAAATGAAATTGCTATTTATGAACGTCCTTCGTATCAGTTAATGACGCAGATATCGAGCAGCAATCCTATTAGTCTTATTTCAGGAAAAGAAGTAGCTGAGATTCTGAAGGCTGATCAGTCAATCGATAAATCAAAGATTGAAAATATCTATATTGCGTATGAATTAGGTGGCTCTACAGATCAAAAATATGTAAAACTAACACCTTCATGGTGCATTGAGATGAAAGATGGCACACTGATGAAATTAAAGGCGAATCAAGGGAGGGATAAAGGTGGATTGGAGTAAAACAAAAACCATTTTTATCCTTGCATTTCTAATCTTAGATATCTACTTAGCGATTGAGTTCTTTGAACTAAGAGATAAATCGGATTATGCGGTTATGCAAGAAGCAACCTTGGAGGAAAAGCTAGCAGCTGAGGATATTAAGTATGGTGATTTACCTGAAGATATCGGAAAGGGCTTCTATATAACGGCAAAAAGTAAGGATTTCACCCTTGAAGAAGTTAGTAAGCTTAATGATAAAGGACAATCATTAGTTTTAACAAATACAAATTATGAAGAAGAATCCTTTCGTTCATTAAAAATGAAGCTAACCAAACCATTTCCGTTGCCTGATGTCAACTTAGAAAGTAAAGTGAATCAATTTTTAAAAGACAATGTTATTTCAGGTGAACTTTATCATTATTGGTATACAGATGAGGAATCTAACTCTATAATATGTATTCAGAAATATAAAAATCGCAATATCTTTCAATCAAAACTGGATCATATCGGTATGGTGATTCTTCAGTTAGATGAGGATAATCAAATTTATGGATATGAGCAATCAATGCTTGAGGGAATTAAGGAAGTAGAGGAGCAAGAATCAACGATCACAGCCTTAAAAGCAATCGAAGCTCTATATAATAAAAACTACCTTCCAGAGAATAGTCAAATTGTTACCATGCAGTATGGCTATTACACACATATTCCACTTTCGAATCAACAAATTTTGGCGCCTACCTGGCATATTATCATAGAAACAAAAGATAAAGAGAGACAAGATTTTTATGTGAATGCCTTAGAGGGCGATGTTTTACAGTTAGCAGATTAGGGAAAAGAGGAGTGACATAATATGAGCTTGCAGTTTAGTGTACTTGCAAGCGGAAGTACGGGGAATGCCATTTATGTGGAGGCGGAAGATCAAGCATTTTTAGTTGATGCCGGCTTAAGTGGTAAACAGATGACTAATTTATTTGACCAAATTGGACGAGATATTCAAAAGCTTTCAGGAATTTTGGTCACACATGAACATAGCGATCATATAAAAGGATTAGGAGTTTTAGCAAGAAAGCATAAACTACCTATCTATGCGAACGAAAAAACCTGGCAGGCTATGAATGGATTAGTTGGAGAAATTGCAACAGAGCAAAAGTTTGTTTTTCCTACAGGATCTGTTAAATCCTTTGGTGCGTTAGATATAGAATCATTTGGAGTTTCACATGATGCAGCAGAGCCTATGTTTTTTGTGTTTCATCATCAAGGAAAAAAACTAGCTCTTATTACAGACACAGGCTATGTTAGTGATAGAATGAAAGGCACGATTAAAAATGCCGATGCCTTTGTGTTTGAAAGCAATCATGATGTTTCTATGCTTCAAATGGGACACTATCCATGGAGTATCAAACGTCGTATCTTAAGTGATGTTGGACATGTTTCTAATGAAGATGCAGCAATTGCTATGATGGATGTGATTGGAGATGCAACAAAACGAATCTATTTGGCCCATCTTAGTAAAGATAATAATATGAAGGATTTAGCCAGAATGTCTGTTGAGCAAACACTTGCCAGCAAAGGGTTTATAACAGGCGAAAGTTTTGAGTTATATGATACAGACCCATCAACCCCGACTTCGCTTGTAGCCATTTAAAATGAGCTAAAAATGGCATGACCAACAGTGAAGATTAACAGGTTAAATTAATAAAATGAAAAAACAGAAAATCGTCATCATCTTGGTTAATTTTCATTGTATAGGAGAATAATGTTGATTAGGTAAACACTATTCATAGCATGTGAAAGGAATGGTGAACATTATGGGCTATTATGATCAAGATTATGAAAATTATGATGCCAAAAGGCAAAAGGGAAACCGTGGAGGCTGGTTTTTAGCTGGACTGGTAGGAGCCATTTTAGGAGGACTACTAGTGTTCTTTGCTTTACCAGCACTATCAAATTTCGTGCCTTATGAAATGAACCTTGGAGAAGAAGCTACAGACCAACAAGGACAAACAGTTGAAGATACAGGACCCGTTAAAAATGTATCAGTAGATGTAAATTCAGCCATTACTGATATTGTTGATGAGGTATCAGATGCTGTAGTCGGTGTTGTTAACCTTCAGGAAGCAGGGTTTTGGAGTGAAACCGGTGAAGCAGGTACCGGCTCAGGAGTCATTTATAAAAAAGAAGGTAAAGATGCTTTTGTCGTAACAAATCACCATGTTATCGAGGGTGCATCACAAGTAGAGATCAGTTTAAGTGACGGGACAAGAGTTCCTGCTGAAATACTAGGCAGTGATGTGTTAACAGATCTTGCTGTTTTAAGAGTTGATGCTAATAAAATTACGAAGGTAGCTCAATTTGGTGATTCAGATGCAGTAAAACCAGGTGAACCTGTCATTGCGATTGGTAATCCACTTGGCTTGCAATTTTCAGGCTCAGTTACACAAGGAATTATTTCAGGAACAGAAAGAGCGATTCCTATTGATGAGAACGGTGACGGACAAGTAGATTGGAATGCTGAAGTCTTACAAACAGATGCAGCAATCAACCCTGGGAACAGTGGTGGAGCACTTATTAATTTAGACGGTAAGGTTATTGGAATTAATTCAATGAAAATAGCCCAAGCAGCTGTTGAGGGAATAGGATTATCTATTCCTGCAAACCATGCAATACCTATTATAGAAGACTTAGAAAAGTATAGTGAAGTAAGACGTCCTTATATGGGAATCGGCATGAGATCGTTAAATGAAGTGTCCTCTTATCATAAGGAACAAACATTAAAACTACCTCAAGATATAAACGAAGGTGTTATTGTCATGAGTGTTGTCCCAGTCTCACCAGCAGCACAAGCAGGATTACAAGAGTTTGATGTAATCACACAGTTTGCCGGTGAAAATATAAAGGATATCATAGACTTAAGAAAAATCCTTTATAATCAAGAAGTTGGCGATACCATTGAGTTAACATTTTATCGAAATGGCGAGAAGATGTCTGGTAAAATGAAGTTAGGAGAAGAAGACATGTTAGGGGGCTGATTTCAGCTCTCTTTTTTTGACTAAAAGAACCTGTGGAAAACTAAGATTTGTAATTTGGGTTAAAATAAAAATATATCCACATGTGGATAAGGAGGAAACGATCATGTATTGCTGTGAAGACCATATTGAATTAGCGATAGATATGTATGTAGATGAAAAAGAAACAGCGCCAGAAATAGAAAAAATTGAGCAAGGTGAAAAGTTATCCACAACATGCCAACTTTGTGAAAAGCAGGCTCTATATATAGTCGGAGAGTAATTTTGTTAACAAATGTGGATAAAATCTCTACTTTGTGGATAACTTCTGTGGATAATGAAAGTGTTGAAATGGGGAAAAAATATGAACATCTCAATCATTACAATTGGTAAGTTAAAAGAAAAATACTTAAAGCAAGGAATCGATGAATATTTAAAACGATTATCATCATATGCGAAAATCGAGATCATTGAACTAGCCGATGAAAAAGCTCCAGAAAATCTAAGTGAAGTTGAAATGGAGCAAGTAAAAGAAAAAGAGGGAGAAAGAATTCTAAGCAAAATTAGCGACGACACACACGTCATAGCACTAGCCATCGAAGGAAAAATGAAATCCTCAGAGCAACTAGCAAAAGACTTAGACCAGCTCGCTACATATGGAAAAAGTAAGGTGGCATTTGTTATTGGAGGTTCATTGGGATTGAGTCATACTGTGATGAAGCGGGCGAATGATAGCCTTTCTTTTTCCAAGATGACGTTTCCGCATCAGTTGATGAGGTTGATTTTGGTGGAGCAGGTTTATCGGGCGTTTCGGATTAATAGGGGTGAACCGTACCATAAGTAAATGAGGTTTTTTTAAGGTCATTAAAATTATTATTATATCAGGTATGTAGTGAATTTAAATTAGATGGGGATAGAAATATAGTTAATACTGAGTGAACATGATGCATAGGAACTAGCACGCCATCGTATAATTTAACAGAACAATTCTAGAAAGAGCCTAAATCTTAATCAAAATGGGTTAGGCTCTTCATTTACGAATCAGCACTACTTAGAAAGTACTACCCAATATTCAAATTCCATTAAAGAATCTTAAAGTGAGTTTATGTGTACATGCTATTGTAAGTGAAATAGAAATAATCAATTATAATGATAATGAACAATACATGCTAGAAATAGTTACCGATAATAATCATGAAATTTAAATGAATATGTCAGTACATTACATCTTAAAAAGAGAACAGGGATATTCCTCGTATGGAGTTCTCCCAACCAAAAAAATAAGCTTATTCTTTCTTTAAAAGTACTTAATAGTAATACATTACCGCATTCAGATGATATAGCGAAGATTGAAGATATTAGAGCATACGAAATACGGTTTTAAAAATACTCCTATAGTTTTTACATAAGTTTATCTAATCCAAACAGTAAAGTTCATAATAGGTTTAATTTCCACTTAATTCCGTTAAAGTATACCATATAAAGATTAGGATAGAGATTTGGAAAAGCTCAAATCCATAAACTCTATGCTTTTTCAAGCGAGATATTGTGGGATATATTTGTGAATTCCAATATAATTTAGTCTGTTATGTTAGATTTTCTCCACAATATCGAGATACTTACAGATGTTTAATTTCATTCTGATAAAACAACGATATGGAATCTCTGCCAATTTGTTTTGAACGATAAAGAGCTTCGTCAGCCTTACTGATTAGTTGCTCTTTTTCTACTAGATTTGCAGAAGTAGAATGGGCAATTCCGATACTAATTGTTACTGTATCTGTAACCGTTGAAGTTTTATGTTGGATTTTTAATTTATGAATGACATCATTCATATCTTTAGCTATATCAACGGCTTCTTCAACGGATTTCCCATCTAATAAAGCAAAGAATTCTTCTCCGCCATACCTTGCAAAGAATCCTCCAACCATATCCAATCTATTTTTCAATGATTGAGCGACTAATTTTAGTACCTCATCCCCTTTTTGATGACCATATGTATCATTAAAAAGCTTAAAACAATCTATATCGATCATAAATACCGTAATTGGTTTCAATAAATCCTTGTTCATCTCCCAAACCTCTTCATAATTTTGGTTGAGTGACCGTCTATTCGGAACATTTGTTAGAGTATCAATGTTTGAAAGAATTTCGAGCTTCTGATTCAGTTGTTTTAGTTCATTTTGTGATCGCTCCAGTTGAGAAGTTCTTATTTGCACTTTTTCCTCAAGGGTGTTATTTAGTTCTCCTAAACGAATAGACAGGCTTTCAACTTTTTGAAAGGTAGATGCATATTTAATAGCAAGAACGATGGACTGAGCAAAGATAAAGATATATAATCCAACACTTGTAAAATCACCTGTATGAATCCATTCATTGTAATAAAGGACATCATTTAAGGCTGTACAAGTAAAAATGACGGTTGAGATCAATAAAACCTTTACACCTGGAACATTTCGCTTCCACGCTTTGGTCAATTCAAAAAGTACATACAACATCATCGCTGTCATGATCAGTTGATAAAAGTTAATCGTATACGAAAAAACTTTAGCAGGTGTAAATAAGACAAATAAAGAATAAAGTAAACTTATAAAAAAGGACATTTGTAAAATGGATTTTTTTATATAGTTAAGAAACATTGCATTAAGAAACAATAAAAATACTGGAAACGCGATTGAAATCGTCCAATATTCGATTTTTCTGTGCCATTCCCAAGAGAAATTAGGGAGTAGATCGGTTAAAACTACCTCGCCGACTATCAGCGAGCGAAGAGCAATTAGTAAACAAAGAATCCCAAAATAGAGAGCAGCTCGATCTGTTCTACGTAGAATATAAATAACAAAATGGTAAAATCCGAAAATAGTTAAACCACCAATAATAAACATTTCTTTAAGCATTCGTTTCTCAGCCATACTTATTAATTCTTCTGCATTTCCGAATAAAAACTCTCCCCAAATTCCACCGTTTCGTTCAGAGTAATTGGAAACCTGTAAAACTAGATCAAATTCTGGCTTATCTAAATCAAGAGTGATGACTTGTGGATTATAGGTTGGACGTTCATCTTTTGAGCTCATACCAATTTCACCAATTTGACTCACTAATTTCCCATTGATCCATAGTTTCGATGCATTCGAAATAAGCGGTACATAAAGGCCCTTATGAGTTGATAAGCTCTCTTCATTTACTTTTATTTTAAGTGTATATGTGGCATGTCCCTCACCTGGTAATGTCTCATTGTTCATTTCAGAACCCATCCACATATGAGGAAATGAAACAAAAGTTGAGGGATTATCCGGTACTTTTTCTGGTTTGAGGAATTTGTTCCAATATAAACCCCACTCCCCACTCATCTCTATATAATTGTGCTCTTCAAAATTTATATCACGTAAATCAAGTACCCCATTTTTTGCTGTTATCTCATTACCATGAACTGCAAAATTAACAGTTGGAGCAACTGTCAAACAAGTAAACACTATCAGAAACAATAATAAAAGGAATTTTTTAATTCTTTCCATACTTATCTCTCCACTCGTCTTTTGGTGCGATCATTCTTTAGATGTCAAAAACAAAGTATAAATATACAGTAAGTACATATATTTTAAACAAAACAAACGAAAAGGATTTCATATAACAAAGTAATAAAGAAAACATGGCAAAAATAGATAGTTTTCAATTGATGAATAAATTAAAGTGTTAAGAATTCTTTTTGAACAACCTCTTTAATTATACTTATTCTACAACTATATCGAAACC
This sequence comes from Metabacillus litoralis, assembly GCF_003667825.1. Classification (NCBI taxonomy): domain Bacteria; kingdom Bacillati; phylum Bacillota; class Bacilli; order Caryophanales; family Bacillaceae; genus Metabacillus; species Metabacillus litoralis. The sequence goes on along the minus strand of NZ_CP033043.1, from coordinate 4,122,526 downwards.
TAAATGTTTATTAATTCAAATCTACAATTTTCTCTTCTTTTAACGCTCATTTAATGATAAAAATACTAAATAGGTTGAAAATTAATGTAATAATCCTAACCGAAAAGCACAGGCAACCACTTGGGTCCTGTTTTTTGCTTTCAGTTTAGTCATTAAACTGCTTACATAATCTCTCACCGTATGCTCACTTAAAAACAATAATTCACCCATTTTTTTATTGTCATATCCTTCTGCAAGCAAATCGAGAATATTGGCTTCTCTTTCTGTTAAATGAAGGTCTGGGGTTTTTGCTGCCGCGTCTCCTTTTCTTGATAAAAATAATCCAAGACGTTTCCCCACTTGCTCGAGTAAAGCTAATTCCTCTTTCGAACAATCAAATTCTTCCCCTAGCTGATCAAAAGTAAGCCACCCAAACAATTGATTTTTATGAGTGAGCGGTAAAAAAATAATAGAAGACAGATTAAATAATTTGATATGCTCTTTTTTTATATAATTTTGGGGGCTCTTTAAATAAATTGGTTTTTTTGAACTAAAAAAGATATTCTCCTCGGTTATTTGTCCTTTCATGCTTTGCACCTTTGGAAGTTCGGCACCTATGACACCATAGAACTGATTTGACCAGGGAATATAAGCGTAAAAAACACATCGTTTATAATGAAAATAGTCTTCACACTTTTTTAATATATATGGCAAGTCTTGAACTCCTGAAGAGCGAATCAGGAGCTTATTTAATTTGTCTAACAGTTGGAGTCTTTTAAGTTCCCTATTTTCATGGGGTTTTTTATTGGTAATGACTGAAAAACTCTCATCTGCCCACTTGTTGTAACTCTGGACAAGGTAAGTAAAAATAGATAATAAAAACATTAATACAGCAGAGATTCGGTTATATTTTATTTGAATCAGTAATGTAATTAGCGACTTTTCGAAAAGCAGTTGAAACAGGTTAAAACTTTTCCTATTTAAAATGGACAGCTGGGATTGAAGCCAAATATCTAAGTGGTCCGCATAATTTTCCTTGCTAACTTCCGTGTTAGGATTAGTTAATAGTTGTAAAAATGATTGCAGCAGTGCCTCAATAATTTTTCGATCTGTCTCCGAAATGGAAGCTTCTAGATTTAGATAGGTATTGATATTTTCTTCAATCTGTTTGCTGTGAGTTTTGATAAACAATACGAATTGTTGAAACGTAATTTCCTCATATTTTTGAATTGGCTGAGACATAAGAAATTCTTCTCCTTCAAATAAACGCATCCTACAAATGGAGGGTCTTCACACTAATATTATACAGCATCTTGTAGGATAGTATTTCAAACTCAGAGGAGTAAGATGAAATTGTGACAAACAAGTGAATATTTTTTAGGGCGATAACAAATGATAAGAAGAACATTTGTTTATTTTAATTACATGGTTTTTAAAATTGAAAGGATGTGTGCTTGTAATGAGACTTGAAAATAAAGTAGCTATTATAACCGGCGGGGCTAATGGAATTGGTGAAGCAACTGTTCGCCTTTTTGCTGAAGAAGGGGCAAAGGTGGTCATTGCTGACTTTGCTGAACGAGGTAAAAACCTATCAGAAGAGTTGAATGCGAATGGATATGATACGTTATTTATTAAAACAGATGTAACAAAAGAAGAAGAGATCAAAAAGATGATTAATGAAACGGTGAATAAATACGGTAAATTAGATATTATGTATGCAAATGCTGGAGTCGCTGATGATGCGCCAGCCCATGAATTATCCTATGACAAATGGAAACGGACCATTGATATTAACCTGTCAGGGGTGTTTCTTTCTGATAAATATGCGATTGAACAATTCCTTAAACAAGGCACAGGCGGTGTTATTGTTAACGCAGGTTCTATTCATAGTTTTGTTGCATTACCAAATCCAACGGCTTATTCCTCCGCAAAAGGCGGCGTGAAGCTATTAACACAAAACTTTATGTACGGCTTATGCAAAAGAAGGTATTCGAATTAACGCAGTTTGCCCTGGTTATGTTGACACTCCTTTACTCACAAATGTCGATTCCCAAACGAAAGAATATTTAGCGTCTCTTCATCCACAAGGCAGACTGGGAAAACCTGAAGAAATAGCGAAGGCAGTTCTTTTCTTAGCAAGCGATGATGCTAGTTTTGTGAATGGTACAACACTTCTTGTTGATGGCGGCTATACTGCAAAGTAACAGAATTTTTGAAAGAAGTATTAAAAAACCTCATTTAGATACATCATGGTGAACCGTACCATAAGTAAGTTAGGTTCTCTTAATGGTTTAAGGTTGTCCTTACCTGGTCTAGTGCACTAAGAAATGATCCGGATGCATTAGAGGGGAGTTTTTTCCTAATCTTTACACCATTCAGTTTACATTTTACTAAATAGCAAAAAAGCATTTTATCAGGTTTCTCAAAAAAGGAATTCCTTCAATAAATTTAATGATAATACAAGGGAGGAGGGGACAAAATAGAAAAAATATATTTCAACTAAGACTTTTTATGCAAAAGTTGTCGAATAAGGGTGTAAATACTGCCCTTTTTTACTTTTTCTATTGGTACTAATTTTCCTTCAATGGTTACTGCAGGTAGTTCGGTTATTCCATATTGTACTACCTTGGATTCCATTATATCTTTGGTATAGGGGTTACTAGCATCATATACGAGTAAAGAACATCGCGAGCATGCATAATCTTTCACTTGATTTTCGAGTTCATTCGAAAAGCGCTTGCTATCTGTGAAAATTTCTATGTTTTTGCTCATCAATATCACCCTTTTTTAGTTTACTTAATACAGGACAATCATGTTTATCCCTTAGGGAAGATTGGTTAGGACGAGAGGTTCCTAGTTCTAACAGCGATTTGAAATATTCCAATCTAGAAATTCTCTCGTTTATTTCATTAATTTTTTCTATAGAGAATGCATACATTTTATCTGCTGGAAAATAATCATCCTGTTTAATAATTGCTAAGATGTGTTTGATTTCGTTTAAGGTAAAGCCAATTTCCTGAGCCCTTTTGATGAGTAATATATCATCCACTGCTGATTCTAAAAAAAGCCTATACCCTGAACGGTTCCTTTCTGGCTTGGAAAGAAGTCCTCTCTTTTCATAATATTTTATAGTTTCAATATTTACATTAGCTGCTTTGGCCACCTGGCTAATTTTTAGATATTTCAATTCTGCCATCTCCTCCCAAAATTATCGTACACCCGGTACTATAGTACGGGGTCAAGGAAAAATAAGTAAAAAGTTAGGGATTTATATATTTTTCTTCATGCAGTCACTTAAAAAAGAAATTTTTAAAGATGATAAATATATGAGGAAGTAGAACATATCCATTTTTTACAATTTTACCAAGTTTAGACACTTATATAGTACCACCGGAAATACACTCTTTGCTTAATATTTATAAAATTACTGTTCAGGTATCACGGTTTAATATTTGAAATTAATTCAACCTATACAATTTAACGATTATCAGACTGCAAGAAAAGTTTTAGATTATTGTTCTAAATAAAAAAGTACTTGTTATGTAATTTAACAAGTACTAACCATTATGCTTTCAGGTTATTCAAGGTCTATTTATTAAATGTACTATGGCCATTATTCAAGCTATCATTGAATGGACGTGAACGATTTAACCCTTTTATAATTAAGTAAATAGGGAAAATCAATTCAAAAAAACCTCCTGGAGTAAAGAGCCATATAGGTGAAAGTTCTGAGATAAGCGTTATAATTGAATATATCAATAAACAGAGATATCCTATAATCCCTAGTCCCATCATCCATTTTGGTGCTAGCCTTTTCTTCAGCAAATACCAACAATAATAGCTGCTAAATGCCCCAAGAGACAACATAGCTAGTGAAAAGCAAAGCTCCCTGAGCTTGAGGATTGGTTCAATATTGGCTTGAGATAGTAATAACACACTTATTGCTCCGACTGCTAATAAAAATCCTTCTATAAACCTTGCAAACATATACCCTTTTATAATTGACTTATTATAAGACTTTAAAACTTTAGAACTCATCCAACCGATTATAACAACTGCAAAGCTATTAATTAATTCAAACACAATTCCTAATCTTGTGGAACTTAGTTCTAGATGGCCGTGTACCCCATTTTCAATCATTTGATTTCCAATTGCATAGGTGACAGTCGCTAATAAAAAACATAACCCAATAACTTTTTCATACCTTCTAAACTCTTTTTCCATGTTTTATCATTCTCCCTTTAGTAAAATAAAAAAACGTGTTAAAATTTTCTGAAATCTTAAACAGAAAGGTGATTTGCAATGAATTACATTGTATTTGGAAAATTAATTTTAGCCGAAACATTGAAAAAAATGACTGATCTAAATAATGATGATATTTCAGAATTGATTACGCAAATACCTATACAAAAATATAAAAAGGGGACAGTCCTATTAAAACAAGGTGATAAACCAGGTATGAGCTATTACCTTATTAAAGGTTGTGTTCGTCAGTATGTCAGTAACGAAAACGGAAAAGAAACCACAGTTGACTTTTATATAGATGAACAAGCTATCAATATAGTCAGCTATGCTAATGAGGACGGTGACTCTATGTACAGTCTCGCATGTCTTGAAGACTGTATCATGGTATCATGTCCTGAAGTGATGACTCGTGACTTAGATAACACACAACCTGAATTCAGAGAAATGCTCAAAATATTCTTCCAAAAACAGTTCATTGACTTACAGAAAAATTACGCAAGCTTTAAGGCACAATTACCTGAAGAAAGATTCCAAGCATTGGTAAAAAACCGTCCTGAACTTCTAAAAAGAGTACCTCAAACTATTCTGTCAAGTTATTTGGATATCACCCCAGAAACCTTTAGTCGTTATAAAAAAACATTGATGTGAACTTAGAATAAAACATAAATGAACGTTTTTCCTTGATTTGAATCAAGTTTCTAAGTTTAATTAATTCTTTAAGGTGTATCAGGTGAAATAGGAAAATAGGGTAGGCTCTAGTAGATTGTTGTACTTGCACTAACTTTATAAGGTGTTAGTTGTAGCGGAATTACGAGACTCCTACCGGTTATGTTGGAGAGGTGGACTCATGAAGGTGCTTGCGTAGGGAGGGTTACCATCCACCCTGAGGAAAGCAAGTACTCATGTTGCAACGACTTGAGTTAGGAGATAATGTAAATAATAGTACTAAAAATACTATATGCCAGCTACTAAAGCTTACTGACATATAGTATTTTTCCTTACTTAGCTGCTCTTAAAATCTGTAGTAGGGTACAACTGAGAATGACCCACCAGATTTAATAATTTCCGTTATATCTACTTCAATGACTTCAAAATATTGTTTCGAATTTGTTCATTTACATGTTTGTTCAAAGGTAAGCTAAGTATGCGATTATGATCGTTATTTAAGACATTTGTCTCTGAATCCGACCCCAGTGCCCAAACAGCTACGTACTCCCGTATCTTCCTTGCAATTTCTTCTTGATTTATCTCATGTGGGCCGTACAGTTCGTAAGCTGTTAAGCGGAGCACGTGCACTTTATTTAATAGCTTTACTCACTTTTAACTTCTTTCCTTTGATAGTCGCATTCTCCATGGCTTGTAAAACTAGTGAGCCCTTGCCATTCAGAATATCAACATAGGACATTTGATCATGGATGGTGATAATGCCGATATCCTCTGCTGTGACTCCAGGAATTTTTGCGATTGTTCCAACAAAGTCTACAGCACGAATTTTCTTCTTCTTACCACCGTTGAAATGGAGTTTCATAATAACTTGATTGATTCGGGCTGTTTTATTATTCCTGACAACTCGTCTGCCGCTAAGTTTTTCTTCGAAAGCAGCTTTTCCATTAGCCACTTCCAGATGGCTGGGAGCTTCTCTAGCTGGTAGCTCAAAGCCGATGTATCGTTCAATAGCTTTAATGAATTTTCCTTCAAAAGGTGTCGTAAATGTAATGGCCTTTCCTTTATTTCCGGCACGACCTGTTCTTCCAGTTCGGTGTACATAGCTCTCTTTTTCCATAGGAACGTCATAGTTGATGACAAGTGTCACATTATCAATATCAATACCTCTGGCAGCGACATCAGTGGCCACGAGATAGCGGTAGTTCCCCAGTTTGAAACCTTCCATAACAGAGAAACGGTCTTCTTGTTCTAGACCCCCATGGAGTCTCTCACAAGGGTATCCAGCTCTATCTAGTTCGCTATACACAGTATCAACGTGCTCTTTGGTTCTGCAGAAGATCAGGCAGCTGTCTGGATTTTCTACAACCGTGACGTCTTTAAGGAGTGAGATCTTTTCTTCTTCTCTCACTTCAATTAAAGAATGTTCAATGGTAACGGCCGTCACCCTGGTCGATTCAATCTCAATCTGAACAGGATCTTTCATATATTTATGGCAAAGATTTTCAACATCTTTAGGCAGAGTTGCAGAAAAAACCATTGTTACTCGGTTTGAAGGCAGCTCTTTGATGATCGCTTCCACTTGATCGATGAAACCTTTATTAAGCATCTCATCAGCTTCATCTATGATAAGATATTTTATTTGATCCAAAACTAAGGTTTCTCGTTCAATATGGTCCATGACTCGTCCAGGGGTACCAATGACTACATGAGTTTTTTGTTTCAATTCTTCCTTTTGTTTCGAAAAAGGTTCTTTTCCATAAACAGCCACTGCTTTAATGCGTTTAAACCTTCCGATATTCGTCATATCTTCGCGGACTTGAACTGCAAGCTCCCTAGTTGGCGTAAGAATTAAGGCTTGTGGTTTTTTTTCTTCCCATTCAATCATATCGGAAACAGGGATACCAAAGGATGCAGTTTTTCCACTTCCTGTTTGGGCTTTTACGACAAGATCTTGATTTTTCATTGCTAATGGGATAACTTCTCTTTGAACTTCTGTTGGAGTTTCATATTTTAACACGGTTAGTGCTCTTTTGATTTCTTCACTTACATGGTAGTCCGTAAAACTTCTTTTACTCATTTTTAAACCTCATTTTTTGGTTTTTCGTCATATGTATAGAATTCTCTTCAAGAATTATTATATGCATGATCTGAATATGGTTCATTATACTAGAAAAGTGCGGGGCAAAACGGCTTTTATTTTTAATTTTGATTCTGTTAAATTTTAATTGTTAATTTTACTAAAAGCTATTTGACTTGACTATAATCCTTGTCAAAAGAACTGCGAAGAGGTAAGTGACTATGAACAAGTCATTCGTATTTGAAAAGGAGACGAATGGATTAGTGATAGGTTTAATGAATATTACTATTGGTGAAATGCACCTGAGTATAGATCTTACTGAGATTTATTTTAGATATGAGGGCGGTGAGGGAACCGTACCACAAGTAATTTAACTTTAATCCAATACCTCTCCAAAGCTATGAGGAAGCTAAAAGTTTACAATGAAAATTGTTTTATTGACAAATATAAAAGAAAGTAATTGACAATTTTAGGTAAACTTTTAAACTATAGTTGACTCTATCCTCAGAACTTTCTGCACTATATTTTCTCCATTCGAAATTACATTTCCCACATTTTTACTTCACATTTATACCTACTAATTTTTAAAAGAGTGCGTGCCATTTAAATATATAAAGGAGAGATTGTTTCGTGGCATCATAGTATGTATGCTGTTAAATGCTCATGTTGTGGACGTTCTGCATTTGAAGATTTTTATTTCAATACTTATGAGCAGTACATTTTTTGTATGAGGTTCGGATATTATTATGCCAAAACAATTGAATAAGTCGAATATAAGGAAGAGAAAATTGAATAGCGTGGAATGCCTTTACTAGAAAATAAAGATGGAAGTTGGGAGGTCTTTGAAGATAAATTGAAGAAGATTTGAGGATGGAGGATTTATTGGATAGGAGGAACGATGCATTGGGATTTGAAGAAGATTATCAGGCCTTTATGAATGCTCACTTGCAAGCAAGAACCGGAGAACGATTACGGCGCTTACAAGAAGGGCACAGCCAGGCTGAAAGGTTGTTTTTGGAGCAAGTGTGGTGGCCCTCATTTTACCATTTTCAATATCTCCATCCAGAATATGAGGTCAATGATTTCAAGGAAGACATTAGGTTTTTGGATTTTGCTTATATTCGTCCTGGCATCCGGATTTGTTTTGAGATTGACGGGTATGGTCCTCACTTAAAGAATATAAGCAGATGGCAATTTTCTGATAATCTAGAACGTCAAAACCAGTTGGTGATTGACGGATGGACCGTGATCCGCTTTTCTTATGACCAAGTTAAAGAGAAACCTCGACGATGCCAACAAATTATTCAGCAAGTGATTGGCCGTTGGCTAGGTGAAGAGCTGGACCAGATCTCTCTTTCCTTTGTCGAAAAGGAAGTACTTCGGTTTGCAATTCGCAAAGGAGAAGAACTATACCCAATAGAATTGCAGAAGTATTTGAAGCTAAGTGACAAGACGGTAAAAAAGGTACTTTCTCAACTAGTCGAGAAAAAGATGCTGACTCCCGCATCTGGAGTTAAGAGGGTTCGTTCTTATAGGTTAGGGAATCAGGTTAAGCACCTGATTTGATAAAAGACGGAAAAACTCCGCTTATATTGCTAACATCATTAAAAATAGCTTAAATAGACGGAAAAATTCCGATTATTAACCCGAAATATGTGAAAATGGTGGATTTTAATTTGAATAAACGGAAAATTTCCCCTTATATCCTTCGAAACGAGCCCCATGCTGCAATTAACCGGAGAATTTCCGCTTATTTTCCTTCCGTTTGTTACTCATCACAACAAAAAGGTTGCGGACATCCCACGTAAGGGACTATCCGCAACCTATAACAGAGAAACCACTCTTTAACTAAAAGTCAATTCCTTATTCGCTATATTATTCACATGATGCCGCCCAATCGGCACCACCGAAGGAGAACCCGAAACCGGATCTTCCACAACAGTACAATTCAGCCCAAATATATCCTCAATCAATTCACTTGTAATAACCTCTTTTGGTGCACCCTCTGCAACGAGCTTGCCTTTATGAAGAGCAAAAATATGATCTGCATAACGTGCGGACAGGTTGATATCATGAAGAACCATGACAATCGTTGTTCCATATTTTTGGTTAAGGTCTGTTAGTAGGTCGAGAATTTCGACTTGATAGGTGATGTCTAAGTAGGTTGTTGGTTCATCAAGAAACAGGATGTCTGTTTGTTGTGCTAGAGCCATGGCAATCCATACACGCTGTCTTTGACCGCCTGAAAGCTCATCAATATGTCGATCTGCAAATTCAGTGATTTTCATCATTTCCATTGCTTCAGCAACAGCTTCATAATCCTTTTTTGTCCAGCCTTTTAAAAATGATTGGTGTGGAAATCTACCTCGTCCAACTAGGTCTGAAACGGTTATTCCCTCAGGAACAATAGGGGATTGTGGAAGTAATCCTACTACACGGGCTAACTGCTTTGGTGGAATGCTATGAATTGATTTTCCACCTAAGGTAACTTGGCCGGAAGTAGGTTTAATAAGTCTAGCCATTGTTTTAAGTAGGGTAGACTTACCACAACCATTTGCGCCGATAATAATGCTTATTTTATTGCTTGGAATGCTAATACTTACATCATGTAAAATCGTTTTATTATCGTATCCAGCAGTGATTCCTTCAGCTTGAAAAGCATGTGTCGGTTTCATTATAAATCTCCCTTTCGATTCATTCGGATAAGCAAGTAGATCAAGTATGGTGCTCCAAGTATGCCTGTAATCACACCAACAGGGTATCTAGCAACAAATGCGAATTGTCCTATAAGATCTGATGCTAAAACTAAAATGATGCCAACAAGACCTGCTGGGATCACACCTGAAAATCCTACACCAACTAGTCTTTTTGCAATAGGTCCAGAAAGGAACGCAACAAATGCGATAGGTCCAGTTGCAGCGGTAGCTAATGAAATAATAAGCACCGAACTGATAATAAGTACAAATCGTGTCTTATTTGTATCAACTCCAAGTGAAGTTGCAGCTTGCTCCCCAAGCTCTAACATATCTAATCGTTTTCCGAACGCGATAATAATGGGGGCAAAGATAAGAACTGTGATCATAAGAGGGTACAGTTCCTCCATTTTAGCTCCATTTAGACTACCACTTAGCCATCTCATTGCAGTTGGAAGATCATGCTGTTGACCAATCAGCAATAAGTAAGATACCACAGCATTTAGCATGGCTTGAATACCAATTCCTATTAATATTAATCTACCAATTGAAAAAGAAGTACCTTTTGATAAGAGAAAAATAGCCATTACTGTAGCAAGTCCACCGATAATAGAAGCAATTGAAACAAAGGTATTACTTGCATGAAGGACGATGATACAAAAAACAGCAGCAGCACTAGAACCAGCTGTTATTCCGATCACATTAGGATTTGCTAGGGGATTACGAAGCATCGTTTGAAAAACATACCCAGCAACACCAAATGCAAATCCAGCAAAAACACCTGCAACCATTCTTGGAAAGCGTATTGTTCCCACTGCAAATGATGCACCTTTTACTTTCTCACCCAGTAGGACACTTATGACATCTGAAACAGGATAAATGGTGTTTCCTAGCATAAGCATTGTGCAGCAAAGTGCAAAGGCAATGAGTGCAAGTAAAGAAGTTACAAGGACAAAACGACGACGTCTTTTTATTCTACCTATCATAATAAGATTCATTGATTCATTCATCATAGTGCACGCATTTTCGCTTTCATAGTTATTAAGATTAAGATAGGAGCCCCAATAAATGCAGTAACAACACCAACTTCAAGCTCACCAGGACTTCCTAAAATTCGACCGAAAACATCTGATATTGTTAGGATAATAGCACCTGAAAGAGCAGACATTGGGATAACATATCGCAAATCAGGACCAATCATGAGTCGAATCACATGTGTTGCTAATAAACCAATAAAGCCAATAGGACCTGCGAGTGCTGTTGCTACACCGCACAATAGTACTCCTCCCAAGGCAGCGATAAGCCTAAGTGTTCCAGTACGTACACCTAATCCAGTAGCAGCTTCATCACCTAATGCTAATGCATTTAGTGCTGGAGCAGTAAAGATGGCTATTAGGATTCCAACAATAAGAAAAGGAATAAAAAGAGAGATTGAGCTCCAATTTCCTGCACCGACACTACCAACTTGCCAAAATCTAAATTGATCCATAACGTTTGAGCGAGGAATCATAATGGCCATTACAAGAGAGGATAATGCAGCACTTGTAGCAGCACCTGCTAAAACGAGTTTAAGGGGCGTGGCTCCGCCACTCCCCATTGAACCAATTCCGAATACAAAAATGGCAGTTAGAATTGCTCCTGCTAATGCAAGCCAAATGTATTGACTAGCACTACTAATATTTAAAAAAGAAATTCCACAAACGACGAATAGTGCTGCCCCTGTGTTAACTCCCAGTATGCTAGGGTCTGCAATAGGATTACGAGTAACCGATTGCATAAGAGCACCAGAAACTCCTAATGCAGCACCACACATAAAACTAAATACTGTTCTAGCAATTCTTTGGCGAACAACATTGGCTCCATGCGAATCCACATCAGGATGGAATAGGCCATCAATTAGCTCATTCCATCCAACTATGCGAGATCCAAAGGCAAGAGAAGCCAATACACATATACCGAGTAAAACGATAGAAAGTATAAGTACTTTTATAAAATTTTTCGGTATAAGTAACTGCTTATTTTCTGAAACGGATGTATGATCCATTTTATTTCACTTTGCTTACAGCTTCTGAGAGTAATGTTAAATACTCATCAATTGAGTACTCAATTGAAAGCGGGCTTGGAGTACCTGCTGCTGCAAGTGGAGTGTTATCTCCAATAATCACAACAGAGCCTCTCTCTATTGCTGGGACTTTTCCAAGGATTGGATCAGCCTGTAGAGCTGCAAGTGTATTTTCATCACCATATGATACTAAAATTTCAGCATCGTTAAGCATGTCGGCATTTTCAGCACTTACTTCTATATAGAAACTATTAGGATCAGTTATTTGACTTGTAATACTTTCAGGATATTCCATTCCTAGCTCAGTAAGAAATGCACCACGTGGGTCTCCTGGTGAGTAGATGTAGAACTTAGATAAATCTTCGGCACTAATACTTACAAATGCAGCCTTTTTCCCTTTAATTTCAGCATGTTCACTAGCTTTTTCTTCAATTAATTTCTCTGTGTCGGCAATAAGTTGCTTACCTTCTTCTTCCATTCCCATACCCATGGCATTGAATGTAACTTGTTCACGCCATGAAGCTACCCAAGGGCTCGTTTGATAGGCAACAACTGGAGCGATTTCACTTAATGTATCATATTCTTCTTGAGTAATACCAGAGTATGCTGCAAGAATAACATCTGGATTAACATCTGCAATTGCTTCAAAATCTAAACCATCAGTATCTTGAAAGATAGTTGGCGTTTCTGCATTAAGTTCTTTTAACTTTTCTGAAGTCCAAGGTAACATACCGCTATCATCTTGAACACCATAGTTTGCAGCTGAGAAACCTACAGGCACAACACCAAGAGCAAGAGCAACGTCATGGTTTGACCATGCAATTGTAGCAACGCGTTCAGGTTTTTCTTCAATAGTCGTTTCACCAAATGCGTGTTCAATCACGATTGGATATTCAGCTGTTGCTTCTTCGTTTTCCGTTGTTTCTGTATTAGTTTCCTCATTCGATTCTGGTTCAGTATTTTCAGTTGTTTGCTCACCTGAACAACCAACTAGTACAAGCATAAGGATCGCAATTAATAATGTTGAGAGTAATGAAATATTACGTTTAGCCGTCATTTTGTAAACCCTTCCTTAACATAAGTTTATTTGATAATAATTATCATTATCACAAATATATATCCTATTTAAAAGGTTGTCAACAGTTCTTGTGTGGTGCCTGGCACTTCCCGATAAATGTCGAATCATTAAAAAAACAGGTACTGAAAAACATACCTGTCTCTTCGAGTTAATTGCAATAAAGGTTTCTAAAACCTCACAAGCACCTGAACTAAATCCTCAATACTTCCATCTCGTGGACTTCGAGTGTAAACCCATAATTCACCAGACCGAGCAGTCGGTTGCTGATTAAATGTGATTGGTATGGAGAAGAATCCATATGAAGGGGCACCTGCAGTTGTTTGGATCGGTGCTTCCTGAGTGACAACTTGATCATTATCATCAACAATACGATAGAGAATGACTCCTTCAAAGGCACGGGCAAATCCTGAAAGTTGCTGACCAGCACGAATGACTGTTCCGGGTAAAGGTTGAAAAACAACAATATTCTTAGACGTTGGAAGCGGGATAATGAGTTGGTATCCCGGATAAATCACATCGGGTGAGATACCTATTCGTTGGCGATTGGCATCAAGTAATGTTGATAAAGATATTCCAAAGCGTTTGGCAATTTTGTTTAATGTATCTCCTTCTTCAACTAAATAAACAAGAGCAGGAACGCGAAGAATTTGATTTTGATAAATAACGTTAGGGTTAATAATTTGTGTATTTATCCCTTGAAGTAAATCTACATTTGTTGAATATCGTTGAGCAATGCTATTAAGTGTTTCACCAGCACTAACAATGTGATTCACCTGTCTATTACCAGGTGTTGAGATAACTAATACCTCTCCAGGAAAGATGAGATATGGATCTGTAACAGGAGGGTAGATCGCATTTGCTTCTACTAGGAGAGGAACAGTTCCTCCAATTCTCGAGGCTATGGAATACACGGTGTCTCCTTGTTTAACCGTATAAACAAGAGAAGTACCATCAACGATAGGCATAACGATCACTCCTATGAATGTTTTGCTATTCATATTTATGATATTCGTTGAATTGATGAAGGATGATCAGTAAAGAAAACTAGTAAAATAAAAGTTCTTCCTGTTACATTACAGGCCTTCGTATATTCTGAAAAATTATTACTTACCAAACCTCTTAAGTGAAAAAATTGAAAGATCAAATGTGCTTTGTCCAATTACAGCTAACTCGCTTAATACTTCTCCCAGTACACTTGCAAATTTAAAACCATGTCCAGAAAAGCCACAAGCAAAAATGATGTGATCATGCTCAGGATGGTGATCGATGATAAAATCATTGTCGCTTGAAAGTGTATATAAACACGTTTTACCTTGATTCAAGGCTCCATTTGCTTCAGGCATGTAGTTTTTAAGGAAAAACCGGAGCTCTTCTTCATCTGTATGATAATGTCCAAAATTCTGAGTATGCTTGTTTGGATCAATTGCTTGTCCACCATCTGATTTGCCAATTTTAAGACCTGTTCCAGCTATGTTTGGAAATCCGTAACACATATTTTCCTTATCCTCTATATAAAAAGACGGGAAGTTACTGATATCATAAAGGTCAGCAGGTGTGTTAAACCAGCCAAAGGCCTTACGAGTTGGCTGAATAGGAAGTGCTAAATCAGGCAACAGCTTAGATGCCCATGCACCAGCAGTAACAATGACCTTTTTAGCCCAAAACACCTTATTTTCAGTTATGATTTTAACGAAAGATTTATGATCTGTTTCAATTTGCTGAACAGGAGTATTTGTCTCAAGCTGTGCTCCATGATGAATAGCGATTTCTTTGTAGGCTTGAATAGCATTTTCACTATAAATGAACCCTGATTCTGCTTCAAAGCATCCAATAAAATGTTCTGGAACAGAAAATCCCGGCCACCTTCTCTTCACCTCATTGCTAGTAAGTACCTCTAATGGCAATTCATATTTATTTGCAGCAGCAATTGTTTCCTGTAGAAATGCAGAGTCTTTTGGTCCGAGTCCTATAACACCTGTTTTCTCAAAGATCTTATAGCCAGTTTGTGCTTCTAAATCCTCCCATAATTGTTGAGCACGTTTAACTAAGCTTACATACTGTCTGCCTTCACCATAGGCATGCCGAATCATTCGAGTATCTCCATGGTGGCTTCCACGATTATGTGGCGGATCAAAGGCATCAATTAACACAGTCTTTACTTGCTGTTGTGCTAAAAAGGCACCAGCTGCCATTCCCATCGTTCCTGCACCGATGATTGCTACGTCAAAAATGTGTTTCTTTTCCAAGCTATGTGCCTCCTATCTCTTTCATCAGTTGTAATGTTACAATGTTTAAAATAATAAAATTTAATAGATTCCTGGACTTTTAAATGGTTAAATTTATAGGAATTCTGCTAAAAATGGGATATTAGTAAAAAATTGTTTGACAATAGTCTTAATATTAAATAATATCATACTATACTAAAAACTGAATATCTTATCACGAGAGACTGAGGGACAGGCCCGACGACGTCCAGCAACCATCATTTATGAAAGGTGCTAATTCCTGCAGAGTGTTTCATTCTGAGAGATAAGGTTTAGATAGAAAAAGCCTCTTTCTGATTGAAGGAGGCTTTTTTGTTTGATAAAAGAACCGAGAAAGACTAAATTGCCATATATAATAATTCGAAATTTACATAAAATTTAAAATAATCATTGCAATACCAATTCTATTCGTTATAATAGCACTATTATTCCTATGAATTTAGTGAGAATTAATATTTACATCATAATGAAAAAAGGAGTCAATGAAATGAAAAGAAAATCTCGATTACTTGTACCAATGATTGCACTATTAGGCTTAGCTGGAATAGTAAGTGGTTGTTCATCAAAAGAAACTGCAAAAGAAGAAACAGGTGATAAAGTCATTTTAGTTGGAACACAAAATGATTATCCACCTTTTGCTTTTGCTGATGAGAACAATGAACTTACTGGATATGATATTGACGTAGTGAAGGAAATTGATAAAAAGCTAGATGGTTATACGTTTGAATTTGTTGCTACACCTTGGGATAGTATGTTTCTTGCATTAGAATCAAATAAAATTCAAGCAGTTGCAGATCAAATAGCAAAAACACCTGAACGTGAAGAGAAATACTTATTTACAGATGAATCTTATTTTGCTGCAGAAACCGTCATTGTTGTGAAATCTGGTCGAACAGATATTAAGTCAATAGAAGATTTAGAGGGTAAAAAGGTCGGAGCGTTGGCTGGCGATTCTTATACGCTTTTGCTAGAAGAACATAATAAGAAAGCTGAAAATGACATTATTCTAAAATATAGCGAAAGTGGTACTCCTTCAGAGATTTTACAAGATGTACAAAATGGACGCATTGATGCCTATGTTAATGATCCAATCATGATTAATACGGTTTTGGAAAAATATGATCTTGATGTAGAGATTGTTGGACAGCCTATCGTTCAAGATGATATGGGAATTGTATTTAAAGATGAGAAGCAGGGTGAGGAATTAAAAGCACTGGTCGATCCTGTTATTAAGCAACTGAAAGAAGATGGAACGTTAGCTGAACTTTCGAAAAAGTGGACTGGTGGAGAATATATCCCTGAATAAGGTTGAAGAAGGGAATTCAAAATGGAAAATTTATTAGATATTGGTTTTTTAATAGAAAGCTTTCCTGCTGTTGTTGCAAGGTTACCAATTACAATTGGCATTGCGGTAGGCTCATTAATTATAAGTTTATTTATTGGACTTGCCACAGCACTTATAAAAATCTATCAAGTTCCAGTATTAAAGACAATTTCTTCTTTTTACGTTTCTTTTATTAGAGGTACACCATTGTTGGTGCAGATTTATCTTGTTTTTTATGGCATACCAAAAGTAATTTATTTAATTCAAACGGAATACGGTTTGCTTCAAAATTTTGATGTGAACATTATTGCTCCAGAGATTTATGCATTATTAGCCTTTTCAATTAATTTGGGTGCGTATTTGTCTGAAACGATCAGATCAGCCATTGAATCTGTTGATCGAGGTCAGTTTGAGGCGGCTAAAGCAATAGGGATGAGTTCAACCCAAATGATGCTTAAAATCATCTTCCCGCAGGCCTTAACAGTCGCAATACCTAACCTGGGAAATATGTTCATCAGTACGATTAAGGATACTTCCCTTGTTTTTATTATTGGCGTTATTGATATTATGGGACAAGCCAAAATTATGGGCTCACGCGGACTGGCCTTTTTTGAAGTGTATATAGCTGTTTCGATTATTTACTGGATTTTATGTATCGTTGTTGAGAGATTACTTGTTTTAGTAGAGAAACGTGTCCGGAGATATGAAAGAGGGATTGCCTCATGATTAAATTAGAAAATATCCATAAATACTTTGATCAGCAGCATGTGTTAAAAGGGATTGATCTTTCTATTAACAAAGGAGAAGTTGTTTCTATTTTAGGTCCAAGTGGTTCAGGGAAATCAACATTATTACGCTGTATAAATTTCCTTGAAACTCCTACAAGTGGTGTTGTTGAGATTAATGATAAAAGAGTAGATGTTCAATCAGCAGGTAAGGCAGATATTTTGTCACTAAGAACTTCAACAGGAATGGTCTTTCAACAGTATAATTTATTTAAAAATTTAACTGTGCTACAAAATGTCATGATTGGCTTGACCAGTGTGAAGCGCATGAATTCAGTTGAGGCTAGTAAGGTAGGAAAAGATCTTCTTGAAAAGGTTGGCTTGAAAGATCGATTAAATCATTATCCAGCACAGCTTTCAGGAGGACAACAGCAAAGGGTTGGAATTGCTAGAGCGCTAGCATTAAATCCAGAAGTGTTATTGTTTGATGAACCAACCTCCTCTCTCGACCCAGAATTAGTTGATGAAGTTTTATCCGTGATAAAAGCTGTTGCAAATGAAGGAAATACAATGCTGATTGTGACTCATGAGCTTAATTTTGCACGTGAGATCTCTGACCGAGTTGTTTTTATGGAAGATGGAATAATTCTTGAAGAAGGAACGGCAGAACAAATTTTTAGCAATCCTAGCGTTGAAAGAACGAGGAAATTTTTAAGTAAAGTATTAAAGAAGTAATGGTTTGATTCCTTCTTGTAGCTTTACGGTAGGAAGGAAAAGGATGAAATGAACCCGATTGAACAAATTTTAAGGGATTTCCCGATGATGATACTTGATGGAGCTATGGCAACTGAGCTTGAGAATTATGGATGCAACTTAAATGATCGATTATGGTCAGCCAAAATACTATTAGAAAATCCAGAATTAATTAAGCAGGTTCATACAGATTATTTTAAAGCTGGTGCAGATTGTGCCATAACAGCAAGTTACCAAGCCACTGTTGAAGGATATAAAGAAAGAGGTTTATCCGACGAAGAGGCAATTGAGTTAATTAAAAAGTCTGTCCACCTTGCAGCAGAGGCCCGTGATGAGTTTTGGGCAGAGGTTCATCAGCCCTCAAATCGACCAAAGCCGCTAGTGGCTGCTTCTGTTGGGCCATACGGAGCGTTTCTTGCAGATGGCTCCGAATATCGGGGTGATTATCCATTAAATGAAGAAGAATTGGTCGTTTTTCATAGAGAAAGAATGAAAATCTTGGTAGAAGCGGGTGCTGATATCCTTGCTTGTGAAACGATTCCTTGTCTTTTAGAGGCAAAAGCAATCGTTAGAGTTTTAAAGGAATTTCCGGAGATCTATGCTTGGATCAGCTTTAGTGCAAAAGATGAAGTACATATTAGCAATGGAGAGAGCATCGCTGATTGTGCAAAAGAGCTAGATGGGGAAGAGCAAGTAGCTGCCATTGGGATTAATTGTTCATCTCCAAACTTCATTGAAACGTTAATTAAAGAAATAAAGGGAAAAACCTCTAAACCCATTATTGTTTACCCTAATTCAGGCGAGGAATATGATGCAACAAGTAAAACATGGGATAAACCATCTTCTACAAATCAATTTTCCTATAGTACTCAACGTTGGTTTGATGCAGGTGCAAAAATCATAGGTGGTTGCTGTAGAACGAAGCCTGAGGATATAAAGGCAATAACTGCATGGGCAAGAAAATAAAAAAGGACTAAACTTAGGAGCATTAGGTTATGAAAAATCTATGCTCCTTTTTAATGAGATAAAGCTAAGATGAGAAGTCGGCAATTCTATTCAGTTCAGATTTTGTAACTAAACGGTCTATAGACTACTATTACTTAATGGCAAGTTAATAATGAAAGTTGTTCCTTCCCCTTCCTTAGAGGAGAACTCCATTGTTCCATTGTGCTGCTCAATAATTCGATAGCACACCATAATTCCTAATCCTGTGCCCTTTTCCTTGGTAGAGTAAAAAGGCTCTCCCAGCTTATGTTGAATATGTGCGGGTATTCCTTTGCCATTGTCTATAATCTTAATAACAGCATGATTGTTTTGAGCGTACACCTGAATACCTACACTACCAGTTGATTCTATTGCTTCTATTCCATTTTTTATAAGGTTAATAAAGACTTGTTTTATTTGTTCCTCATTGCAATGGATGAAGAGGCTTGGTTCCAGAATTGTATAATCAACATGAATGCCTCTCATATTAGCTTGAGATGACATCAAGGTACAGACGCTTTTAAGTAATTCACTAATATCTGATCTGATTTTTTTCTCTGATACGGGTTTTCCAAGCACTAAAAGCTCACTAGCTATTGTTTCAATTCGATCAATTTCACTATCAAGGATCGAATAAATATCTATTTTCGAAAACCCTTCTTTTGCTAACTTTAAAAACCCTTTAATTGCAGTAAGTGGATTACGAATTTCATGTGCAATGCTAGCAGCTAGCTCTCCAGCAATACCAAGCTTTTCATTTCTAATTGCTAATTTTTCACTTTCTTTTCTTTCCTTTAAATCTCTAACAATCGTTATGACTGTGTCATTTAAATAATCCTCAAATATAAAAGGAAAGGAAACAAATTCAATGTCCACGGTTAACTGATCTAATTTTATTAATTTTATTTCTGTAGGTAATGCCGTTTTACCACTTTTTATCTTATTAAATGTATCTTTTATCAGGTTATGACTTGAAATTTCAGTGATTTCCCATATTGACTTACCAACTAACTCAATTAATTCCTGGCCCATTAGCTTTAATCCAGATTTATTAATATGCACAATAACATCCTTTGAGGTAATAAAAACAGAATCTGGCATTTCTTCAATAAAAGCCGTGAAAAGCTTTTGTATATCTTTCAGTCGTGAAATGGAACTTTCTAAATTTTCCTCCATTGCAATAGAAGGTGCTAGCTTTTCCCTCTTATAAAAACCCGAAACAGCCAACTCAGTATCTGACATAATGTATTGATGATGTCTCATAATCTCCATAAGAACTGTCGAAGGTATATTAGGATCATAAGCACAGACAGTTAAACATTTTGTTTTATCAATAAATTCATCTGCAGCTCCTTCATATTTATGAAGTTTTTCCATTAAACAACATTGTCCTGGAAGCCACGTTATTTTACCCCAGACACGAATAGGTACTCCGCTATTTACAAGAGGCTCTAGCAAACCCGAAAAATTACCTAACAAGGAGTTTGCATCCATTATTTCCGAAGATTGATAGAATTCATTATGCTCTGTGAAAATAATTGAATCTATTTGCTCCTGACTAAATCCTTTGTGAGAAAGCTTTTGAACGATTCGTTCGAATGTTTCCCTTTGATCAATAATTACAACTGCTTGTCCAAGGGTTAATCCACTAGAAATAAAAGAAGTTACATTTTCAATGTACTTTTCAGGATCAGAGGGTAGATACAAGATATGTGTTCCATTTGTTATATTAATATTCTTCGTAAAAGCTACTTTTGGATTAAGGATATTTTCAGGATTTACAATTGCCAAAGCAATGCCCCGCTTTCTTAGGAATCTGTTGTAAGATTTTAACTAATTCTAATAGTATCATTTTAGTTTAGTTAAGTGATAGGAGCTGAAGGAAAATAACACCTTTTATTACCTTTTTTAAGTGTTGGTTTTCATAATCCATAAAAAAACTAACGAATTGATTAGATTTATCTTGATTCTAACGTTACGTAAGGTTATATGATTGATACATAAAGGTAATTGGAGGTAATTTCCATGAAGGATAAATATTCCATAGGTGAATTTTCAAAGAAAACAGCAACAACAATTCGCACGTTACACTATTATGATGAACTAGGTCTTTTAAAGCCCTCATATGTTACAGAAAAGGGAAGACGCTATTATACAAATAAAGATTTTGTTACTTTACAGAGAATTCTTACTCTCAAATTTTTAGGTTATTCTTTGGAGCAAATTAAAGAATTTTTCCAAAAAGAAACTTGGGATTTGGAGGATACTCTTTCTTTTCAAAGGAAAGAGATGATTCAAAAGAAGGAACAAATTGAAAATGTGATTAAGGCATTGGATCATGCGCTTCACATAGTAGAAGATCGTAAAGAAATTGAGCCGTCTATCTTTATTACGCTGATCAATACGATTCAAATGGAACATGAGCAGAAAGAGTGGCTAAAAGGTTATATAGATGAAGAATTAGTAAATGAAATATATAGTGTGCCTGAAAGCAAACAGTTGGAATTAGAAAAAAAGTGGGTAGAAATATCAACGGAATTAAAAAAGCTAATTAGTCTAAATCCAGAGGAGAATCAAGTTCAAAAACTGATTGGTGAAATGATGTTGCTTGTGAAAGATTTAACAGGTGATGATCTTGGGTTTGTTCAAGAGATCTCAGAGAAAGAAGTGGAAGATGATACATGGCTGTTTCATTCCCCATTCTCAGCTGAAGAGGAAGAATGGATGGCGAAGGCTTTAGATGTTTATTTAAAAAAGAAAGGTGTGAATGTAAGGAATGAAAACGGAACAAAGAAACCTTCCTAAAGCAGATCATGTTCGGACTTTTTGGCTTTTAATTAAAGAGTCAAAACCACCTGTAAAAATATTATGTGTAGCTGTTATTCTTAGTTTACTCGAGACTGGGGCTGGACTAATTGTCCCTCTATTTACAAAGTCACTGGTGGATCAGCTCTCACAATCAGCCTTAGAATTATCCGTTATCCTTTTGTTGGGTGTTGCTTTTGTTGTGCAAACTGTTTCATCAGGATTTTCCTATTATTTTATGACGTATTTAGGGGAGTCAATTGTCGCATCTATTAGAAAAAGACTTTGGCAGCATGTGCTTCATTCTCCAATTCCTTATTTTGATCAACATGAATCCGGAGATACGATGAGCAGGATTACTCAGGATACAAATACTATTAAAACGTTAATTACGCAGCATTTAATTACCTTTATTACTGGCTTAATTACGATCATTGGATCTGTTGTTATTCTTCTTATAATAGACTGGAAGATGACATTAATCATGCTCATAGCTGTTCCAGTTTCTATTGCGATCATCATGCCACTTGGGCAAAAAATGTATAAAGTTTCAAAGCTAACTCAGGATGAGATGGCTGGGTTTTCTGCAAACTTAGGGAGAGTTTTGTCAGACATTCGCCTAGTTAAAGCTTTCCAGGCAGAAACTACGGAGCAAACGAAGGGAAATAAACGGATCGATCATTTATTTCAATATGGCTTAAAAGAAGCACGAATTCTTGCGGTTATTACTCCTTTAATGTCTTTTACGATGATGCTTGTTCTCGTTCTATTAATTGGCTATGGCGGTGTTCGCGTCGCATCTGGAGCTTTATCAGCCGGATCTCTTGTTGCGATCATCATTTATATGTTTCAAATTGTCGTCCCCTTTAGTCAAATG
Source organism: Metabacillus litoralis (assembly GCF_003667825.1). Taxonomy (NCBI): domain Bacteria; kingdom Bacillati; phylum Bacillota; class Bacilli; order Caryophanales; family Bacillaceae; genus Metabacillus; species Metabacillus litoralis. The sequence continues at coordinate 4,099,994 of NZ_CP033043.1, read as the reverse complement.
GCAGGCTTTTTTACAGCCTTTCAGAAGGCGATGGGAGGAGCTGAGCGAGTTCAGCAGATTTTAGCCTCTAATAAGGAACCAAGTGCTGAACATCTTCATGTAATAAATTCTTCTCAAGATATTCAATTCAAAGAAGTAACCTTTGGATATAAAAAAGACAACTCTATCCTGAACAACATATCACTATCGATTCCTACTGGGAAAACGACAGCATTTGTTGGTCCAAGCGGAAGTGGAAAAACAACCTTATTTGCCTTACTCGAAAGATTTTATCTTCCAAACTCAGGAGAAATCTTATTTGGAAAAACAAATATAAAAGAGTTTAATTTAAAGTCATGGCGTAGTCAATTTAGCTATGTATCTCAGGAAAGCCCATTGATGTCGGGAACGATTCGAGAGAATATTATATACGGAATGGAAAGAGATGTTTCTGAGGAAGAAATGAAGGCAGCAGCAGAGCTTGCCAATGCCTCAGAATTTATTTCCCGTCTTCCAGGAGGCTTTGATACCGAGGTTGGGGAGCGGGGGATCAAGTTATCTGGTGGACAAAGACAACGAATTGCAATTGCTCGAGCTTTAATACGTGATCCAAAGATTCTTTTATTAGATGAAGCAACCTCTAACTTGGACAGTGCCTCAGAGCTCCTTGTCCAAAAAGCTCTTCAGCATTTAATGAAGGGGCGAACAACACTTGTTATTGCACATCGAATCTCAACGGTAGTAGACGCAGATCAAATCGTTGTGTTAGACGGTGGAATCATATCAGGAGTTGGCACACATCATGAGCTAGTTAAACATCATGATTTATATCGAAAACTAGCAAAGCGGCAGCTTCAGGATGGAGAAGTAGGGAACCATACGATTAAATCTTCCATTGTAACGTAATAGATGTAAAAACCGCATCATAATAAAGGGTTCTGTTTGGAATTACAAAGTAAGGATTAACATTGCTTTTCGTATAGTCATTAGCACTAGGGTTAAAAACAATTTAGCAAGTAAACAGCAAGAAAAAATGCTTGGAGACAAGCGTTTTTATACCAAGATAAGCAACCGACTAAGCAATTTGTAAATCTTCAAGAATCCCCAGGAAATAAGCTACTAAATAAGCGGAGAAATTCCTCTTACTTGAGGGAATAACACTAAAAATAGGTTAAATAGGCGGAAGGATTCCGCCTATTTAATCGAAAAAGATGAAAATAGACCATTTTACCTTGCATAAACGGAGAAACTCCGTTTATATTCCCCAAACCGAGATCCATTCTACAGTCTAAGCGGAAAAACTACGCTTATTTAAACTATCGTTACTCAATTAAGAATAGGCAAGAATTTGATTAATTTTTAGTAAGAGCCAAATAGTCAGTGAAGTCATGGCGTTACTTTAGGCCTATAATTCATTCACTTATTAAATATCTAGATTCATTATTTTTCTATAATTACTTTTACAAATCAATAACCTTATTGTGATTCTTGTAAAGGACTTTGTACGATTTCATACATTATTACAATTAAGTAAAATTTGTATCGTTTGTCAGGTAACAGTAAATATTCCCTGAAAATCTTAGAAAAGAAAATAGGTAGAATTAGTAGAATAGTATTATTGTTAGATATGTAAGCGTTTTATATACTAAGTTGTAAGTACAAATATGTAAGTCTTGGAGGTGTTGTCAGGTTAAATGGTTAGCTTTAGTGGTATAACTTGTACGCATGGTTTGTGATGCGGTATATGTCTATACTAAATTTTACACTTACAAATGAATGTTAAGCTTTGTATGGATAACAAAGGAGGAGAAAAAGTGAAAGGCAATCTTAAAAGATTTTTATCTGTGTTTCTATTTTTATTATTAGTGATACCAAGTAGTACCCTCGGATATGAAAAAGAAAGCAATACAGAACCATTAGAATTTAGAAATGCTTCAGTACATGATCCGTCTATCATTAAAGATCCGAAAACGGGTACTTACTACGTGTATGGCTCGCATATTGATGCAGCAAAATCAACAGATTTAATTAATTGGGATAATTTTACGAATGGTTATACAACCCCGAATAATGCAGTGTATGGAGATTTGTCAGCAAATCTTAAGGAGTCATTTCAATGGGCAGGAGAAAATGATTCAGACAGCCGTGGTGGCTTTGCAGTTTGGGCTCCTGATATTTATTGGAATAAACACTATATAAATGAAGATGGTTCAAAGGGTGCCTACATGATGTATTATAGTGTGTCTTCCACTTATATTCGATCAGCAATCGGAATAGCCGTATCAAAAGATATTGAAGGTCCATTTGAATATGTTGATACGATTATGTATTCCGGTTTTACCAATGTGGATGCTTACGACCAAAACAGTGATGTAAATAAGCATTGGGAGAATACAAATCTTTCTGATCTTATTAAAGATGGTACCATTGACGAAGTAAATCCAGATTGGTTTACAGAAACTGGTACGTACAATAATAAGCTATATACGAATGCGATTGATGCCAATATCCTTGAAGGAGAAAATGGCAAGCTATACATGACCTACGGATCTTGGTCTGGTGGGACATTTATTTTGGAATTAGATAAAAAAACAGGCTTGCCAAAGTATCCTGGTAAGGATGGAAAAACAAAAGACGGAAGAATGATTGATCGATATTTTGGTACTAAAATAGCTTCTGGCTATGGAAGGTCTGCTGAAGGAACGTATGCTGTACATGATAAGGAAACAGGCTATTACTACTTATACATCACATATGGCGGCTTAGCGTCAGATGGTGGTTATCAAATGAGACAGTTTAGATCAAAAAATCCAGATGGACCATATGTTGATGCCAAAGGAAATCAAGCTGTTTTTTCTGAATCATTTGATCTGGGAGTAGGAAACTTCCCGGGAAATGATGATCATAAAGATATTGGAAATAAAATGATTGGAAACTTTTTATTTAAAAGAGATCTTGGTGAAGCAGGTACTGGAATCGGTACAGGTTATCTTTCTCCAGGACATAACTCTTATTTAATCGATAAAGAGTTAGGAAAAGAATTTATCGTTACTCATACTCGCTTCCCGCAACAAGGGGAGATGCATGAGGTTCGTGTACATCAAACATTCAAAAATAAAGATAAATGGCCAGTGCCAACACCTTATCGCTATGCTGGAGAAACAATTGAAAAGGTTACTAGACAAGATGTAATTGGTGACTATAAATATATTAATCATGGAAAAGAAATCACTAGTGAATTAACTGAGTCAAGCTGGATTAAATTGAATAAAAATGGCAAGATCACTGGTGCAGTAACAGGAAAATGGAAGCTATATGGTAAGTACAGAGCAGAATTAAAGATCGATGGAGAAGGTACGTATGATGGCGTATTTATCCGTCAATATGATCCTACTTCACAAAGCTGGGTAATGACATTTAGTGCAATGTCTGATGAAGGAGTTGTGATTTGGGGAAGTTATTCCGTGGCTTCTACAGATGAAGAATTAGTTGAAGCGATCAAACAAGAATTAAGTACAAGTTTGCCTACAACAGTTATCAGCAATTTATCACTAGCAACAGAAGCAACAAGAGGAGCAAAAATCACTTGGGAATCGTCTAATCCTGAGATGATCACTGCAGATGGAGTCGTAACACGTCCAAGCTCTGATTCTGAAGATGCAATTGTAGATTTAACTGCGACTATCGAATCTGGTGATGCTACAGATACTTTAACGATCTCTGTAACAGTTCTTGCAGAAGAAGAAGGTGGCTTATCCGGTTATTACAATTTTAATGATAATTTGAATGATCAAACAGTTAATAACCGAGATGCATCTATTACTGGAAATCGATTAGATAATCGTGGCGGACAAATTACTTTTGCTGAAGGTGTTGCGGGTAAAGCTGCAAAATTTGATGGAAACTCCGGCCTGCGCTTAGGTGATGGGTTAATTACAGGTGATACTTATTCTGTATCCTTGTGGTTAAAGCCTGAGCAAATTACTGAGTTTACAACTTCTTTCTTTGGAGCGGAAACATCAAATAATTGGATTAGTGTTGTTCCAAAAACAAGTTGGGGTAATACAATGGTTTGGGCACACAACGGTGATCAATGGTATGATGCCCCAACAGATACAACCATTCCAGTAGGCAAGTGGAGTCACCTTGCTTTTACTGTTAATGAAGGAAATGCTGTACTTTATATCAATGGAGAAGCAAAATTCTCCGGAGGAAATTTCCCAAATGTATTTAATTCAATAGACGCAGTATTTGGTTTAGGTGTTAACTATTGGGATACTCCTTTTAAAGGGCTCATGGATGAAGTTCGAGTTTATGATGGATTGGCTATTACAGCGGATGAGGTACAATCACTTTATCAAAATCCGGATGGGGTAGTAACTGAATAGAAGCGGAAAAGTAAAAGGAGACTGTAGATAAACTCGATAATAAACGAGCTTGTCTACAGTCTTTTTATTTTGGCTTGAGGTGAAAAGAGGCTGTTGATTTCCGTTCCCAGACATCTTTTCTTGCACTGCCCAATCATAATTCTATGATGATCAACCATAGACTCTTTTCGTTGGGGAGTCTATAATGACTGTTATTCAAGTCTGACAATTGAACTAAGTAATCTCTATATTTTTAATAAGTCCATTTTCAATAGAAGTAAGGAGAGATCTTATAACAGATTTAGGGGAGATAGCAAATGAATAAAATCTTAAAGTGGTTTGTGGAACCTTTCTCCACTACTCTTATTGAAATGAACTATCTAGTGAATTTGAAAAAAAATACAGTGGAAAGAAAGGCAAGGACGAGAATTCGTGAACTACAAGCCTTTAATGTGATGTTTCTAATGTTAATTTCGGTATTATTCTTACTTTCTATCTTTCATCTTTTTCTCATATTTTTTTCAGGGTGGTATGCATTTGTACCACTGTTTGTTTCTGTCATTATGATTACACTGGCAAAAATTGTTCAAAAAAAGCGCTATTTTAAACGAAGAGATGCTTATATTAAAAATGATCCGGGCTTGATTATGAATGATTAACAGAAAATAGCATGATTTGAAATAAATTATGAACAATGGTGTTAAAATAATGGTAGGATTTAAGGATATAGAAAAGGAGGTCATGTAAGTGATCAAAATATCGATTCCAACACCTGATGTTACAATTACGAAACAGGAAAATCCAGAGTTAAGTAATATTTATGGATTTACTGATTTTCACCTTATTACCAGAGATAAAGGTGGAATTTTTATGTTTTACAACGATGATAAGGAATTATTATTCGTAGGAAAAGCTAGGAAGTTACGACAAAGAATTAAAAAACATTTCGAAGATAATGTTTCTCCTATTAAATCACATAGAGAAGAAGTAACGAAGATTAGTGTTTGTTTGGTCGAAGACCCAGTACATAGAGAAATATATGAAACCTATATTATTAATGAACTTAAGGCGAAGTATAACGTAGATAAAGTTTTCTATCGCTAAAAACAAAAAGCCCCTCTTTAACAATTTAACGGGGTTCGGTTTTGGATAAATTAGAAATCACGGGTTATTCGCACTTAAATTAACTGATCATTTGATTAGCGAAAATGCTTGGAACATTGTGTCTCCAAGCATTTTTTACATGATCTTGAACACATAGTTGTGTTTTTTACTAAATTTGAAAAAAATAAACGTAAAAATTACGCTTAAATTGAGGAATACTAACATTCCCTACGAAATAAGGGGAATTTTTCCGTTTATATGAACCAAAACTTTAGATTTAGCCATATATAGAGAATTTTACCGGAATAAATTCGCTTATATCGGCTTCTTAAGTACCAATGATATACCTTAACCGGAATTTCTCCGCCTATCAATTTCTATACCTCCACGACACAAATTAATTTTTTATATACTTATGATCTCTTAGAGGGTTTTTTGTTAAAAAAAGTCGCTTTGCATGATGAATATATGCAAAGCGACTTGAATTAATTTCTAATCAAATAATCAAATGCACCTAAAGCTGCAGTAGCTCCAGATCCCATTGAGATAATGATCTGATTATACGCACTATCCGTACAATCTCCAGCAGCAAACAAACCAGGAACGGTTGTTTCGCCATGCTTATTAACGATGATCTCACCCATGCGATTACGTTCAACGACTCCGTCTAACCAGTCAGTGTTTGGAACAAGACCGATTTGAACGAATACACCTTGTAATTCAACGTGCTTTTCTTCATTGGTATCACGTTCAATATATGTAATACCATTAACACTATCTGTACCAGTGATTTCCTTCGTTTGAACATTTTTCAGTACTGTTACGTTTGGAAGACTGTTCAGGCGATTTTGTAGCACCTCGTCAGCCTTTAGTTCTGGATTAAACTCTAGTACAGTAACATGCTTAACAATACCTGCTAAGTCAATTGCTGCCTCGATACCAGAATTACCACCGCCAATAACAGCTACATGTTTTCCTTCAAACAATGGACCATCACAGTGAGGGCAATAAGCTACACCTTTGTTTTTAAATTCTTGCTCACCAGGTACGCCTACATTACGCCAGCGTGCACCTGTTGATACAATCACACTTTTACTTTTTAGAATAGCGCCATTTTCAAGCTCAAGCTCGAAAAGATCTTTCTTTTCAATGCTTTTAGCGCGTTGAAGATTCATGATATCAACACCATACTCTTTAACATGCTCTTCAAGACTTGCCGCTAGCTTAGGACCTTCAGTGCTTTTTACACTAATAAAGTTCTCAATGCTCATTGTATCAAGAACCTGGCCGCCAAAGCGCTCCGCAACGATACCTGTACGAATACCTTTACGAGCTGCGTAGATTGCCGCACTTGAACCAGCAGGGCCGCCTCCAACAACTAAAACATCATAAGGTTCTTTGTTTTCAAACTCGGAAGCATCAGGGCCTGTACCGATCTTAGCAAGAATCTCCTCAATCGTCATACGACCGCCGCTTAAGAATTCTGCGTTTAGGTAAACGGCAGGAACAGCCATAACGTTTTTACGTTCAACTTCTTCCTTGTAAACTGCACCATCAATCATTGTGTGAGTGATATTAGGATTTAAAACACTCATGATATTTAGAGCTTGTACAACATCAGGACAGTTGTGACAGCTTAAGCTTACGTATGTTTCAAAGTGATGTTCACCAGTAATGCCTTTAATTTGGTCAATCACGCTTTGATCAACCTTAGGCGCTCTTCCACTAACCTGTAAAAGAGCCAACACTAAAGAAGTGAATTCATGTCCTAAAGGAATACCAGCGAAAGTAACACCAGTATCTTCACCAACACGATTCACACTAAAGCTTGGCGTTCTTGGTAAATCAGCTTTTTCAACAGTAATTTTAGATGACATGGAAGCTAGCTCATTCACTAGCTCCATCATGTCACTTGAAACATTATCATCACCAGCACTAACTTTTAGCACAATATCACTTTCTAGTAGTTGAAGATATTGCTCTAACTGTGCTTTAATCTCTGCATCAAGTACCATTTATTGCACTCCTTACAGCTTTCCAACAAGGTCAAGACTTGGCTTAAGTGTTTCAGAACCTTCTTGCCATTTCGCTGGGCAAACTTCGCCTGGGTTGTTACGAACATATTGTGCAGCTTTTACTTTGTTGATTAACGTGCTTGCGTCACGACCAATTCCACCTGCATTGATTTCAACAGTTTGGATTACGCCATCTGGATCAATGATAAAAGTACCACGATCAGCAAGACCTTCTTCTTCGTTTAATACTTCGAATCCACGAGAGATTACTTGAGATGGATCACCGATCATCGCATATTTGATTTTACCGATTTTTTCTGAGCTGTCATGCCAGCCTTTGTGAGTGAAGTGAGTATCAGTAGATACAGAGTATACTTCAACACCAAGTGCTTTTAAGTTATCATATTCGTTTTGTAGATCTTCAAGCTCAGTTGGGCATACGAATGTGAAATCTGCTGGGTAGAAGCAGAAGATGCTCCATTGACCTTTTAAATCTTCGTTTGTTACATCGATGAACTCGCCATCTTTGAATGCTTTTGCTGCGAAAGGTTTTACTTCAGTACCAATTAATGACATATTATTTTCCTCCTATGTAGTTGAGATAATAGATAACTTAAATATACTATCTATAATCTCTCTAATTTTAAATAAATTATCAAATAAAATTCATTATACGTCAAGGGTAACAGATTGATAATTTATTTAAAAGTGTATTTACAAATTAATAGTATTTTAATTCACCTATATTTTAACTAGTTGTAAAGACATGCTGTAGCTAGCCATTAAGCATTATTTCCATTATTAGAATAAAGTATAATCACCTTTTCTCATTTGAAAGTAACAATTGATACTAGTCTATATTCTATTGAAACCTTTTTCCATTTTTTACGTATGAAATAGAAACAGAGAAAACTGGGGGAATGAACATGTTCTCTGATATAAATGAGCAACTAATCAAGATCAAAGGTGACCTTAGGAAAAAACAAAAATATAAAATCCAGATTGAGGATTTTCAAAATGAATTAGAAGCAGTAGAAGGGAAAATCTCTCAATTAAACAATCAATTAAAATCTGACCAAGAAGATGTTAATAAGCTAGAACGAATGAGTTTAACAAACTTATTTGCAACATTATCTGGTACAAAGGATGAGAAACTTTCTAAGGAAAACAAGGAGCTACTAGGTACAAAACATAGGCTAGATGAAGTATTAAAAATTAAATCGGATATTGATGAGTCAATCAATGAAATAAGGAATAAGCTACACCCTCTATCAAATGTGGAGAATGATTACCAGAAACTTTTATTACAAAAAGAAACTTTAATAAAGAGCAGCGATTCAGCACATGCTGATAAGGTTTTGGAGCTGAGTGAACAGGAAGGAAGTCTTAGAGCTTATATTGATGAGTTAAATGAAGCGATTACTGCTGGTGAACTTGTGAAGGAATCGCTGATGGATGCAGAAAATTCTCTTGAAAAAGCTAGTAATTGGGGAACAGCGGATATGCTGGGTGGTGGAACAATTTCTGGTTTTGTGAAACATCAGCATATTAATGATGCAGAGGACTATCTTCACGATGCTCAAACACATATGCGGAAGTTTCAAAAAGAATTATTAGATGTACAAGAGGAAGCAAAGCTCGAAGTTGATATTTCAAGTTTATTGATGTTTGCTGACTTCTTTTTTGATGGATTCATCGTAGACTTTATGGTGCAGGGAAAAATTAATGATGCTTTGGATGAAACAAGGGAGCAGTATGATAAAGTGACAGAAGTTCTGGATAAATTAGAAGATCAAGTAAAGAAAAAAACGGAAGAGTTAGAACTTGTACAGAAGGAGAAAAAGTTTGTAGTAGAACAGTTATAGGAACTCATCTAATCCAATAAGATATATAAGGGCAAAAATCCAAGTAGTTAGGAGAAACCACATGGACCAATCTAATGAACAATATAGTTTACCCAAAGGGAAAAAAACGAAAAGTTTCCTGGAAATAATCAATATTGAAACTGGTGAAAGGAAGACACTAGCATCCTTTCATAAGGTAATTGAAGCACCAAATTGGACCCGTGATGGAAAGCTGATTTATAACAGTGATGGTCATCTTTACTCCTTTGATATAAATACTCATGAAAACGGCCTAATAGAAACAGGCTTTGCAACCTCCTGTAACAACGATCATGTCTTATCTCCTGATGAATCTCAGATTGCTATCAGCCACCACACTGCCCTGGATCATCAATCACGTATATACATCCTTCCTACAAAAGGTGGCATTCCAACTCTCATAACGCCAATGGCACCGTCTTATCTTCATGGCTGGTCACCTGATGGCAAGACATTAGCCTATTGTGCGGAAAGAAATGGCCAATACGACATTTATACGATTCCTGCTAATGGTGGAGAGGAAAAACAGCTAACAGATTTGCCTGGTTTAGATGATGGTCCTGAATACTCACCAGATGGAAAGCATATTTGGTTTAATTCCACACGATCCGGTTTGATGCAAATATGGCGTATGAATGCAGATGGTAGTGAACAAACGAGAGTAACATTTGAAGAAAGCAATAATTGGTTTCCACATGTTTCTCCTGATGGAGAGAAGGTAGTTTATCTTGCCTATAAAAAAGGAGATGTGGAACCTGGAGACCATCCTCCTAATAAGGATGTTGAGTTAAGAATCATGTCAAGTACAGGTGGAGAGTCAAGTTTGTTGATAAAGCTGTTTGGCGGTCAGGGTACGATCAATGTGAATTCGTGGTCTCCAGATAGTAAGCAGTTGGCGTTTGTAAGATATGAACTACATTAAGCTTAAAAATAGCAGTAGTTACCCAGTTATAGGTAACCACTGCTATTTTTTTACACAAATCATAAGGTGATATATCTAGTTCAATGTAGGCGGAAAATACTCGCTTCACTTTTTCAAGCTGAAACATAAGAGAAAAGCTCTTGATTTATTCTCCAATAGTAAACTATAAACTCATCTTTCACTCTGAAAGATAGAGTAAAAGAATATTAATCCCTCATACAAGGGGAAATATCTCTATGGGTTTTTTCATTAATAAACACAAAAGATTCCCTATTAGTGGACATACTTTAAATACATAATCATCAAGTTGAACAATCTTTAAACAGAGATTGAGTATGAAAGCGAATTCAATAAGGCCAACTTAGCTGATAAAATAATTTATGAGCAAGAGAGGTGACAGCTTATGTATTTAGACGAAAGAAGCAACCTACTATTAAAAGCTGTGTTGAGTAATCCGGAAGTTACAAATACTGAATTAGAAAACCGGTTGAATTTAACCCGCAGACAAATAAGTTACAGCTTCAGCAAAATAAATGATTGGTTAGAGCAAAATAATTATCCGGTAATTAAAAGGACAAATGGCGGTAGGTTTATTGTTAGCCCATTATTGTTTGATCTGTTTACTGAAGAAGAAGAGGATACTACTTCTGCTAGGTATATTCCTTCTGAAAAAGAAAGAGTTCAATTAATTATTTTGATGCTACTAAGCAGTGAAGAAGAATTATCATTAATTCATTTTTCAATTGCACTAGAAGTTAGTAAAAACACAGCGCTTAGAGATATTAAGGCAGCTCAAAGGTTCGTCAATGACTATCAATTAGAGATTGTTTATTCAAGAAAATATGGTTATGACATAATTGGAAATGAATGGGATAAACGCAAGTTGTTGATTGGTACATTAAGAGATGTGTTTGATATTTATAAGGGAGAACTTTATATTCAGCAATTTGGGGAAATATCAAGTCGTGAAATTCGTCACCTTAAAACAAAAATAGAAGAAGTGGAAAGGCTTTTGCACCTTAAATTCATTGATGAGCGAATAAAGCTTCTACCATATATTATTGCAGTTCTATTAAAGAGAATAAAAAAGGGTCAGATTATTTCAGATGCCTATCATATTGACCACGAGGCACTTTCTGACACAAAGGAATATGAAGCTGCACAAATACTTATTCAAGACAGCCCAGCAATTCCTAAACAAGAAAGAATGTTTATAACACTGCAACTTTTAACATCAAATGTATTTTCAACTCAATTTTTGACTGATCGAGAATTGCCACAGTTGAGAAAATCGTTAGAAGATAGTTTAGAGCTTTTTGAATATAAAGCAGCTATTACATTAAAGAATAGAGAAGCTTTGCTTAACAGGCTAATCATGCATATGAAGCCTGCATACTACCGGATCAAATATCAACTTACAACCAACTATGCAATGCTAGAAAAAGTGAGTGATGAGTTTGATGCTATTCATTATATTGTAAAAGATGCAATCAGACCCTTTCGTGAGTATATAGACTGTGATATTCCAGAAAGTGAAATTATGTATATAACAATCTTAATTGGTGGTCATTTACTTAATAGTGGGGAAACAATTCCGGTAAAGAAAAAGGCAATAGTTGTATGTCCAAATGGGGTTTCGATATCACAATTAATGGAACATACATTAAGAGACTTGTTTCCAGAGTTTTACTTTTATCAAGCATTCTCTATACGTGAATTTGAACAGTTGGATTTAGAGTTTGATCTTGTCTTTTCACCTGTTCCCTTGCAGACAAATAAACATTTGTTTATTGTAAATCAGTTTATTTCTGAATTTGAAAAAACTCAATTACGTCAACGTGTTATGCAAGGGGTATTCGGGTTAAATACGTCTGTAGTGAACATAGATCAAATTATTTCGATCGTTGAGAAATACGCAAAAATAGAAGAAAAGCAGTCTTTAGAAAAAGCACTTCAAGACTACTTCTCTCTACAATTAACAAAAGAAGTGAAAGTAAAAAAAGATTATATTTTATCAGACTTCATTACACCAGAGATGATGGTTACCAAACAATCTGTGAATAGTTGGGAAGAAGCAATTGAAATCGCATCGCAGCCTTTACTACAAAATGGGGCAATCCAAGAAACATATATCACGACTATGAAAGAAAGGTATCCAACTCTTTTACCACATATTTCATTAAGAATGAATATTGCCATTCCACATGCAAAGCCAGAAGAAGGGGCAAATTCAGTAGGGATGAGCTTATTAAAAATCAAAGATGGGATACAAACTGAAAATGGCAAATTACATCTTGTGGTTGTGATTGCAGCCGTTGATAAGAAGCAGCATTTAAACGCTCTCTTACAACTCATTAAACTGGCTGAAATGGATGATGTTGTTCAAAAGATGATTGAACTTGATAGTAAGGAAGATATGTTCAACCTTATTAAAGCTTACTCAAAATAACGGTATTTTTACTAGGAAGGAATATTGTAATGAAAATATCTACTATTCTTGTTGCTTGTGGTGCTGGAATTGCTACTTCAACAATTGTAGCTCAACGTGTAGAGAGTCTTTTAAAAGAAAACAAGATAAGAGCGGAGCTCATCCAGTGTACTATTTCCGAGGTGGGATCTCTTCAGTCTAATGCAGATTTAATTATATCAACTACATTATTACCAAAAGTTTATGAAACACCTACTATCGTTGCAACATCTTACATAACAGGTGTAGGTATGGAAAAAATTGATCAACAAATTTTGGACTTATTAAAAAAGTGAATAAGAGTATTTTATTGCTCTTTATGAATATAAGTAAAAAAGTTTTAACAAGGAGTGAAGAAAATGAAAGCAGTAATGAAAACGGAACCAGGTTATGACAATATGTCATTAGTGGACATTCAAGAACCAGAAGTATCAGGTGATTTAGTAAAGGTAAAGGTGGCCTATACAGGAATTTGTGGAACTGATATTCATACATATACAGGAGAATATCGAAATTCAAAAACACCAGTTGTTCTAGGTCATGAGTTCTCAGGAGTAGTTGTAGAAGTTGGGGATGCTGTAAAAAAGGTTAAAGTTGGAGATCGAGTTACAAGTGAGACAACATTTACAACATGTGGAGAATGTGAGTATTGTTTAGAAAAAGATTATAATTTATGTTCTACACGTAAAGGGATTGGAACGCAAGTAAACGGGAGTATGGCTGAGTTTGTTGTTTCAAGAGAAGAGAGTGTACACGTTTTACCTGATAGCATCAGCTTTGAAGCAGCGGCATTGACTGAACCATTAGCTTGTTGTACTCATGCTGCATTAGAGAAAACAACAATCAACGAAGGAGATAAAGTATTAGTTTTTGGTCCTGGTCCAATTGGTTTACTTCAATGTCAAATTATAAAAGCAAAAGGTGCGTTTGTTATTTTAGCTGGTATTACAAAAGATAAACAACGCTTAGAATTAGCAAAATCGCTAGGTATTGATGTAATAGTTGATGTTCTCGAAGAGGATTTAGCAGATGTTGTTATGAAACATACAGATGGTTATGGTGTTGACAAAGTATTTGAATGTTCTGGAGCAGTACCTGCTCTAAATCAAGGCTTACCGCTTGTGAAGAAAAAAGGTACATTTGTGCAAGTAGGTATTTTTGCAAACAAATTAAATCAGCTAGATCAAGAATCAATCATTCAACGTGAAATAACATATGTGGGAACTCGTTCACAAAAGCCGAGCTCATGGCACTTAGCGTTGAAGCTATTGGAAGAAAATAAGATTGCAACTGATAAAATGATTACAAAAGTTGTGTCATTAGAAAATTGGCGCGAAGGCTTTGAAGCAGTTATGACTGGTAATGAGATTAAAGTTATTATTAAATCATAAGTCTCAAATTTTAATATTCTAATATATTTATAGAATTATTTTTTTACATCACAATGTTGTACAACTCAAGATCAACCAATGGTGATGAAACCGCATTCAGAAAAGGCTTTCTAAGTGATATGATTACTTTAGTAGCTACAAAATAAAACACAAGGTTAATAAAGATTAAAATTGGAACTACACATTTAGCTTTTCCAATCAATTGTACGTGATTAACCTAAACCATAGTGAAGTGAATAACTAGATATTGATTGGAGGATAACAAAGTGTTATTAGATGAAACTCTTATTTTAAAAGATATAGAAGCTAGCAGCTCTGAAGAAGTAATTGAGATCATGGCAAGAAACTTAAATGATTTAGGAATAGTTAAAGAAAGTTATATCCAAGCAGTAATTGAAAGGGAGAAATCATATGCAACGGGTCTTCCAACGAATGGTTGTTCTGTAGCTATTCCGCATACTGACACTGAGCATGTAAATAAAAAAGCAATCAGTGTCGGAGTGTTAAAAGATACAGTGGAGTTCGGCATTATGGGTGAAGATAGGGAAAAAACTCCTGTTAAATTAGTGTTTATGTTAGCTATGGATGAGGGACACTCCCAATTAGAACTTCTACAAAACTTAATGCGTATTTTTCAGGATGAAAATGTCCTATCAGAATTATCTACTGAAGAATCGAAAACAAAAATTAAAGATTTACTACTAGATAAGCTTAATTTTTCTGTGAAAGGTGGTGAGTAAGTTGAAAAAGCAAATATTAATCGCATGTGGTGCTGGTATTGCAACTTCTACAATCGTTAATGATGCTGTAGAGGCAATGTGTAAAGAAAATGGAATTGATGCAACTCTTCAACAAATTAAAATTACTGAAGTTGGTTCTTATGTAGATACAGCTAGTCTTTTGATTAGTACAACAATTGTACAAAAAGAATATCCATTCCCGGTTATTAATGCAAGAGCGTTCTTAACAGGAATCGGACTAGATGATGTTAAAGCAAAGATTCTAGAGGAACTTAAAAAATAATAGATTCTTAAACATCTCGATTCTCTAATCTTTAGCGAATCGAGGTCCTTTCAATCTTAGAGTCGACAGATGTTAAAAGGAGGCGAATTTAAAATGAATGGTATGGTAGAAGCTTTACAAGCATTTCTAGCATTAGGACCAACAGTAATCTTACCTGTTGCCATTTTCTTAATTGGTATTGCTTTTGGACAAAAGGTAGGAAAAGCTTTTCGCTCAGGTATTACAATTGGTGTAGCATTCGTTGGTATTTTTCTAGTCGTTGATTTATTAGTAAGTAACTTAGGACCAGCAGCAAACGGGATGGTTGAGAGATTTGGAATTGAGTTAAATGTTATAGATGTTGGATGGCCTGGTGCTGCGTCAATGTCATGGGCATCACCAATAGCTGCATTTATTATTCCTTTGGGCCTATTAGTAAACGTTATCATGCTTGTTACGAAAACAACAAAAACAATGAACGTAGATATCTGGAACTTCTGGCATTTTACATTCACAGGAGCTCTTGTTTATACAGTTTCAGGAAGCATAATCCAAGGATTAGCGGCTGCAGTTATTTTCCAGATCATTTGTTTGAAAATTGCAGACTGGACAGCACCTATGTTAAGAGATTATTTTGATCTTGAAGGTATTGCTGTTGCAACAGGAAGTACAGTTTCTTACGCACCACTTGGAATACCACTTGTTAAGCTTATTCAAAAAGTACCAGTAATTAAGAATTGGAATGCAGATCCAGAAACGATTCAAAAACGCTTCGGTGTTTTCGGAGAATCTATTTTCATGGGATTGATTTTAGGTATTGGATTGGGATTACTAGCAGGATATTCATTCGGTGAAGTGATCCAAGTTGGTATGGCCATGGCAGGGGTTATGGTGTTAATGCCAAGAATGGTTAAGATACTAATGGAAGGTTTAACGCCTGTTTCAGAATCAGCAAGATCATTCTTAAGCAAAAAGTTTGGTCAGCAAGACATTTACATTGGTCTAGATGCTGCCGTTGCGATTGGACACCCATCAGTTATTTCAACAGCTTTAATTTTAGTACCAATAACGGTTGCATTAGCTGTAGTATTACCTGGTAACAATGTTTTGCCATTTGGAGATTTAGCCACAATTCCATTTATCGTGGCATTCATTGTAGGTGCTGCACGAGGAAATATTATTCATTCTGTTATTGTAGGAACAATTTTAATCGCATTAACTTTATACTTAGCTACAGATTTAGCACAAGTTCATACTCAATTAGCAATTGACGGTAAATTCAATATGCCAGAAGGAACAAGCTTGGTATCAAGTCTTGACCAAGGTGGAAACTTCATCAACTATGTTGTTTATAAGATATTCGCAATATTTAACTAGAACACCCAGAGTATTACTTTTGCAAAAGTTATTCTCGTATAATAATTGAAAACAATGTAAAATGACTATATATAGGTGTTAAAGAGAAATAAAATTGTCTAAGTATAGCTCTAGTTTTTGACTGGAGCTATTAATTTTAATGAACCTTTTTTAAAAGAAACTATGTAAGAGAAAGGTGAGGTAGTATGATTGAAACATTTGTCGATTATGCATTAGGACCACACGGTAGATATTTAAGTGAGTTATACCTCGATAATCAGTTTCTAATCAATACAATCGTTGTTGGATTTGCCTGTTACAAAATATTCTTTGGAAAACGAAAGCAAGATCCTTCAGTAAAATCGGTGACTGAAACAAAATAGTCTTATTGCATGATAGAGTAATATAAAATTGAGATGTTTGAAAGGACGGGTTACATGGTAGAAAAAACATTTAACATTATCGATGAATCTGGAATTCACGCACGTCCAGCTACTCAAATAGTAAGTGTGGCGTCAAAGTTTAATGCAGAAATTACACTTGATTATAAAGGGAAAAGTGTAAACTTAAAGTCAATTATGGGAGTTATGTCTCTCGGTATTCCCAAAGGTGCTGAAATCAAAGTTACTGCTTTAGGTGCAGATGAAAGTGAAGCTGCCCAGGCAATCTCTGAAATTATTACAAAGCAAGGCTTAGGAGAATAACGAGCATAAAATGGAGTCTTGAACATCTCAAGGCTTTTTCTTTATACCTTTCAAGGATCATTTCTAAAGGAGGAGTATGATTTTGGTAGACACACCGATTGTATTTTTTGATTTGGATGGCACTCTTTTAACAAGTGAATTTAAAGTAGCTAATAGTTCCATAGATGCTATTAAGACCATAAAAAAGTTAGGTGCTGAGCCAGTTATAGCTACTGGTAGAAATATTAGTGAGATTGGTAATGTATTAGAACTCACAGGTATTCGTTCATGTGTTGCTATGAATGGCCAGTATGTTATGTACGAGGGTAAGGTTATTTATGAAAATCCACTTGACCAAAATGAAGTAAAGCTTTTACATACAACAGCTTCTCAAAACGGTCATGATTTAGCATTTTACAACGCTGAATATATAACAGTTACTGCAGGAAATTCTGATGTAATCACAAAAAATTACATAGAACGTGTAGGAACAAAATATCCTCCAGTAGATGAGACGATGTATTTAAAATCCCCCATTCATTTAATGGTCCTTTTCTGTAATATAGGCGAGGAACTCTATTATCAAGAGCAATTTCCATATTTTCAATTTGTTCGGCACTCTCCTTTAGGATGTGATGTGTATCCTAGAGACACTTCTAAGGCATCAGGCATTCAACGATTAATGGAACATCAGAATTTATCATTGGAAAATTCGTATGCATTTGGTGATGGATTGAACGATATTGAAATGTTTCAACTTGTTAAGCACCCTATTGCAATGGGAAATGCAGTAGAAAATTTAAAAAGTATATCTAAATATGTAACGACTTCTAATAATGAAGATGGCATAATGAAGGGGCTTCATCAATGTGGGTTATTAGATTCAGGTGTAATAAAATAAAGAATAATTAAAATTTTAAACTTAACTAAGAGGGGAGAAATCCCCTCTTTTTATCTTTTAAAGAAGGGGCTTTAAGTGTATTAAAATCTAGTTCTAACTAGATTTTATAAAAAGATTAACAGAGTGTGATCTTTATCACATTATAAATTACATTATGGTGTTAATCTTAACTCAAGTTATAAAACACACACTGGATTGTGAAAAACTTCACAATATAAAATGATAAATTGGAGGAATACAAAATGAATGTAACACTAGGAAATAAAGTTGTATTAGTTGGTACTGGAGCGGTTGGATCAAGCTATGCTTATGCGTTAATGAATCAAGGAATCAGTGATGAGCTAGTGCTTGTAGATTTAAATGAGGAAAAAGCGAAAGGTGACGTAATGGACTTAGATCATGGAATTGTTTATGCACCAAATTCTATGAGCATCACATTTGGTACTTATGAAGATTGCAAGGATGCAGCACTTGTTGTTATTTGTGCCGGTGCTGCACAAAAGCCCGGAGAAACAAGATTAGATCTTGTAAGTAAAAATGTAAAAATCTTTGAATCTATTGTAAACCAAATTATGCAATCTGGATTTAACGGAATTTTCTTAGTGGCTACAAATCCAGTTGATATTTTAGCCTACGCAACATGGAAATTTTCTGGATTGCCAAAAGAAAGAGTGATCGGATCTGGAACAGTGTTAGACTCTGCTAGATTCCGCTATTTATTAGGTGAAGAATTTGATACAGCCCCAACAAGTGTACATGGCTATATTATCGGAGAACATGGTGATTCTCAATTACCTGTATGGAGCTCTGCAAATATTTCTGGTACACCAATTGCACCGAAATTAACAGAGGAACGAAAACAGGAAATTGCAGTTCAAGTTCGAGATGCTGCCTATAAAATCATTGAATCTAAAGGGGCAACATATTACGGAATTGCTATGGGATTAGCGAGAATTACGAGAGCAATCTTAAAGAACGAAAATGTGGTTTTACCAGTTGGGGCTTACCTTGATGGTGAAGATGGACACAGTGATGTTTATATTGGGGTCCCAGCTGTGATCAATCGCACAGGTATAAAGAAAGTTGTAGAGCTATCTTTAAATGATCAAGAGCAAGAAAAATTCACAAAGTCAGTTAAAACACTAAAAGCTATTCAAGCTACTATTTGGGGTTAGGTAAAAACCACACAGAGGAGAATTCATCATGTTAGTTGAGACGTTTGATCCATTTCAGCATCTCGCCATATCAGCATTAGTTGCAGCCATACCAATCATATTGTTTCTATTATGCTTAACAGTGTTCAAGATGAAGGGAATACATGCAGCTTTATTAAACTTAGCAGTCACCTTCTTAATTGTATTAGTAGTCTTTAAGCTCCCTTTTGGAGAAGCAATCGGAAGTGTCATCCAAGGAGCCATATTAGGATTATGGCCGATTGGTTATATCATTGTGATGGCAGTATGGCTTTATAAAATTGCAGTAGAATCAGGTAAGTTTGATATACTTCGAGGAAGTATAGTAGGGATTTCTCAAGACCAACGGATTCATTTATTATTAATTGGCTTTTGCTTTAACGCATTTCTTGAAGGAGCAGCAGGCTTTGGAGTTCCAATTGCGATATGTGCTGTACTCTTAGTTTCATTAGGCTTTAAACCATTGCAGGCAGCGATGCTGTGCTTGATAGCAAATGGTGCATCAGGAGCTTTTGGGGCAATTGGTATACCGGTGGGCATCATTGATACATTTCATTTGGAAGGTGTAACATCAATGAACGTCTCAATGATGACGGCTTTAACTCTACCAATGATCAACTTTACCATACCATTTCTCCTAGTCTGGTTACTAGACGGTTTTAAAGGAGTGAAAGAAATATTACCAGCTATTTTAGTCACATCTGCTACTTATACAGTGACACAGGCAGTCATTACAGTCACGATAGGACCAGAGTTAGCCGATATTATTCCGTCACTATTAGCGATGGGGACGCTAGCGTTATTTCTGAAAAAATGGCAACCAAAAGAAATTTTCTTGCTAAACGGTAAAAAGTGTGAAGTTGAAAAGCATTCTATGAGTGAAGTAATCAAAGCATGGTCTCCATTTTATTTGCTAACAATCTTTGTCTTAATTTGGAGTTTACCAGTTTTTAAAGGACTATTTACAGAAGGTGGGTTACTTGCAGGAACAGCAGTAAAGTTCACAATCCCTGGCTCTTCAATAGGGATGGGAATTGATTTAATAGGGGCAACAGGAACAGCCATTCTTTTAGCAGGATTAACAACTGTCGCTTCTGCAAAAGAAATTAGGTTCAAAGAAAGCTTTAAATTATTGAAAAAGACGATTTTAGAATTTAGAATTCTAATCGTGATGATTTCTGCGATTATTGGTATTGCAAAGCTAATGACATACGGTGGATTAACAGTTGCGTTAGGGCAAGCGGTAGCCACAACAGGGGATATATTCCCATTATTAGCTCCAATATTAGGGTGGATTGGCGTATTCATGACAGGATCTGTGGTAAATAACAATACATTATTTGCACCAATTCAAGCTACAGCAGGTAACATCATTGGAACAAACCCATCTTTATTAGTTTCTGCAAATACTGCCGGAGGAGTCATGGCGAAGCTTGTTTCTCCACAATCTATTGCCATTGCAACAGCAGCAGTAGGGGAAACAGGTAAAGAAGCAGAGTTAACGAAAATGACATTAAAATATAGCTTTGGGTTACTAGGGTTTGTATGCCTTTGGACGTTTGTTCTAGCATTGATTTTTTAGAAATGAAAAGGAGGCTGACACAATTAGGTCAGTCTCCTTTCAGTTTAGTTCACTCTTGTGATTCTTCCTTCGGATTTATAGTCAATTGGAGAAGGTAAACTCTTAACGTACTCAACTGTAGCATCAAGATCTACTGGTCCAACTTCCATGCTTGAAGAAAGCTTTCCGAAGCTAGTTTTAATATTTCCATACATATAGTTATTTACAACGACTGTATATTCTGTTGCTGGGTCGATTGGAGTTCCATCAGGTAAAAGAATATCCTGTACTTTTCCAGTTTTAGCAGCAGCATCATAAGTGTACGTATATTTAAAGCCTGAAATATGGTAATCAAGACCTCTTTCAGTAATTTGCTCATCTAAAATAACTCGTAAATCAGCACCACTTAGAGTAGCCTTATTCAATACATTTCCAAATGGTTGCACTGCAAATAAATCACCGTATGTGATCTCACCAGCTTCAAGTGGTGAACGAACTCCGCCACCGTTCATAAGGGCAAAGTCAGCGCCCATTGCATCCTTCATGCCATCAGCAATGAGGTTGCCAAGTCCATTGTCACCGAACTCATTGGTTACTGAAGGATAGCCTTTTTCAAGGGTGGATACTGATTGACCAACTACTTGAGCTTTGATTGGCTCAACCTTTTCTTTATACTTCTTCATGATAGTTGCTACTGCAGTATCTGGAGTATATTTGTCCTGGTAAACTGTTTTAATTTCTGCTTTTTTACTAAAAATATCCCCTGTAAAAGGATCAATTTCTAAATCAACATCTGAGAAAGCAGACCCATAAGAATAAGCTTGTACAATTAATTTATTATCTACCACTCTATTAACATTTACATGGTTATGAGCAGCAAAGATAACATCAACTTCATCATTTATTTGTTCTGCTATTCTGCTAGCATCAAATGAGTCAGTATAACCAGTTTGTGTAGCTGGATTGTGTGCTAAAACAACAATCGATTCAACACCTTGTGCCTTTAATTCCGCTGTATATTTATTAATTGCTTCTGCTTCATCTGTAATTTTTAAAGTTTCGTTTCCTTTTGTCACGATCATTGAAGGTGTTTCTTGAGTCACAACCCCAATGACACCAATCTTTTGACCACCAGATTCTAATACTGTGTAAGGTTTAGTGATTAGCTGTCCATCTCTTGTGTCATAAGCATTTGCAGCTACAAGTGGAAAGTCCATTCCATCATAGCCTGGAGTTCCATTTGGGTGATCTCCGCCATTCATCATCCGTTTTAACTCATCAATTCCTTCATCGAATTCATGGTTACCTAATGTTCCAGCATCAAAGCCGATTTCTTCTAAAACTTCAATTGTTGGCTCATCTTGGAAAAGAGCTGAGATAAGTGGGCTGCCACCAATCATATCACCAGCATGAACTAGTAAAGTATTTGGATTTGTTGCTTCTTCCTGTTTAAGGGCAGCAGCTGTATATTCTATTTGACCGGCTAAAGACTCACCTACTTTAGTCACTGTATCTAATTGGCCATGTAAATCATTTAACCCTAAAAGCTGTACCTTTACCCCACGGTTTAGGTCAATATTGAAAATACCAAAGCCTTTATCATCAGTTTGTCCAGTATATGAGAATGGACTTCCTTCAGTAATGTACTGCTCTGCCTTCGGTGAGGTTGTAAATGTAACGTTCACATCAGCAGGGATTGGTGCAATAGACCAGTTATTATCAGCTGTTGGAGTAACTTCTTTTACTTCCGAAATATAATCCATTAAAATTTGGCGGTTTTCATCAGCAGAATCCACGACTAACTCACTGCCTTTGAGACCAGGGAAATTCCCACCGCCACCAGCACGATAATTGTTTGTCACCACAACAAATTCTTGTTCTGGATCAATTGGTTCTCCGTTGTATTCTAAGTTAACAACACGGCTGGATTCTGGGTTAACAAGATTCCCTTTCGTGTCGTATTTAGCTGGCTGAGTGACATCAATTTGATATTCAACTCCGTCAATGACATCGAAGTTATACACTGGGAAAGAAGGATTTAATAATTGTTGTGCATCAGTTTTAGTGGTGTCAATTGTATTGAACTTACCTGCTGACATTTCAATCCATTCTTTTACAACTGAACCATTCACCTTTACAGCTTTTAATGTGTTGTCATAAAGATACAGATCCCCAGCACTACGGATTGTTAAATCACCTTTTTTGATTTCTGTATATTCTTCAACACCATTACGACCTGCCTTGAAAGGTGCTCCAACAGATAAAATTGGAAGATCTTTTAATTCAGGCTTGTTCAATGAGATATAGTTTTCTACATACCATTTTTGCGCATTTGTTACGACTTGAACAGAAGGATCATCTTGAACAAGGGCAAAATAGCTGTAAATATCATCAGTTGTTGTTCCGATTGGTGTATTTACATAGTCAATCGTATCTTCATGTGCATCCTTTACGGCGTTGACAATTTCTTGATCAGGTTGCACATTATCTATTGCTCTAGTAGAAGATTGAGAATTAGAAACCTCCCACTTTCCTTTAATCTTTTGAAGGGTAAGATCAATGATTCCGAGAGAACCACCGCCATAGCCTGCTTGAACAGCAGCAACACCATTGATTGTACCTTTATTATTATCTACTCCAGGTAATGGTTGTCCGTCAGCACCTTTGAAAAGTGCATCTAAGCTGGCAACATCCTTAGCTGGAAACGTTTTATGAGTATGTGAGAATGTAATAGCATCAATTCCGTCTACTTTACTTAAAGCATAAACTGCATCTTCTGTGTTGTCTTCATTTGCACTAAAACCAGAGTGAGCTAAAGCGATCACAACATCTGCACCTTTTTTCTTCATTTGAGGTACATATTTTTTAGCACTTTCGATGATATTTTTTGTGATTACTTTACCATCTAGATGAGCTTTGTCCCACTCGTTGATTTGTGGGGGAGTAAAACCAATATATCCAACTTTGATAACATTCGTTTTCCCATCTTCATCTTTTACTTTTTTATTAACGATTTTATAAGGGCTATATTTATTAACATCATTTGATGGATTATCATCATGATCATCAATATAAACATTTGCATTTACAAAAGGAAATTCTGCATCATCATACACTTCATCTAGGTAGTCTAGACCATAGTTGAACTCATGGTTTCCAAGTGTAACCATATCATAATCCATCATATTCATTGCTTCGATAGCTGGATGTACCTCGCCGTCCTCAAGTGGATCGATCTTTGCTTTATAGGTGCCAAGAGGGGTTCCTTGAATAAGGTCACCGTTGTCTACGAGGACAGAGTTATCTACTTCTTTTCTTGCTTCCTTAACAAGAGTTGCTGTTTTAGCTAGTCCAAGTTTAGGAGCTTCAGCATTTTTGTAGTAATCGAAGTTGAGCAGGTTCGTATGAATGTCTGTCGTTTCCATAATTCGAAGCTCTACTTGTGATTGAACCTTAGAAGTAGTAGGTTTGGCTGCATTTACAACGCTTGTCATAAACGGGGTTGATAACAAACAAATGGCTAAAGTACTAGTTAAAATCTTTTTACCTTTAAGCTTGCTTTGCAACTTCATTCGATACATCCATCCTTTAATTTTTTTGAGAGATTAAGTCTCCAAAGCTAAATATAGCAGAATTATTTTGTAATAGTTTAATTGTTTTGAATAATGGTTATATTCTACTATCATATTTTTTTGTAAGTTAATTTTAGTAGTGCCAGATGCTTATAAATGACACTATGAAAAGGGAGTATTAATGGGTATAATTCCTCTGAAATTTCGTATTGTAAAACGCCTTTACAGTAGCTTAATAAAGTCTTTACAATTCCTGAAATAGTAAACGCTTTATTGTTTAAGGGAATATTTTACAAACGACTAAAGTGAGTGAAATAAGAGGGGAGAGAAAAGTAAATGAGTAAGAGCAAAAACGATATATTTAATATTGTAAAATAATTATAGAGACCTAATTAACAAAAAAATACTCCAGCTTTTACTCTGGAGTATCTATAAAATAAATTAATCAATAATAGACCAATAAGCAGGTTTCACTTTATAATCTGGATCAAACACAAATGGAGCATCTTTTCCTACGCCATCATTGTACTCCTCAGCGCGGTCATCTAACCAAGTATGGTTATCTGTAATTCCCCAGAAAGTAACGTTACTAATTTTTTTATCTAGTTTCTCGTACAGTTCAAATAAAGCATTGTATCGTTCTGCTTGAGCTTTAAAAACTTCAGCTGGAATTTCATCGTATGTTTTATAAGCAGGTTTTGGTGGC
Source organism: Metabacillus litoralis (assembly GCF_003667825.1). NCBI lineage: Bacteria > Bacillati > Bacillota > Bacilli > Caryophanales > Bacillaceae > Metabacillus > Metabacillus litoralis. The sequence continues at coordinate 4,074,892 of NZ_CP033043.1, read as the reverse complement.
CAACCATATAGACTTACATCAAGCTCTGTAATTTGATTATCTAATCCAAGACTAGCAAATAGATTAATAGAATCTTCTGTTTGTTGCAAAGTAGGCCATCCAAGTTGGATATGTGATTGGTGTCCAACACCGTCAATTGGGACGCCTTGCTCTAAAAGGTCTACAATTAAATTATATAAGTCATCTCTTTTTGATTCTACTTCTGTATTATAGTCATTAATATAAAGCATAGCATCATTTCCACCATATTTATGAGCAGTTTCAAAGGCTACTTTAATAAAGTCAGTTCCAGTGATTTTAAACCAATCTGATTGACGTAATCCACCACCATCATCAATGACTTCATTTACAACATCCCAAGATTTCACATCATCTTTATAACGTGTAACAATCGTTTTAACATGATCCTCAACACGTTTTAATAAAAGCTTTTTATTTTTCATACGTTTTACAGGATTTTTTTCATCGACCATTTTTTTCCCATCTTTATCAAGGAAGAACCACTCAGGCACTTGGCTATGCCAGATTAGAGCATGGAATCGAATGTCCATATTGTTCTCTTTTGCAAATTTGACAATCTTGTCAGCTTCTTTAAAGTTAAACTTTCCTTCTTCTGGCTGAATATTAATTGGCTTCATCACATTTTCAGCAACGATGCTGTTATAATGGCGTTTTAACATGATTGCATCTTTACCTTCTAATTGACTTGGCTCTACAGCTGCTCCGATTGTAAAGGAGTCTTTATATCTTTGGTCTAACTGTGGTGCTGTTAAGGCACTAATACTAGGTTTTTCCGTAGTAGTAGCAGCAGAAGCAGTACTCATTCCTACAGGTAATAATAAGGCTAGGGCTAATCCAGAAATAATTGGTTTACGTAATACGTTTAACATGTTTTAATCTCCTTTTTAATATAGATTTGAAAGGCTTTCTAAAACAAATTCTGAATAACTCTAATGAACCTCCTTTTTATTAAATGAAATAAAGTAAGGGCTTACATTTCTGTAGGAAGTTAACTATGTATGGTAATGGTAGAGCCCTAACTGAAATTGATTATAACAACTTTAACTTTGTTTGGCTACTAAATAAACAAAGTTATTTGGCAATTCAATAAATTTAGTAAAATAGTAATAGTTTATTTTAAAGATAAAGGAGATGAAATCATGACTATACTCCTGGTTAATGCGGATAATGAAAGGCTCTACGCGCAAGAGGGCTTTAAGCAGGAGGAAGGGTGGTTTGTTGTCAATATAAGCTGTGAGGAATATATTCTGCTAGTGAAGCGATAGGGGGTTATGACTAAGTTCGGTTGATTAAGAAACAAATTGCCATACTTTCTATAATTTTAACACCCCCACAGTAAGAGCCTTATAATTCCATAAAACATTCTTAATCAACTGAATTTGATCACCCTCTAAACACTGAATGATAACGGTCACCTCAGGCAACCGTTTTGGCATTTTAGAGCCATTCTTATTATTGAGGTAATAGATGCTATAACCAATTGTAAATCCAATGAATGCACCAAGTAACCCCCATATAATTGGGCCTAGAGTTAGGATAAATCCTATACTAGCACCAATAACAGCACTACCAGTCGCGCAAGCCATTCCAACTTCAAAGGCATTTGAACGAGCGCTCCTCGTTCTACCTTGTAGTCGTTCATTTGGATCACTTTCCATAAAAGTCACAAGTATTTGCTCTCTTGTGACATATTTGCTTTCTAGAACGGCTAGGGCTTGCTCCATTTCAATTGTTTGTTCAAATGTTCCAACAATAATCATAATAAAACTCCTGCTTACTTGAAGATACGAGGGCGATTTTGTCCATATCGCTCTGTTAGATGCTGACGCTGTGCAATACGGTATAGCTTATTATGTCCAATTGTTGTGACATATGCTTGATAAATGGATCCTCCCAATACTGATGGCATAAACAATAACCAGTGTGGGTCAAGGGTTGAACTTGAACCAACAACATTACCGAATACTAATGTTAGTATGGCTTCATGGAGGTTTGAAAAGCTTAAATAGATCCACCACCAAAGCATAGCGTAGAAGGCAAGAGCAACTTGATGATTGTAAAGTTGGCCAAGGCCTGGAAAGAGCAAAGAGTAAAACGCACTAACAAATGGACTTTTTCTTTCGATATATTGAATTTCGTTCGGTGCAATTTTCAACCTTGAAACAGAATGATTTTCTAAATAAGCAATGTGACATAATTTGTTTTGATAAACAGTAGACCTATAGCTATCCCAGATGATTACTAGGTATGTTATGAGATAGCCAAAAGCCCATTTCGGCTCTAAAATGGATACAGACTGTTTAAATTTACCGCAAAAGGAAAAGATCATTGCTTCATTGATATGAGCAAATGTATTTATAAAAACTTCACTTAAGGTTAAAAGGGTAGCTCTTATATACTGGTTAAGCAAATAATGTCCAAATCCAGGAAATACTGCAGACCACCAAGCGATCATGATTGGATTGTGCTGTTGAAGATATGTTGTGCCTAGTGTATGAATTGTAGCGAGAGTAGGTTTTTTTTGGCTCATTTTGATCGTACCCTTTATATTATATTGTTATAATCTTATTCTTCCCCAACTGAATCAATTTCATAATGAATCATTTGTTACAAAAATACGTATGAATTTCACCTTTATTAGTGTTTTTATCCGTGTATTGTTTATTAAAAAGTTGAGGATGAATAAAAATGTTCGTTTTTTGATTTAAGAGTCATTATTATGAAATTAAATCAACTAAATTCAAAATTAGTGAAGGTTTTGAAAAAATGTAAAAGAACACCACAATAATTCATTGTAGTGTTCCAAGTTAGCTTATTTATAAGGATCTATCGTTTGAATAGTGCCGTCTTCATTGTAGTGTATTTCCGCATATTTCACACTACGTTTATGATCGACTCCGTCTGATAATGAACAATCATGATAAAATAGATACCATTTATCTTCAAACTGAACGATTGAATGATGAGTAGTCCAGCCTGTTACTGGAGTAAGAATTTTCCCTTTATACGTGAATGGACCTTGTGGGTTTTTGCTTGTTGCATAAACGATGCAGTGAGTTGTTCCAGTTGAATAGGAAAGATAATATTCATCATTATATTTATGTACCCAAGCTCCTTCAAAAAATCGTCTCTCTTCGTCACCTGCTAAGATTGGATTGCCATCTTCATCAACGATTGAGATTTCTTGCGGTTTAGATTTAAATGTAAGCATATTATCCTCTAGTTCAGCTACCATCGGACCTAATGCCGGCTCTGATGCTGCAGGACCCTCACCATCTGGATTAAAAATTCCAGTCTGCCACTTTTCTAGCTGACCTCCCCATAGACCACCGAAATAAATATAAGACTTGTTGTCATCATCTACTAATACGGCAGGATCTATACTGAAACTTCCTGGGATATAACTCTCTTGAGGAGTAAAAGGGCCTGCAGGGTTTGAGCTTGTTGCAACACCAATTCTAAAGATATCGTCATGATCTCTTGCCGGGAAAAACAAATAATAGGTGTTGTTTTTGAACGCTGCATCTGGTGCCCATAATTGTTTCTTTGCCCAAGGAATATCTTTTACATGAAGAACCTGTCCATGATCAATACAAGGAGATTCGAAATTATCCATTGATAATACATGGTAATCCTCCATTTTGTACTGATCACCATTGTCATTTGAAGGCTCATTATGATCCAAGTCATGTGAAGGATAGATATAAATTTTCCCTTCAAATACATGTGCAGAAGGATCTGCTGTAAAAATATGTTCAACGATAGGTTGGTTAGGTTTTGGTTGTTTACTCATCTTAATCTCCTTATCTACTAGAAATTTGTAAGCGTTTGTATTAATTATAGCAGACTTTGTTTATTAATTAAACAAACTGCACAAAAATTTTTTATATTACCTAAAGAATTCATACTAAAATTACCATTTGTTTTTATTAAAACAGCATAATTGGGATTGATGTACTGAATGTAGGAGTGTTTTGGATATTTAAGTTGAAAATAGTTTAGAAAGAAAAGGATCTAATGATATTCATTGTTGATGTGAAGGTATAGGAAGAATAAATAGGAGGAGAAATTCCGCTTAAGGTATATAGTAGGTGCATAAATAGCCGATATAAGCGGATATATTCCGGTTAACTTCTATAAATAGAAGCAAATCTTTAGATTTGGTTCAAATAAGCGGAAAAATTCCCCCTATTTTGTTAAAAACGCTGGTTTTTCCTAATTTAAACGGAATTTTTCCGTTTGTTTCCCAGAAGACGCAACTATAAAGTGTAAAAAAATGCTTGGAGACACAATGTTCCAAGCATTTAATCATATTATCTGTTAATTTATCGTCGAATTACTGTACGGTCAATCTAATTTTGCACTTCAAAACCGAACCCGTTAACAAAAAGTTAGGGGCCATCGACTATAAAGCTTCTTTTATCACCTTTTTATAATATAAAACAGACAAAATACCAAAGATTGAATATAACGCAGTATAAACAACCATTACCATAATCATCGGTGTCCATATCTCGGTTCCAAATAAAAACCATCCAGATTGAACAGCAAAATAGCTATGAAGTAATCCAATAAACAATGGAATTCCGAAGTTATAAATTTGTTTCATTCTAATTCCATTAAGTAGGTCTCCTTGAGTATATCCAAGCTTTCTTAAGATCGTATAATTTGATTTTTCATCTTCACCTTCATCCATTTGTTTGAAGTAAAGAATACATCCTGACGTAATCAGAAAGGTTAATCCTAAAAATCCAACGATAAACATCGCTAACCCCATTGTCCTCTTTTGACCGTTTGCCATAGCTAGTTGTGAATCATGTCCTTCATTCTGGTCAAACCCCAGCTTTTGAAAAAGGTCATTAGCTCTTTGTATATTACTCTCATCATTAATATTTAACCCGATATAAATAGAAGCTTCTCTTTGAATTTCCTGTTCAAGATCCTGTTTTAAACGCTTAAAAGTAGAGTCGTCAACAACTGCGGTAGGTATTCCACCACTGGTAAAATACCATGAAATAGGATAATGTCTTTTTATTCCTATAAGCTTTTGGGAAATGACCTCATTTTTTCCCTTCAGTTCAATTTGACCGGAGTTTTTCATTTTCATAAACTTTTGCAGAAAATCATTATAGCCAGTAAAAAGAGTTTCATCTGCTGCAACATCAATATCCTTAAGTGCTTTCTCACTAATAACAGGCATTGGCATAGCGCTTGGCTGATAATTTAACCCTTCTAATTTAGCGTCTAAAATATTTGATAGGTTCGTATTGACTTGAAGAACCTCAATTTTCTTTTCCTTATATGCTATATTAGCTGCTTCTAATTCGCCTTTAAAAGTATTTGCATCTTCAACATTTGTTATAGCAAAGTCGTCCGGAACACTATTTTGTGCTTGCTTTTCAGCTGAATAATAGGAGATATAACTGAGGGATAGCAAGCCAATGGCTAGAGCTGAAACGGTTGTGATAATAGTTAGTAAAAGAGCATTAGACTTCATACGAAACATAATGGAGGAAAGAGACAATACCTCATTAATATTTAAATATCCGCCTTTTTTCTTTCGAATAATGTTTGCAATAAAGCGAACAGAGCCTTTATAAAATAGGTATGTTCCGATAATAACGGAAGCTAAGATAAAGGTCATGGCAAAAAATAATTCATTAACCGTTGCAAAATCTCCGCCAAATAATTTAGAAGACACATAATAGCCTAGTATAATAAGAGCTAATCCCAAAACTCCAATAATGGTTTCTATAACTGATATTTTCTTCACTTTTCCTTCTGTTGTAGAAGTTACTCGAAAAAGAGAGAGAATGCTTTGCTTCTTAATAAATAAGGAATTCATTCCGATGATTAGCAGATAGATTGCCACAAATATAAAAATTGTTTGGACAAGTGCTTGCCAAGAAAAATGCATGGTAGCAATCTCATCAACAGCTGTTGTTTTATATAAAATCATGGTAATAAGCTTTGAAAAGGAAAAGCCGATAAAGATACCTATAGATAAAGAGCCGAAATAGAGAATAAGATTTTCTGTACTTAGAATCCGAAAGATTTCAGCTTTTGTCATCCCAATCAATTGAAATAGTCCAATTTCTTTACTACGTCTTTTGATAAAAATGTTGTTTGCGTATAAAAGGAAGATACTCACAATTGCAACAAGTAAAATGGATGCTGTTTTAACAGCTGCTGCTCCTTTTACTGTACCTTTTGCTTCATCCATAGAGGGATCATATTGCAAGGTAACGAAAGCAAAATAAAGAGCAACACTAAAAATCAAAGCAAACGCATAGAGATAATAGTTCTTAAGATTTTTCTTTAAGCTTCTAAATATAAGCTGATTAGTGGTCATATTTTACACCACCTAATACACCTTGAGTTTTGATAATATCCTGGAAGAAACGCTGTCGATCTTGCGCACCTTTATTTAATTGAGTATAAATTTGTCCATCTTTTATAAAAATCACTCGATTACAGAAGCTTGCCGCAGTTGGGTCATGTGTAACCATCAAAATGGTAGACTGGCGGTTTTGATTTAATTCACTTAATTTATGCAATAAATCTGAAGCGGATTTTGAATCAAGAGCTCCTGTAGGCTCATCTGCAAAAATAATACTCGGCTCATGAATAAACGCCCTTGCTGCAGATGTTCGTTGTTTTTGTCCACCGGATATTTCATTTGGATATTTATCTTTTAGATCATAAATGCCTAAGGCAGTAGCCAATTCTTGAAACTTTTGATCAGCTTCTTTTTTAGGTGTTTTTGTGATTGATAGTGGAAGAAGAATGTTTTCTTTCACAGTAAGAGTATCTAACAGGTTATAATCTTGAAAGATAAACCCTAAATGATTTTTTCGAAATTGGGCAAGTTGTTTATCTTTAAGCTTTGTCATTTCGTTGCCTTGGATCATAATAGAACCACTACTGACTCGGTCAATGGAGGAGAGGACATTCAGCAGCGTGGTTTTTCCTGAACCGGACGCCCCCATAATACTAACAAACTCACCTTGTTTAATTGTGATATCTATTCCCTTTAAAACCTCTTGTTTATTAAACTTATTGCCAAAGCTTTTATGAATTTTCGTTGCTTCTAAAATATTCATCATGGAAAAACTCCCTTTCATTACGAATTGATCTTTAGCTTTCATCTAACTTCATTATAAAAAAGGATGATCAGCTTTTCCCTCGATTGTTCTAACAAAATAGAAGAGCATGTGACAATGTTGTCACATGCTCATTACATTCACAAAGTCATTGCTTTTTGGAAAGGTAAGTATAATGGTTGTTCCTACGCCCAGCTCGGATTGGATGGTAATCTCAATTAACAATGGTTTAGCTACTTTTTTTGCGAGATACAGTCCCATTCCTGTTGCTGATTGGTCATCATGATTGGTTGTAGAGGTAAAGCCTTTATCGAATATACGAGGGAGATCTTTCGCATCTATTCCTCGCCCAAAGTCTTGTATTTGTAAGTATGTATGTTCATCTTGTTGATAGCTTTTAATATAAATATCAGAGTGATCACTATATTTAACAGCATTTGTTAAAAGCTGTCTTATAATGAAAGCAAGCCATTTTGTATCGCTTAATACTTCTGTTTTTTGAAGATCGATATCAAAACCAATTCCTTTTTGAATACACCAAGATTGTAAGGTTTTTAGTTCCTGAAACAGCAAAGCTTCTAAATCTGTTTTTTCTATTAGTAAATCATTTTCAATAAAAAGCAATCGTTTTTGATGAAGCTGCTGATCAAGAAGTAAGTGAATTCGAAGCCACTCATAGGTTATTTGGGATTTCAATGTATCATCTTCTATTTTTTCAATCATTAAATGCATGGCTGTTAGAGGGGTTTTCACTTCATGAATCCATGATAATAAATCATCTTTTTCCTGCTCTAATTTCACTTGATTTTGTGAGGCGATCGTTTTTAAGTAGTCTATTTGCTCAATAAAACTACTTTCTATCATCTGCTCAAACGGACTATCAGGCTTTATTAAACGAGTTAAATCAAAATCTTTTTCCCGTTCCTGTAAAGCTTTATAAAACTTAGTTTCTTTTTGATAACGAAAAGCAAGGAAAAAGAGTAGGATAAGTGTCATAAGAAAGGTTACATACACTATAGATGATAGTGAAATTTTCGGATCAATATAAGCAATAAAAAGCAAAAGAAGGAGTTGGAAAATAAAATAGACGATCCAACTTCGTCGTTCCAGAAGATATGTTTTTACCATGTTTATACCTCTTCTACGGCCATATAGCCTTGTCCGACTTTGGTTTCAATGAAGCTTCCTAATGAAATCTCATCCAACCGTTTTCGCAAACGGTTTACATTAACAGTTAATGTATTATCACTAACAAAACGCTTATCATCCCATAGCTGATTGATCATTTTTTCCCGGCTAACAATTTTATTTTTATGGTCAATTAATATTTTTAAAATAAACATTTCATTTTTTGTTAGTTCTATAGAGCCAACATGGTTGGAAACAATATTTCTTTCTAAGTCTACTGTGGCACTGCACCATGTTTTCACTGTTAGCTGTTCACTGCTATAGTCATATACTCTGCGAAGAATGGCTTGAATTTTAGCGATAAGAACGTCAAAGTGAAAGGGCTTTTGAATGAAGTCATCGGCACCAAGCTGCATAGACATCACCATATCAGTAGGGTGATCTCTTGAAGAGAGAAAAATAATAGGAACATTTGATCGTGATCTAATCATTCGGCACCAATGAAATCCGTCAAATTTAGGAAGCTGTATATCAATGATGACGAGTTCTGGATTAATAGAAATGAACTCCTCCATGACCTTGCTAAAATCCGTAATCCCATGCACATCATAAGACCAGCCGGTTAATCGGTCTTTTACTTCGTTAAACAGGGTCATATCATCTTCAATAACTAAAAGTTTAAACAAAATTTTCACCACACTACTAGTTTAATGTCTCTTTTTTTCTTAATTTTTTTATAGCTAGAATAACTAAAGTGATATAGCCAATGATCAGTCCATATCCAATTACGATAATGAGTAGAGGTACATAATCAGGTGTAGTTCCTGAATCGGTTGACATTGCAGCCAAGAACAAAGGCATAATTGGCAACATAATCATACCAGGACCTGTACTAACGAGTAACAACCCACCAGGAATTAAAACAAGCCATGGCCAGATTGTTCTTGATGTTTTTTCTGAAGGTGGACTTGCAGTTGGTCTGGAATTTTGGATGTTAGTGTCCCTTTTAAAAATATGAAATTCTTTAATTGCATCAAAGGAACGCTTCATTGCCCAAATTGCACCAAGAACGATCACAAGTGCAATGGTAAGGTAAAAGAGAGAAAAGAAATGAAAGACACCTGATTGCTTAAATTTCATTAAAAATAAAAATATGAAACCTGGAAGGGCATTGACGAGGAATAATGCTCCACCTATTAAAACAAACCATGCCAATAAAGGAGGTTTTTTTTCTGTACTCATCGTATTTTCCTCTTTCAAAAGATCCTTTTTATTACTATTATAGAATAACCTTTTGGAAAAATATACCGTAATAGATGAGGGGGTACAGATATATTGTGACAGGAGCTTAAGAAGTTAGAAAATCACTCACGAGCATAGAATTCGTGAGTGATTTCTAGAATAAGTATTAAACGCCAGGGAACCAACCTGGTGTATTGATAATCGCGTTCCATAGTGGGTCAGGAATAACGAGTTCTTCTTGTTTATCTTTATTTATTTCTGTTACAATTTCGTCCTCTTTTCCTTCTGACACCTTTTGAACCCAATCAGGATCAATAATAAGCTCTCTTCCTAATGCAAGAAGAGGTACCCCTGTTTCAAAGGCTTTACGAGCATCTTCAGCAGAGTAGATAGATCCTACACCAATTAGTGGTACACGATCATTAATTGTTTCCTGAAGATAAGAGATTCTAGTTTTTGTTAGATCTTCCACACCTCTTCTAGGTGTTGAGAAGAAATCAAATAGTGATACGTGTAAATAATCAAGACCTTTGTTTGATAAAGCATCTACAAGTGCTAGAGTTTCATCCATTGTGATACCAGGCGTTTCTGGTTCTTCCGGTGAAAAACGGTAGCCAACAATAAAAGGTTCTTTAGCATGTTCTAAAACAACCTTTTTAACTGTATCAACTACTTCTAAAGGAAAAGTCATTCGTTTTTCAAGGCTACCACCAAATCGATCTTCACGTCTATTCGAGTGTGGAGAGAAAAACTGTTGAATTAAGTAACCATTAGCCCCATGAATTTCTACTCCATCGAAGCCTGCTTCAATCGCACGGCGTGTGGCTTCGCCAAAGGCTTGAATGATATCCTCAACCTCTGCTTCCGTTAAGGCTCTTGGCTTCTTGTCAGGTTCTTCTGTTGATACCCCACCGTTTTCAGCAGGAATATCACTTGCACTAACTATTTCACCGTTAGGCACTAACTCCGGAGGACACATTCTTCCGCCATGAAAAATTTGCAAAACAGCTTTAGCACCTTGCTCTTTGATTCTTGTTGCTAGCTTTTCTAAGCTCGGAATCATTTCGTCATTATCTGCACCAAATTCACCATGAAATCCTTTGCCATTAGGTGTAATGTAGGCACAAGCAGTAATAACCATACTTACTCCTTTAGAGCGGCGTGCATAGTAATTTACTTCTTCTTCAGTTACAGTTCCATCCTGGTGAGAAGAGAAGTTTGTCATTGGAGCCATGATCAGACGGTTTTTTAATTCTATTCCATTAGGTAATGTATATGTAGATAAAAAGTTGTTACTCAATTGTATCTTCCTCCTTGTTTTGGTGTACTTGTTATAGTAAGAAAATGATCTACATTTGTACATAAATATGCTTAGCAAATGTGTTAGGGTTTATGAAAAAAGATTGATAATTTTATGGAGGGGAGGAAGGAAGATAAATAAAAATAAAAAGACACTGCAATACTTTGCAATGTCTTTTTCCCTTTAATTAAATTTCAATATCTACACCGATGCTGTCAATTCTACCAGAATCGCGAATAAACGCCGCAACTGCTTGGTGATCTTCGTTAGCTGCATACGCATCAAGAGCTGCTTGATCTTCAAAACGGACAATTAATACAATTTGATATTCTTTGCTTTTCTCAGCAAGATTAAGACCTGCATGAATTTCAACAATCCCAGTTAACACATTCTTTAATGCTGTAAAACGACTAATAATCTCTTGATATTGTTCTTGTGTTGTTGTTTCTTCGAATTTAATAAGCACAGTACGTTGAATCATGTGAGTTTCTCTCCATTTCAATGACTTTTCTGTATAGTATTTAACCAACTAACTAAGCGGCAATTTCTATCTCATTTTACATTTTGTGTTATTGGATATCAAATATGAAGTTATAGAAAAGAAGTGAATCTTTCATTAATTCATGATCGTAATACGAGTGAGTATAACAGTTGAGAAAAGCAAACAAAAAAATGGAGAAGAGTGTGGTCTTGAATGGATCTAAACAAACAGGTCAAATTATTTGATAAGCAAGCAAATAAGTATGCAAAGCGCTTAAGGCAAAATACAAGTGATCAAAAAATGAGGAAAAGGCTGCTTTCATCCGCAAAAGGACATATTCTAGAAGTCTCAGTTGGAGCAGGTGCAAATTTTAACTATTATCCTAAAGATTCAAAAGTAACTGCTGTAGACTTTAGTCCCTTAATGATTGAAAAGGCAAAAGAGGAAGCAAGACATCATAAGCTTCATGTAGAGTATATAGTTGGTAATGTAGAAGAAGTCATTTTACCCGAGCGTGCATTTGATACAGTAGTATCCACACTCTCATTATGCTCTTATCCCAATCCTGAAAAGGTACTGCAATTGTTGAATTTTTGGTGTAAAGAAGACGGTCAAATACTACTATTAGAACATGGCATTAGTTCGAATTCTGTTTTTTCATGGCTACAAAACAGAACAGATTTCTTTTTTGCAAAAAGCATAGGTTGCCATATAAACCGAGATATTTTACACATATTAAAGCAATCGCCATTGCATATAAAAAAGATGGATAGCTATATGTTGGGGTCTGTTCACCTTATTTGGGCAACACCACAGTAAAAAATCCCGAGGCTAATAACCTCGAGACTAGTAAAGAAATTGAGTTGCTTGTTAGGAAGTAAATGCTACTAATAACTGGCAACAGCAGTTGGGTTCATAGCAGAAGAATTTTTTAATAAATTATAAGTCATACACATCGGTTTATTTGTTCGTGGATCTTTGCCAATTTCAGCATCAATGTTAAAAACATCCCTTAACACATCATGTGTGATAACTTCCTCACAATTACCGGCTTTAATGACCTGACCGTCCTTTAATGCGATGATACAGTCAGCAAAGCGTGCAGCTTGGTTTAAGTCATGCAAAACCATAACAATTGTGCGCTCTTGCTCTTTATTTAACTTTTGAAGAAGTTCTAATACTTCCAATTGGTGAGCCATATCTAAATATGTAGTTGGTTCATCTAAAAAGATGATGTCTGTTTCCTGAGCAAGGGCCATAGCAATCCACACACGCTGACGTTGCCCACCTGATAGCGCATCGACTGGTCGGAACTTAAAGTCAATCGTTCCTGTCACATCAAGTGCCCAATCAATGACTTCATAATCTTTCTTTGTTAAACGCCCAAAACCTTTTTGATAAGGAAAGCGTCCATAAGAAACAAGTTCACCAACTGTTAAACCGCTTGCACTTTCAGGTGTTTGGGGGAGAATGGCCATCTTCTTTGCAAGAAGCTTGGTGTTTTCCTTGGAAATATCTTCTCCATCTAATATGACAGTACCGGATTGATGCGGAATGATTCTTGTAATGGCTTTTAATAAAGTAGATTTTCCACAACCGTTTGAACCAATAATCGTTGTTATTTTCTTATCTGGAATTTCTACACTTAAATCTTTAACAATCAGTCGTTCACCATAGCCAATTTCTAAGTTATTTGTATATAGGCGAGCCATTATTAACCCTCCATTTATTCATTTTCAACTTACAAATGAAAATGATTCTCAATATCGTTAGTTTGATTCTATAATTCATATGTTCTAATGTCAATACAATAAACAATATTGTAAAAATTAACGAATCATAGTATAGTTAAATGAGAATGATAATCATTAATAGGAATTCAAGCTAAGGAGTGAATAGAATGGACTCACAGGAACTGTTTGATGTAACTGTTATTGGGGGAGGACCAGCAGGACTTTACTCAGCCTTTTATAGTGGATTAAGAGAAATGAAAACAAAAATCATTGAATTTCAGCCACACTTAGGCGGGAAAATTCATGTTTATCCGGAAAAGATGATCTGGGACGTTGGGGGACAAACTCCAATTCTTGGAGAAAAGTTAATTCAACAGCTTGTCCAGCAAGGTCTAACCTTTGACCCAACAGTTGTATTAAGTGAAAAAGTGGAGTCCATCTCACGTAATGAAGAAGGAATCTTTATTTTACATACATCTTCAGGGGAAAAGCATTATTCCAAAACAGTGATTGTTGCTGTTGGCAGTGGAATACTAAATCCTCAAAAGCTTGAAATTGAAGGTGCTGAAAAATTTGAGGTATCTAACTTACATTACACAGTAAAATCCTTAAAACGTTTTAAAAATAAAAAGGTCATTATATCTGGTGGAGGGAACTCAGCAATTGACTGGGCAAACGAATTAGAGCCAATAGCTGAAAAAGTAATCTTAACTTACCGAAAAGGGGAGTTAAACGGCCATGAAGCACAGGTTAGTCAACTAATGAATAGTAAAGCTGAATGCTATTTCCACACTTCGATAACGAAATTAGTTGCTGGTGCAAATCATGAAGAAATTGAAAGCGTTGAACTAACAAATCATCAAACAGGAGAAGTGACGTATCTCCCGATCGATGAAGTGGTAATTAATCATGGATATGAACGAGATTCATCACTGCTTCAAAATAGTGATGTGCAAATTTCATTGAAAGATCAATTTTATATATCAGGTAATGCAACTAGTGAATCTTCAATAGAAGGAATTTATGCGGCCGGTGATATTTTAGCCCATGATGGAAAGCTTCACTTAATTGCGGGTGCCTTTCAAGATGCTGCAAATGCTGTAAACAAAGCAAAGCAATATATTCAGCCTGAGGCTACAAAAGTAGGAATGGTATCATCTCATAATGAAGTGTTTAAAGATCGTAATCGTGAATTAGTTAAAAGAATGATAAATTAAATAGTCTGCTTTTTAAGGAAGAAGTCCTGCGAGCTTACGTAGGACTTCTTTTTATTATTAATATTGAAGAAATGTAACAGATATAATGGAAATAATAGATACATAACAAGGGCAGGGGAGAACTTATGATAAAGAAAATAGCTGTTGTTACAGGGGCTTCAAGCGGGTTTGGAATGTTAACAGCATTAGAGTTAGCGAAAAATGGATTTGAAGTTATTGCTACAATGCGTGATAAAAAAAGGAGCATAACTCTTCTAAGAGAGGCTAAAAGCTCTGGAATAACGAACAGGATAACCATTCATGAATTAGATGTAACCTCTGCAGAATCAGTTAATCAATTCAAGGACTTAGTGGGAAGGGTAGGACAAGTTGATGTATTGGTTAACAACGCAGGTTTTGCAGGAGCTGGCTTTGTAGAGGAAATCCCAATTGATGAGTATCGTAGTCAATTTGAAACAAATGTATTTGGTGCAATAGCTGTCACACAAGCTGTACTTCCAATAATGAGGAAGAAGTCCAAAGGAAAAATAATTAATGTTAGCAGCATTAGTGGAAGAGTTGGCTTTCCTGGTTTATCGCCGTATGTTTCTTCAAAGTATGCGTTAGAAGGGTGGAGTGAATCTCTCCGTTTAGAAGTGAAGTCCTTTGGTATAGATGTTATATTAGTGGAGCCAGGCTCATTCCAAACAAATATATGGACGTCGGGAAAGAAGGTAACAGAGAACTCTCTCAAAAAAGAGTCACCTTATTATGAAATGATGCGTAAGCTTGAAGATCATATTGAAAGTGGATCAAGTAAGTTTGAAGACCCAAAGGACGTAGCAAGGCTAATCACAGCCATTGCATTAAAGAAGAAAACAACCTTGCGTTATGCAATCGGAAGAGGGGTTAAGATAACGATTCTATTTAAAATGCTGGTGCCGTGGACGATATTCGAAAAAATCGTATTAAGAAGGTTAAGGTAGGGATCAAGCTTAAGCTTGATCTTATTTGTTGTTATTTTTCTTAAATCTATTAATTTAAAAAGAAATCTACTAAAAAATAAAAAAATGTTTCTCCAATAACCTACATTTTTCTATAAAAACTGAGGTAGAAACAAACGTTCAACTAGGTCAAAAGGGTTAGAAGATTCTGTCGAAATAGACCAGAATTCCACAGTATACGTCACTGTATACATGTATACATATTGTGTACGTGGTGTTTACAATAGTGTTTACATGTGTACAAATACGTATACACCGCGTCATATAGGTATGTATACAATTTTGTTACAAATGTAGACAAAATTGTGTACATGTATTCAAATTGAACACAACGAAAGTAATATTGACGCTTGTCTCCCCTACCCTTTACCCTTGAGTTACTAGATTCACTGATTTAGTAACTCATGAATGAAATAGAGAGGGATGGTTAGATGAGTAAAACTAGAATTACAGCAGTTGATGTTGGAAATGATTGTGTGAAGGCACTTTTTGGAAAAGTAGATTACGAATTATATATCCCTAATGTTATTGCAAGAGACACCGAGGACCGACCAGTCATCGGTATAGAAGAATTAAATGATAAAGATCCATTAGATGGTATTCATGTAAGAGTTCACTCCCCTGCCCTGAAGGATAACAATGCAATCTATCGAGTTGGTAACCTCGCAACAAAAAGTGATAACCCTAGTGAGCTAGATCCTGGTAGTACAAAATCAGAAGAAGATCAGACACTTGTTATGCTTTTTACTACCCTTGCATTAGATGCCGTTCGAGAAGAAAACTCGTCTATTTTCAAAAAAACCAATAATGTTATTGATGCAAATTATACGTTAGGAACAGGTTTACCACTTCGTGAAGTTAAGGAAGGCAAAGACGTTGGCTATCGCTCACAGCTTCTCGGATCTGTTCATCAAGTTGAATTTTTAGTGACTCCTAAATATCAAGGTTTAAAAGTAAATATTAAGTTTGACGAAGTGAAGGTGTATCCAGAAGGATTTGCTGCATTTATTAATCTAGTTATGGACAAAGATTTAAAGATTATCAATCGTGATTTAATTGATAAGCAAATATTAATTCAAGATATTGGCGGCTTATCAACGGATATTGCTGTCATTAAAAATCGTAATGTTGATGATGACAAAGCGCAGGGCTTTAATCTTGGTGTTTCAGAGTCATTAGAAGCTATTAGAGAAGAAATCCGAAAAAAGCATGGTGTTGAACTCGACAGCCGCCGAGATGTGGTTGATATTATTACACGTAAAAATGACCGTCACCACATCATGGTAAAGGGTAGTCGGACAAACGTACATGATATCACCGACCGCATTCTTCTAGAGCTTGCTAAGAAACAGTACCGTCATCTACGAAACGTATGGCAAAAAAATTCACAAACAGAAATCTGCTATTTTGTTGGTGGAGGTGCCATTGTTCTAAAAGACTATATTAAGATGTTAAATAATAGTTTAGATGGCTATAATATTGAGTTTTTTGAAGATGAAAACGAAAGTATTTGGATGATGGCAAATGCTTATTATAAATTAGTTTCCGATTTTGTCAGAAAAACTAGCGAGCCTCCGAAAAAGAATGAAAAACAAACAGTCTAATTAAAATTGGGTGGTTATATGAATAAAAAGGGCACACCAACCATAAAAAGGGGACAGGCTATTACCTTTCGCCTTCCCTCTGATACCCCTGATCATTTAGTAAGACAACTGGACAAACTTAAACAAACGGAGAAAAGAAACTTTTCTAGTACAATTGCTGATTTTGTATTAGAAGGAGTGGGCAGCTCATTAAAAAAAGAGAAAGAAATGATTACACTTCCTCTGCCAAAGCAATTATCAAAAGATCAACGAAATTGGCTAAAGCACTCTCATTCAGAGGCACTAATGGGAAGTATTGTTTATCAACTATTATCTGATCCAGTCAGAGCAACATCTATATTAGCTTCGTTAACGAGTAATTCCTTGGATATAGATGAAGCTTTGTATTTACAGGAAGTTGAAAATGCCCCGATGGATGTAGAGGTGGAACATTTCTCTGTTAATCAGGTAGAGAATGAAGAAGAAGAGAGTATAGCAGTAAATGCACTTGAAGATGATATTGCTGATTTTGATATCTTTCCTACAGAAAATGAAGTTGCTGCTACGATAGAGGATGAATCAAAGGAAGATTTAAGTGATCTTTTAGGTGACTTTTTGGCGAGTATGAATAAATAAATTTCTCTGTTAGCTGTCTACTTTAACGCTGCCCAGGGTTGGGCAACCTTCTTACAAGGTGCGCACAGTGCTTTTCTAAGATTAAAGTTGATAATTAGTCATAATTGTTTAAGGAATTAGCATATAACTGAACAGGAAAATAATTTCAGAAAAACGTTGACAGTACGATTTGAAAAAACATACAATAAAAAAGAATAAATTTACAAAAATTGGAGGGTTACAAAATGGAAATTGTAAGAGTGCGATACTATAGCAAAATTTCATATTGTAAGGTGACCCGCCATACCTTTCTTTAAAATGAATTAACACTTAACTTACTTTTCTACGCAGGTCATCACTATTGTGACGTGCGTTTTTATATTGTCTTTTTTCGGGCATTATGCACTTTACACATGCATAATGCCTTTTTCTGTTTATTCCGGGTATTGTATCTGCCCGTTTATATAGATATTTTTTACAAATGAAAGGAGTTTTGAGCATGTTAAAACAACAGGTGGTTCGTATTTATTTAGATTGGATGGAAGGTGGCTAACTGAAGACATTTTATTTGATATCAAAGGAGGGATATGAATGTTCTCAGTACTAGGAAAATTAAGCTGGTTTTTTTATAAATATTGGAAACGATACACAGTAGCCATTTCACTACTGATCTTCGTTAGTATTTTAGATGTTATTCCACCAAAGATAATTGGAATAGCCATTGATGATATTCAGTTTGGTCAGATGACTGCTGAACGGTTACGTGAGCTTCTGTTTTTCTTTATTGCGCTCATCATTGTCAGCTATGCGATAACTTACGTATGGATGTATCAATTGTTTGGCGGAGCACATTTAATTGAACGGATTTTAAGATACCGTTTTATGAAACACTTGCTTGCGATGACACCGAGATTTTTTGAAAAAAATCGTACCGGTGATTTAATGGCACGAGCAACAAATGACTTAAAAGCTATTTCGTTAACAGCAGGGTTTGGTATTTTAACCTTGGTCGATTCAACCGTGTTTATGATTATCATTGTTTTTGTTATGGGATTTACGATTAGCTGGAAGCTTACACTAGCTGCACTTATCCCACTACCGTTAATGGCTATCGCTATCAACTATTTTGGGAAGCTCATTCACGAACGTTTTACTGTTGCTCAGGATGCCTTTGGAAATTTGAATGACAATGTTCTGGAATCAATAGCAGGAGTGCGAGTTATTCGCGCTTATGTACAAGAAAAAGCAGATGAAGAGCGGTTTAATGAAATGACAGAGGATGTGTATGAGAAAAATATCGCTGTCGCAAAGGTTGATGCCCTGTTTGAACCAACCATTAAAATACTTGTTGGATTGAGCTATGTTATTGGCTTGGGCTATGGTGCATATCTTGTGTTCAACCAGTTGATTACTCTAGGAGAATTAGTTAGCTTTAACATTTACCTTGGAATGTTAATTTGGCCAATGTTTGCTGTTGGAGAACTAATCAATATTCTACAGCGTGGAAACGCTTCATTAGACCGGGTAAATGAGACTCTAGCCTACGAAGAAGACGTTAAGGATGTAAATAGTCCTAAGCATGTAACCATACCAGGAAATATTGAGTTTGCCAATGTGACTTTCCGTTATCCGACCTCAACAACAGACAATTTAAAAAACATTCATTTGCAGGTGAAAAGAGGAGCTACAATCGGTGTTGTTGGTAAAACGGGGTCTGGAAAAACAACATTACTCAAGCAATTGCTAAGAGAGTATCCATTAGGTGAAGGGAAACTTCTCGTTTCAGGTCAACCAATTGAAGAGATTCTAATTGATGACATTCACTCATGGGTAGGCTATGTGCCACAGGAACAAATTTTATTTTCTAGAACAATCCGTGAAAATCTTAAGTTTGGAAAAGAAAATGTTAGTGAAGATGAAATTAAGTCCGCATTGAATTCAGCAGCCTTTGATTTGTCTATTCTCCCAAAAGGCCTAGACACTCTTGTAGGAGAGAAAGGTGTAGCCCTATCAGGTGGGCAAAAACAGCGCATCTCAATTGCACGGGCACTAATAAAGGATCCTGAAATTCTTTTATTAGATGATTCCATGTCGGCGGTTGATGGAAAAACAGAAGCAAAGATTATTGAAAACATTCGTCATGAACGAGCTGGAAAAACAACATTCATTACTGCCCATCGTTTATCGGCTGTCCAGCATGCAGATTGGATTATCGTGATGGACGAAGGAAAAATAGTTGAAGAGGGAACACATGAACAGTTAATTCAGCTGGGAAAATGGTACAAAGAACAATATGATCGCCAACAAGCAGATTCATATGGGGAGGTGAGCTAAATGAAGAATCCCTCAACTGGAAAACGCCTAGTTCAATATGCACTTCACTATAAACGAACAATCTTTATTGCGCTTGCTATGCTAACCTTTGCAGTAGCAGCAGAGTTAACAGGACCGTTTATAGCAAAAAGAATGATTGACCACCACATGATGGGGATTGAAAAGCCGTGGGTAGAGGTTTTAGAGGTAGATGAACAATCCGTTGCCTATCAAGGGAAATATTATAGAAAGAGTACAGATATAGCATCAGATCAATCAGTCGGTAAAGATCAAATACAGGTTGTGCAGGTTGGGCCCTCCTTCTATGTAACAGATGAGCATGTAACATTTGATGGAAAGAGGTCTATTAATAACCAAATATTAACAATTAGTAATGGAGATGAAACTGCCAACTATCCTGTAAATAAACTAACGAGAGAAGAGCTGTTAGCATTTTATCAGCCTGAAATTAAACCGATTGTTTTTCTTCTAAGCGTTTATGTAGGGTTGCTCTTGGTTGCAGCTTTCTTTCAATATGGTAAATCCTTATTGCTACAAAAGGCAGCCAACCGTATTATCCAAAAAATGAGAACAGATGTATTTGAGCATATTCAAAGAGTACCACTTTCATATTTCGACAATCGTCCCGCCGGGAAAATTGTTTCACGTGTAACAAACGACACAGAGGCGATCAGGGAATTATATGTGAAAGTATTAGCGAGTTTTTTCACAAGTGGGATTTATATGACAGGAATTTTAATCGCTTTGTTTTTCTTAGACGTCAAGCTGGCACTGATTACTTTGCTTGTTGTACCGATTTTGTTTATCTGGACGGTTCTTTACCGTAAAGTAGCTTCTAACTATAATCATTTAATTCGTACTCGTGTTAGTGATATAAATGGAGTGGTAAATGAGTCGATACAAGGTATGACGATTATTCGGGCATTTCGTCGAAAAAAGCAAACAATTGACGAATTTGAGGTGCTGAATAAAGAGCATTTTACGTATCAAAATAAATTACTAAGTTTAAATGCTTTAACTTCCCATAACCTAGTAAATGTGCTCAGAAATGCCACCTTTGTTGCCTTAATCTGGTATTTCGGAGGGCAATCACTAACAGCAACAGGTATCATCTCAATTGGTGTTTTGTATGCATTTGTAGATTATTTAAATCGATTGTTCCAGCCCGTAACGGATATTGTCAATCAGCTGGCACAGTTGGAACAGGCACGTGTTGCATCGGAGCGTGTATTTGAACTACTCGATGAAGAAGGGGAAGTAGTGGACACAGAGATCCTGCCTAGATTTCAAGGAAATGTTACATTTGAAAATGTATCATTCTCGTATGATAGTGAGAATGATGTATTAAAAAATATCTCCTTTGAAGCAAGAAAAGGAGAGACAGTTGCACTAGTTGGTCACACAGGCTCTGGGAAAAGCTCCATTATCAACCTGTTATTCCGATATTACGATATCAACCGCGGAAAAATAACGATAGATTCTATGGATACAAGCCAAATTCCACGTCAACAGCTGCGGAAGCACATGGGCATTGTGTTACAGGATCCGTTTCTGTTTACAGGTACAATCGAATCAAATGTTAGCCTTGGAAATGCTGAAATTCCTAAAGAACGTGTAAGAAAAGCTCTGAGAGATGTAGGTGCAGAGCGATTTATTAAACAGCTACCTCAACAATTTGAAGAGCCAGTTTTAGAAAAGGGAAGCACGTTATCAGCAGGAGAACGACAGCTCATTTCCTTTGCCCGGGCTTTAGCATATGACCCAGCGATTTTAATACTAGATGAAGCAACAGCTAATATTGATACAGAAACTGAAGCAATGATTCAACAAGCATTAAATGTGGTAAAGGAAGGACGAACTACATTTATCATTGCGCACCGATTATCCACGATTCGAAATGCAGATCATATTTTAGTGTTAGATCATGGTGAAATTGTTGAAAGAGGAAGTCATGAGGAACTCCTAGAGCAAAGAGGAAAGTATTATAAAATGCATCAATTACAGCTAGGAAAAGAAGTTTCAAACGTAGGCTAGAGAGAGCGCAAAGCGTGTTTAACCTCCTATTTTCCGGGGAATATAGTAAGTAATAGGAGGTTAACAATGAAAAAATTCGTGAAGAATCTAGTAAAGTGGGCTCCTATCATTTATCCAATTGTAAAGAAAATCGTTCGTAACAGAAAAACTAAAAGAGTGTAAAAAGAAAAAGATGAAAGGTCGGAATAATTATCCAACCTTTCATCTTTTACTCTTATCTAATGATACAGGGGAGGGAGCCTTTCACTTTTCTCATCATTGAATGAAATAGATAAATCAAGGTTTCGGTTAAGCGAAATATAAAAGATATTCTCGTAATTAATAATACCCTTGTGTGCTAATTGCTGTTTTAACCACGTTTCGTCTACTTGAAAATAACGCAGTGTGTTTTCATAAATTTGTCCCTCCATCATAACTGGAAAGGAAATGGAGGGGCTAGAGCTATAGATTTTCATATCTTCTCTAGTTACCATTTGTTTTTCAGCTTTTTTTAACACACTCAGCGCTCCATTAGCTTCAATGATTGCCAAATCAACATCTTCTAAATCAAAGGCATTTTTTTCTCTTAACATTTGAAGAACATTATCTATTGAGTAATGAATGCGACTAATATTTTCTATCAGTAACTTTCCATTCTGAACAACGAGTGTAGGCTCAAAGGTTATAAGCTTTCCAAACTTTCGATTTTTAATTTTCCACCTGGCAACAAGTCTCTGAAACAGTCCAATGATAACAACTGTAAAAGCAGTCGGGAGGTGTTTGATGTTAGGATCTGCAATATCTGCACCAACAACAGCACCTAAAGTAAGAATAATGAGAAAATCGAAAACTGGGAGTTCCCCAATTGCACGCTTACCCATGAAAATGGTGATAAAAAGCAACAAAGGTAGAATCGTGACAATACGTCCTAGGACAATAAGTAAGTCCTTCATTAAGTCCTCCAACCTTTTCACCCCTTTTCATATTAATAGCCAAAGGGTAGCCAAAAGCATTGGATAAAATACGCTGAAAAGAAAAAGAGACGATAGAAATCGTCTCAAAAAAGTACTTATACTTATGCCTTATTTGGCTCAGGCACTTTTATTAAAATAAGAATACCGATGATAAACAAGATGACCAAACTAAATACACCACTGCTTGAATTTCCTGTTACCTGTGCAGTTACTCCTACAAGCAATGGTCCCATAATGCTAGCGAATTTTCCAAAGATATTATAAAAACCAAAAAACTCATTTGCCTTCTCTTTTGGGATAAGCTTAGCATAATAGGAGCGGCTCAATGCTTGAATCCCTCCTTGTGAAGTGGCAACAAGCATGGCTAGAATCCAAAAATCCAATGTCGAATCAAGAAAATAAGCATAAATACAAACACCCATATAGATGACGATTCCAACATAGAGCATTTTTTTACCGGTAAAGCGTTCAGATAATCTACCGTATAGAATAGCAAATGGAGCAGCCACAACTTGCGTAATAAAGAGAATAATCAGTAAGCTTGTTGAATTAATACCTAGGTCAGTCCCGTATGCCGTTGACATCGTAATGATGGTTCCAACTCCATCTATATAGAAAAAATAGGCTAGCAAAAATAGAAACAAAGCACGATGTTTTTGAACTTCTTTTAGTGTTTTAAATAATCGTTTAAAGCTGTTAAATACCGGGTTTGCCTCACGCTCAATATAATAACGCTGCTGGACATTTTTGAAGAGTGGAATGGTAAAAAGCCCCCACCAAACCGCGGTTATGATAAATGCGGTCTTACTAGCTGCTGTTGTAGAAAGTGGAATAAGTTCACTTTGTGCTAAAACAATAATGGCAATGCTGATAATAAAAGGTATGGTACTTCCGATATAGCCAAGTCCAAATCCACGGGCAGAGATACGATTCATTCGTTCCTCTGTTGTGACATCTACCAAAAAGGCATCATAGAAAATGTTTGTCCCAGAGAAGCCAATTGCAGCCAATGTATAGCAAGCTAGCAAAAGAAGCCATTGCTCAGAGGGGATAAAGGCGAGTAGTGCGGTAAATCCCATTCCTAACGTAAAGAAGAAGGAAAAAAATCTCTTTTTGTAGCCCTGATAGTCAGCAATTGTTCCTAATATAGGTCCAAGCATAGCCAATATAAAGGTTGCGATTGAGATTGTATAACCTAAATAAGCAGTAGAATTTGCGGCACTCACTCCCGCGTTTGTTGCAGCCGCCTTATAATATATTGGAAAAACGGCTGTGGAGATAATAATAGAATAAGCAGAGCTTGCCCAATCATAAAATATCCAACTATTTTCTTCTTTAGTAAAGCGCTTCATCAGTTTGCCTCCCTAGTAGACTTTCCCTTCTATTCTACAAGAATTTTAAAAAGAAGGATGGTTGTTACTAAAATTTTACATTGAGTTAATAAAGCATTAACAATATCAATGCATGATATTCAGATGGAGGGAGAAGAAGATTGGTGTTAGCGTTTACATATATGTATGCGAATACAAGTATAAAAAAACCAGATGAAGATGGAAAATCCTTTTAATTGATATCCATCTCCATAATGGAAGAAATCTCTTTAAAGCCTAGCCTTTTATACAATGATTTGGCGGGATTACCTGTAAATACATTTAGCTGTACTTTGTGATATCCTTCAGACTTTAACTCTTGCATGGCTTTATTCATAAGCTGCTTGCCTATTCCGGCTTTTCGATATTGTGGAAATACATAAAGAGCAATAATGCTGCCTGTTTTTCGAGCATTTATTGGATTAAAATCAGGGCCTAGTAAAACCCAACCTGCTATTGTCTGTTTATCAAGTGCAATAAGGTAATAAGCACCACTATTTAATAAAGGTACGAACATATTCATTCCCGTATGAAAATCATTTTTAACAGTCCCCATTGAGCTTTCATTCATTGTATTAATTGTCATATGAAGAAGGGAATTTGTTTCATTTTGCGTAGCTTTTCTAATCTTCATGAAAACACCTCATAGGTTATGGTCTGCAACAGTATATGAGGGATTTACGGACGTTGTGAAAGGAAAATAAAAAGCCCCGAAAATCGAGGCTTTATAATCACTATTCGAATGTCCCCTTCACAAGTGCTTTTCCTTCTGATACCATATGCTGCCCTTTAGCCCATACAGATTGAATGGAAAGATCATGATCTAATAGCACAATATCTGCATCTTTCCCAGGCTTTAGTTCGCCTTTTTGCTGTAACTTTAAAATTGTAGCAGGATTGCTAGTAATGACCTTTAAGGCTGTTTGCAATGGTATTTGTTCCTGGTGAACAGCATCTTTTACAGCTTGAAAGAGTGTATTGACCTTGCCAATCTTTAAGCCGACCATCTCACCATCCTCATTAAAGTCAGGAAGGCTTGCTTGCCCGTCTGAGGTGAAGGTAATTTGTTCAATCGGTACATTGGCATCTAACATTCTTTTTAAGCCTTGGCTACAGGAAACCTCACCTTCAGCAAGAAACTTAGGAATTGTACTTGTTGTGAAATCAACCCAGCCGCCTTTCTTTGCATAAGAAATTCCTGCTTCAAAAAGATGCGGATTTCGGTTGATATGGGTTGGATAAAATTGGCGAATTGGAAGGTCTGTTGTCTCGAGGACCTTTAGAATAAGATCAAGATGATCCTTACTATCACCAACATGAATATTAACAATGCCTGCTTTTCCAGAAAGCATCCCACCAATTCGGGCCGCAGATGCGAGCTTCGCCATTTCTTCTACAGTCGGCTGTGAGGATCTGTGATCACTAATCGCAATTTCTCCAACACCGATGATTCTATCAATTAAGATAAGGTCGTCTTCAATTCTTCCAGTTAGTGTTTTAACAGGAACCTGATAGGAGCCAGTATGCACATAACAAGTGATACCTTCTTCTTCAAGAGCACGTGCTTTAGCTATTAAATTAGGCATTGTTCTTGTTGTGCCATCAGTGCCAATCACACCAATAATGGTAGTAATACCTGATAAAGTAGCATTTGTTAAATGCAGTTCAGGAGTGCGGGTTTTATAACTTCCTTCGCCACCACCGCCTGTAATGTGAACATGTGAATCAATAAAGCCTGGTACAACTTTCATTCCGGACGCATCAACTACGTTTATATCGACAAAATCAGTAGGTAATGAAATATGGTCCTCAATGAATCCAATTTTTTCATCTACGAGGAGAAGATCCTTTTTTCCTATATAAGTTGGAGTATACACTTCTCCATTTTTAATAAGTGTAAGCATTGGGGGCATCCCTTTCATCTTAGAATCATTATCTTTTCTCAAATAGCTTACATATTTCAATAATCGTTTCAGTTGCTTTTACCATATTATCAACCGAAATAAATTCAAATTTCCCATGAAAATTCTCGCCGCCAGTGAATACATTAGGAGTTGGTAATCCCATATAGGATAGCTGTGAGCCATCTGTTCCACCGCGGATTGGTTCAACAATAGGTGTGATGCCAAGGTTCTCCATTGCTTCATGAGCCACATCCACAATATACTTCACAGGCTCAATTTTATCTTTCATATTATAGTATTGATCATTGAGCTCTAAAACAACGGAATCCTGACCATATACAGATTGAAATTCCTCAACAAGCTTAGTGATTGTTTGTTTTCTTTCTTCAAACTTCTGTTTATCATGATCACGGATAATATAATGTACATATGTATTTTCAACATCACCTTGAATGCCAATAAGATGATAAAATCCTTCATACCCTTCTGTAAACTCAGGAGCTTCCATTGCAGGGAGCTTGCTTTGAAAGGCCATTGCTATTTTAGACGAATTGACCATTCTCCCCTTTGCGGTTCCTGGGTGAACATTGTTTCCTTTAAATGTGATTTTGGCTGCAGCTGCATTAAAGCTTTCGTACTGAAGCTCACCTAATGGACCGCCATCGATTGTGTAGGCAAAGTCAGCATTGAAGGCATCAACATCAAATTTATGAGGTCCTCTCCCAATTTCTTCATCAGGTGTAAAGGCTATACGTATTTTGCCATGCTTGATTTCTGGATGATTAATCAGATAGGCCATACTCGTCATAATTTCTGCAATACCTGCTTTGTTATCTGCACCTAATAATGTCGTTCCATCGGTTGTGATAAGTGTATGACCTTCGTAGTTTTTTAGATTTGGAAATTGTAATGGAGATAAAACCACATTTAGCTCCTTGTTTAGTACAATATCTTTTCCATCGTAGCTTGAGATGAGCTGTGGGTTTACATTTTTGCCAGTGAAATCTGTTGCCGTATCTATATGTGCAAGAAACCCGATTGTAGGAAGCTCTTTATCTGTATTAGCAGGAAGGGTTGCCATCACATAGCCGTTGTCATCCATTGTGACATCCTGCATACCAATTTCCTTCAGTTCCTCCACTAGTTGCTTGCCAAGTGTAAGCTGACCAGGTGTGGATGGACATGTATCATTGTTTTCATTTGATTGTGTATCAACTTTTACATAGCTTGTAAATCTTTCAATGATTTCATTTTTCATCATGATTACTCTCCTTACTATGAGATAGGTTTATCTTATCATGAAGAAAATGCTTGGTACCAATATTGAAACAGAAAAAAGCATTGAGTTTTCACTCAATGCATGAATTACACACCTCTTCGTGCAAAATCAGTAAATCTGAACTTATCGAGGCGGTGTCTGGATTCTGTGTATTGAAACAAGCTAGTGTTTTCAAGGTACACATAATTTTTCACAACAACAATATGAGAAAAGCCCTCAAGATCAAGAAGTTGTCTGTCTTCTTCCGTGCAGTCTTCAACAACAATTTCTTTTTTTGCAAAGCTAATATTCAGCTTTAATTGTTGCTCAAGATATTCATAGATGGAGGTTTCACATATTTGTTTAGTTAATGTCGGGACAAATTTCTTTAGGAAATAATCTTTATCTAAAATAATCCGTTCACCATTAATAGTTCGAGATCTAACAACCTTCCACACTTCATCCTTGCTTGATGCATGTAGCTGCTGTTTAATAAAGGGCTCAGGCTTAATCAAACCAAAGTCATGAACAGTTGTTACCGTCTCTCTATTAAGGTTTTTTGATACTTCCTTAAAGCTAACAAGTCCTGAGATAGGAAAGCTCATTTTTTGAACGTCAATGACAACTGAGCCTTTTCCTTTAATTTTTTGGATAAAGCCATTTTGTGATAATAAATTTAGGGCTTTTCGAATGGTTTCTCTGCTTGTTTCATGTTGAACAGCTAACTCATTTTCAGAAGGTAAAATATCTCCTGCTTTAACATCCCCAGATTTAATTTGTTCCGATAATTCTTTATATATAGAATGGTATTTATTTTGTCTCATCGTCATCACCATCCCTATCTTACCATGAACGAATAACAAGATACATATAGGCTCTATTACGGTTTGAATGTCTTATTTTTTCGATAAATAAAAAATAATGGATTCATATGGACGTAGCTTCAGGCTTTCAAACGATAATGATGAATCTTTATAGTTAGATAAAAGAATGTCTCTGTTATACCCTTCAACAATTACATGCTCGGGCAAAATGAATTCGGTATACTGATCATAAAAATTATTAACTACTAAGAGTTTTTCATTAAATGTTTGACGTAAATAAGCGAAAATTTGAGGATCATTTTCTAATAAAAGCTTATAATTTCCTGTTGTGATCACATCATACTGTTTTCGTAATGAAATAAGCTTTTGATAATGATAGAAAATGGAGTCCGAATCCGCTAATGCATTTTTAGCATTTATTTCTTTATAATTGCTTGCAACATCAATCCAAGGTGTACCTGATGTAAAGCCTGCATGCGGAGAGCTATTCCATTGTACTGGTGTTCTTGAGTTATCACGTGATTTTCGCTTTAAGATTTCAAGGATTTCCTGGTCTGACATTCCCTTTTCTTTAAGGATGTTATACATATTCAGTGACTCAACATCACGATACTCCTCAATAGAGTTAAACTTAGGATCAGTCATCCCAAACTCTTCTCCCTGATAAATATAAGGAGTTCCTTGCATCATATGGATGGTGGTTGCGAGCATTTTCGCTGATTCTTTATGATATTCTTTGTCATTTCCATATCGTGACACAACTCGTGGCTGATCGTGGTTACACCAAAATAAGGCATTCCAGCCATTTCCTTTGTTCATACCAGTCTGCCAAGTGGAAAGAATTTCCTTTAATGAAAGAAAATCCATTTCACCAAGAGCCCATTTTTCACCGTTAGGATAATCAACCTTCAAATGATGAAAATTAAATGTCATACTTAGCTCTTTGCTCTCTGGATTTGAATATTGAATACAATGATCAATTGTTGTTGAAGACATTTCTCCTACTGTTAAACTTTCATGCTTTGAAAACACTTCATTATTCATTTCATGGAGAAATTCATGAGCACGGGGACCGTCTGTATAGAATTTTCTTCCATCACCAGGAGCTATAGAACCATCATCATCTGGGAAGGATTGATTTTTAGATATTAAGTTAATAACATCTAGGCGGAAGCCATCAACACCTTTTTTAAACCAAAAGTTCATCATTTCATACACTTCTTTACGCAGCTTTTCATTTTCCCAATTCAGATCTGCTTGAGTAACATCAAAGAGATGAAGATAGTATTGCCCTGTCTTTTCGTCAAGCTCCCAGGCATTACCGCCGAACTTGGATTCCCAGTTTGTTGGTGGTGATCCATCTGCTTTAGGATCCTTCCAAATATAATAATCTCGATATGGATTAGACTTTGATTTTCTAGCTTCTTTAAACCATTTGTGCTCTGTTGAGGTATGGTTAACAACGACATCCATAATCACTTTTATGTCACGTTGATGTGCTTTTTCAACTAGCTCATCAAAATCATCCATTGTTCCATATTCTTCATGAATTGAATAATAATCACTTATATCATATCCATTATCTTTTTGTGGAGAAGCATAGATAGGTGTTAACCAAATCACATCAACTCCTAATTTATTTAAATAAGGTAACCTACTAATAATCCCTTGTAGATCACCAACACCGTTTCCGGTTGTATCATGAAAGCTCTTTGGATAGATTTGATAAACGACTGATTTTTTCCACCATGGGTTAATCAAATTAAACACCACCATTATTAGTTTTATATAAAGAAAAGGGACAAGCATCTTGTCCCGATTTGATTTATTTTTACTAGTAGAAAGAAAGTACTAAGGCTTTCGCATTTGACAATGATCCAAGTGGATCTATTGTTTTTTTATTTTTGCAAGAACAAAGGTTAACAAAAATGGAACGATGATTACGATCGCCATTCCGATAAAGAATGATCCCCAGAATTGTGAATCGATCGATAAAAATCCTGGTACACCACCGACACCAATAGAAAATGCCTTTACTCCGTTAATAGAGATAAATAATCCGGCGATACCTGAGCTAATTAGTGCGGCAATAAATGGATAGCGGTAACGTAAATTAACACCAAACATTGCTGGTTCAGTAATACCAAGCCATGCAGAGATACCGGATGTTAACGCTAAACCTTTCTGTTTTTCTTCTTTTAAAATAAGCATCATTGCAAAAGCAGCTGATCCTTGTGCAATATTTGATAATGCCAGCATTGGCCATAGGAATGTTCCGCCTGCGTTTGCTAATTGAATATCAACTGCTAAGAAGGTATGGTGCATGCCTGTTACAACTAATAGGGCATATAATCCTCCATAAATCAGTCCACCAAGTGCTGCAAAGTTTTCAAAGATTGAGATCACGCCATCTGTTAATACATTTCCTATTGCAAACGTTATAGGTCCGATTACGATGAATGATGCAAATCCTGTAATTAAAAGTGTAAGCGGAGGAACAATTAATAATTGAAGACCGTCCGGAACACGTTTACGTAAAAATAATTCAACTTTAGCTAATAGCAATGAGGCCACTAAAATCGGTAAAACTTGACCTTGGTAGCCGATCTTTTCAACTTCTAATCCAAACAAATTCCATGTTGGGATTTGTTCAGCTGTTCCATATCCCCATGCATTTAATAAATCTGGGTGAACAAGCATTAGTCCAAGCACAATACCTAATAATGGACTTCCGCCAAAACGGTTTACGGCCGACCAGCCAATTAAGCCAGGTAGAAAGACAAAGGCTGTATTTGCTATTAAGTTTATAATGCTAGCCAAATCGGCCCATTGTGGATGAACATCAATAATTGATTTTCCATCATAGAAAATTCCTGGTCCCGTTAAGATATTATTAATCCCCATTAATAAACCAGCTGTTACAATGGCAGGCAAAATTGGGATGAAAATATCAGCCAATGTTTTGATAGCGCGTTGGATAGGATTTAGGTTTTTCTCAGATGCCTTTTTTACATCTTCCTTTGAAGCTTCCCCTACACCTGTTTGTTGAACGAGCTCTTTGTAAACTTTATCTACTGTTCCTTGACCAATCACAACTTGAAATTGTCCGTTTGTTGAGAAAGATCCTTTTACTAACGAATTATTCTCAAGTGCTTCTTTATTTACTTTTGATTCATCTACTAGTGCAAAACGAAGTCGTGTCACACAGTGTGTGGCAGCAGAAATATTCTCTTTACCACCAATCGCATCTATAATGTCCGTTACTTGTTTTTGATCGACACTCATGGTTTTCCCTCCCAAATATATAAGTCTCGTTCCAGATAAAACGAATAGAATAGCGTTTTCATTTCAGAACAAGGTTTGCATATTTGTATATACAAATATGGTATTATCATAAACTTGTATATACATGTTGTCAACAAAATTAATCGTTCACAAAGTTGGGTAACTAGAGTTTTATATGGATGGTTGAAGAGTTTAGGTGTTATATAGAAGTATTTAGTTTTGGCCAATATGTAGATTGTTAATCGAAGTGAAGGGATGAGGAATTAAAAAAAGCCAGCTTTTTAACTGGCTTTCATACAACACATATATATTATCTAGGTAACGTAAATTCTGCTGTTCGACCTTTAAATGCTTTTTCACCGTTTTCAGCATAAAAAGGACCAAATTCCATAACAAATTTTTTATATAAACCAAATTCATCTTTTCTAAATAAGAAAACATGGAGTTTTTCACCGGTTTCTCCAGCAGCGATTGTTGCTGGGTCACGTGGTTCAGCCATTCCCTGACTAAGGACTCGTACTCGGTTATCATCAACATTCAAAATGGTTCCTAAGTTGTTAATGCTAACTGGTGTAGTTGATCCGTTATCTATTTTCACTTTGACAGTTAGGGCAGCAACGCCACTGTCTCCAAAATCACTAAACATTTCTTTATTTGCTTCGGTTGGAATAACTTCTGTATATTGTACCCCTTCAACCGTAACGTTTACATCACCGATTTTTTTGGTATCATTTATGTTTGCTTTTTCAAAAATCATCTTCTTATCAGCCCAGTTATCTGATGTTAAACGATCTTGGAAGAACTGTGGTTGAGAAGCTGTTGTTTCTGCTTGTTCATCGTTGTAGATAAAATCATATGAAGGTGAATTTCCTGAAATACTTCCGCTAAAATCAGAGTTCTCCGCTACTCCACCTTCTATTACGTATTTAGGCTTAACTGACTTTAACTTTTCAAAATCTTCATTAGTCATTTTAAAAGTTAATAAGCCTGTTACTTTTTCTCCTGCCTCGAATAAGGAAATATCATCCTGGTTCTTTTTAATCTTAAAAATCTGTTGATCTTCTGGTACAAACGCTTTCCAATCAGAAGGTATGTAATCTAAATCATTGCTTAACTGAATTCGATGAGAATTGTTATAATACATAGGTTTATCTGTTCCATTTTCTATAGTCACTTTAGCAGTAACAACATATCCATCAACTTGATCATCAAAATAGATGGTTGAATATTCATTCACGTCGGTAACTTTTACAAGTTGATATTCATCAACTGATACTTTAAAGCCTTCCATATCATGAGTATATTCAGGATCTTTATTTGTATAGAGAATCTCCACATTCCCTTCAGAATCTTCAGCAATAAATGGATTTAACGTTTCATTATCGCCTTGTGGTTGTTCTCCGGCATCTTGTTCTTCTGTTTCAGTTTCTACTTCATCATTAGCTGTTTGTGTTTCCTCAGCTTGAGCAGGAGCTTCTTCTTGCTTTGTTCCGGAAGCTTCTTCATCGTTTCCGCATGCAGCTAGAAGAAGTGTGCTGAAAAACAATGTAGAAAATAAAAATTTAGATTTTTTCACAATTTCACAACCTTTATCAATTTTTTCCCACAGTTATCTATTATAATAGAATTCTTATAAAAAACCCTTTTATTTACAGAATTTATTAAAAATGGTAGTTAAGGTCTGATGGAGGAATTTGCTATAAGGATAAAGTCATGTTTAATATGTGATGTATGCCCTTTCAACTATCTTTGTTAAAATGTGATCATTTGTTCCTGGTACTTTTGCTATGAGTTCCAGAATGTGTTTATTTATTTCTAGCTGTCTATAATACAATAACAGGTGGGCATTGGTTTTTTTCATTTAACATGTTACAACATAAATAAGAGAATTTGCAGGAAGGACAACTTATATGAATTTTGAACAAACAATTGAACCGTTTATTACAACAGATGACCTTATCCTTCAGGATTTTGTTGCTCATACTCTTCATGATTATCCTACGAACAAATCCCAGAAATGGACAAAGAGATTACTTCTTGAAGCTATAAATAAGCCTAAAAAGGCAAAGTCTATATTATCGTTTCTTAAGGTCGATCCTAATGATGAAGATCTGGTTCATCTTTTAATTGAGGCAAGGATAGATACTACTGATCAAATCCGTTATACCTATGAACGATTATTAATAGAGTTTCATCCTCGTATAATCTTAAAGCATCGAGAAAGATTAACAGATCTTTTTCAACAAGAAGATTGGCGCGTTTATGAAGTGCTGGAGAATGGAACAGAAGAGGATGTATGGGAGGAATATTTTAACGCTTTAACTACTTTGAATGCTGAACAAGACTTGAATTATTTCCTGTATCAAAGATTAAAGAAAATTGCTTATTCCCTTTTTGAAAAGAAATACATAACAGAAGAACAGGTTTTAAGTGTTTTCGCCCAAAATCTTCAGGAGGATTGGTTTGATTATAATGGCTACATTGCTGTTTATTTACTGGGATTAATGAAAATGGATCAGCATGCCGATCTTCTTGCATCTCTATTAACTAGAGACGACGATATGTTAATAGAGGAAACAGCAGAAGCGCTTATCTCGTTTCAAACAGATAAGGTTGTAGAAGCTACTAAGCCATATTTATTACATGAAGATGCCTTAATTTTTGCAGCATCTGTTATTGAAAACATAAAAACAGAAGCTGCAGTAGAAACGTTACGTGATGCTTATCATCAACTAGAAGAAATGGATGTACAAGGAGTCATCTTTGAGGCGCTTGTTCATCAGCTATCAGATAAAGCACAGCGAGAAATTGAAGATTATGTTAGCAAAGCGGAAACAACGATACTAATCGATGAGGATCAACTTGCGTACAGTTATTTTAAAATTGTTGGAATCCAGCATCCTCGGCTTGAGGAGTGGAAAAGTAAGATTGAGGGAAGGTAAAAAGAAAAAAGGGATCGGAATTGCACCGATCCCTTATATTGTATCTCCCTTTTACGGCATTCTTACCTGAGATTTACTACATCCACATGCTTAAAATCCTTCACTTGAAACAACCCCAAGTCTGTTAATTTTAATTCGGGGATTACAGGCAGAGCTAAAAACGACAGAGTTAAAAATGGGTTGAAGTTTCCTGTAAAGCCAATATGCAGTAGAGCCTCATCAATTTCCTTTAGCATCTTATTTACATCTTTAAAAGATGAGGCTGTCATTAAGCCTGAAATTTCTAACGGTAAGGAAGCAATCACCATATTTTCATTCATTACAACCAGGCCACCGCCCATTGCTTTTAATTCATAAATGGCTTTAAGAAGATCTTGATCATTTGTACCTAAAGCAATGATATTATGAGAATCATGTGCAACAGTCGAAGCAATTGCTCCACTTTTAAGGCCAAATCCTTTGACGATTCCTAATCCGATATTTCCAGTTGCTGCATGTCTTTCAACAACGGTCATCTTAAGATGATCCCTGCTAACAGATGGTTGAAAATAACCATTTTGTGAATGAATTTCTTCAACAATATGCTTTGTAATGATTTTATTTGGAATGATCTCAATAATGTTAGCTGTAGTTCCCTGTAAACATGGGATTTGCAGATCATCGATTTCAATATCTTGAATATGAATGGTGTTTGATAAAGTATCCGGGATGGATGGAGTTGTTTCACTAAATTCTGAACAAACAAAACGTCCATTTTCAGCCATAAGCTTCCCTTTTAAGAATACTTTTTCAATCTTTACATCTTCCAAACTATCTAAAAATACAAGATCAGCATCATAGCCTGGAGCAATAGCGCCTTTTGATGTTAAGCCAAAGCATTCTGCTGCGTTGATGGTGGCCATTTGGTAGGCAAGAATTGGGTTTAGTCCCCCTTTAATGGAAAGAAAAATATTGTAATCAATGCTTCCTTCAGCAATTAAATCATCTAAATGTTTATCATCGGTTACAAAGAGACAGCGACGTGAATTCCTTTCGGTAATAACAGGCAATAAAGCTGAAACATCTCTTGCAGCTGATCCTTCTCTAAGCATAACGTACATGCCTCTTTTCAAACGGTCATGTGCTTCCTCAGGTGTGACACACTCATGATCCGTTTTAATTCCCGCAGATGCATAAACATTTATGGCATCTCCAGATAGACCAGCAGCATGGCCGTCTATTTTTTTACCGAGTTTATTGGCTGTTATGAGCTTTTTCATCATCCCCTTCTCTTGATGAAAAACAGAAGGAAAATCCATCACCTCAGCAAGCCCTAAAACACGTTCTTCTTTGTAAAATATCTCTAAATCATCGGCAGTAAGTACGGCACCTGCATTTTCAAACGGGGTAGCTGGAACACAGGAAGGAAGCATAAAATAGGTGTTTAAAGGGATATCCTTTGCTGAATCAATCATAAATTGAATGCCCTTTGAACCACTAACATTGGCTATTTCATGGGGATCAGCAATAACTGTTGTGACACCGTGTGGAATGACGACTTGAGAAAATTGTTGAGGAGTTACCATTGCGGACTCAATGTGAACATGACCATCAATAAAACCTGGTGAAATATATTTTCCCTTGGCATCGATGGTTTGGATTCCTTCATAATGACCAATTCCAACGATAACACCATCTGTAATTGCAATGTCTTCTTCGATGATCTCACCATTAAATACATCTATTATTTTCCCGTTTTTTATAACAACATCAGCTTTTACTTTCTTTGCAGAAGCAGCTAGTTTATGAGTGAAGTATTCCATAGGTGTGATCTCTCCTTTCGTTTATTAAAATAGTTTAGAAAAAAACCGCAAGAAAAAAGCATAACCTTTTCTTTGCGGCGGTAATCTGATACTAGTATTTCTTATTATCAGTGTATGATAAGTTAAAACAAATTTTAAAACATCTAACATTTAATGTCAATAATCTTAACATTAGCAATCGATCACTCTATTTCTCTTTCGTTTTTGATTTCGAAGAATGCCTTCAAAACCACCTGACCCAAGCACAACACCAAAAATGATGAAAATAAAACCGATCATTTGCTGAAGTGTAATAACTTCTCCTAAAAATATGGTTGCACCAACTAATGCAAAAAATGGATTAAGATTAATGAAAACAGCTGACTCAGCTGGCCCAACTTTTCCAACCGCATAATTGTAGATCATATGTCCAACAGATGTTGCTAAAAATGCTGAAGCGAAGAAGAAAATCCATATAGAAAGTGATCCGTTAGTCATGCTCTCGAGACCAGCAGGCTCAACAATAAGACTGATGATAAAGAGTAAAAGTGAGCCAATGAAAAGCATATAACCTGTCATCAGGCGGGGATCTAATGTTGAAGATACCTTCTTAATCATAATAAAACTAACGGCCTGAACAAAAATAGATAGAAATACATGAACATCACCAAGAGAAATACCTTCCAAACTTTCTCCATTTTGAAACACAATGAATGAAATGCCAATAAATCCAAGAATAATTCCACAAAAGCGAAGGATCGTGATTTTGTTTCGTAAAAATAAAAAGGCTAGAATCGTCGTTAAGATTGGTCCAGTTCCTAATATTAGTCCCCCATTAGAAGCTGAGGTCTCTTTTAAACCAATTGACAGAAAGTAATGATGTCCAACAACATTAAATAAGGAACAGATGATAATGTACTGCCATTCCTTTTTGGTAGGTTTTCTTACAAGCTTTAAAGAAAATAAAATGATAAACACGCCAACAGCTGCTGTAAAAATACGAAAAGCTGTCATTGTCACAGGCATAAAGCTTGTAACAAGAAGCTTTGTTGCAATAACATTGAATCCCCAAAAAACCATTACAACAAATAGCGATATATAAATTTGATATTGATGCTTATTAACCAAGCAGTACCCTTCTTTCTTATATGTAGATAATTTCTACAAATCTATTGCTCTAAGCAGCAACATAAACATTATATTTAAAAAAGAAAGAAGTAACTACTAAATTCATCTAACATATTAAGACTTTTTCAAAAAGGGCCAAAAAAACACCCTCCATTAAAGGAGGATGCTATTCGACAAACTTCGGGTGGTGCCTGTCACTACAACAAGTAACTCCGCACTCCCTTGTTGTCACGCAAGAACACCCCGAGATTATTCTTTGTTTCAATCATTGAACCACTTTCTAAGGAGTAGTAAGTAATTTTTTCTTTCCATAATAATGATTCCGATGTTTCGGAGGTATCCTTAAGCTTCTTCACAGTTCCGTTTATCATACCGTACCGTTTTAAGACAGGTTCTTGTCTTCGAATATCGTTCAACCAAATGATGAGCTTCAATAAGCTTCCACCAAGCATTTCAAAACTCTCATTCTTCATTGGACTGCTCGTAAATTGGTAAATAGTAAGATCTTCACCCTTCAGCTCAAGATCAGCTTTTGCTCGAAAAGCATAATGAACGTCTCCTGATAAAATAGCACACTCACCTGGCTTCCACTTTAACAATTGTTCCAGAAAAGAATAAAAGCCATTAAGGTTATATTTCCAAGCTTCAAAATCTAGTTTGTATTGAACAGGTATACCCAATGACCGAAACGGATAGATGTTTTTCTTTAAAAATGACTCTATACTATCAACCCCATAAAGCGGAGTTGCTGAAGTAATTTGTAACGAGTCCCCTTGTTGCCATGAGCTTTCCTTAATTAGCGTATCTAGGAGTTCCCATCCCCTTGAGCCAATTAATTTAGAAGGTTTAGAAAAATTTATATGGTTACTTTGGGTAGACTCGTTTTCCCGTAGAGTTCGAGTATCGAGACAAAGTGTTTTCGGGTTTGTCGGGGCAATAAAATGCCACCCTTCAAAGTCAAGAATTGTGTTTATCCAGCGATTATAAGAAGGCGTATTGACCGAATTTAATTTTAAGTATTGCTCGATATCGTGAATAAAGGAGGAATCAAAGCTATTCGGGTTGTTTCCCCAACCTTGAAAGGCCCAATAAGCCGTTAAACCACTAGCAATCGTATGCTTTCCAAGCGGAGCCTCATAGACTTGTTCTTTCCAACTATCCGTAATATTCCAATCATCTGTTATATCATGATCATCAAATATCATATATGTTGGAACATTTGCTAACACTCTTCTAACCTTTGAAAGCCCTGATTGGAAATAATGAACATCCTCAATATGTTCAAGAAAATGATGTTGAAGATCATCTTTTTCTTTAGGGTAAAAAGAATTCCTTTTATATAAATCTTCAAATGCATTTGCATTTACGCCATGTGACTCTATCAAGACATTCCAAAGCGCAGGGCTCCAGTTTAATAAGTACATTGCTGCATATTCTCCAAAGGTAAGCAAATGGTTTTCAGCATGAGATGATGTGAATTTACAGAGATCCTCTGCGATCGATTGTCGACCGTTAATTTTAGTTAAAAGGTGTTGATAGGGTGCTTTATTTAATTTTGGTTCGACCTCAATTAAATTTTCGTCATCACCAATTAATTCCTGCTTAATTTTTTGAATATACGGTACGAGTGGACCGGCTATATCATCAGCATAGATTTGATCGCCAAGCATGAAAAGTGAACTAGGTCTTAATGTAAAATCTTGATCATGTTCTTTTATTAAATCATCTGCATTGGCTAAAGTGTCTTCCCCTTTACCGTGGGGCTTTCTGCAGGAACCATACAGAATGGTTGAATGTTTGTTAGTGTTAATAAAAAATGCAGGATAGTCAAACCCTTCATATACAAGTGATTCTGGATGATCTGAAGATAAGAGCTGCAGACTGCCTAAATCATATTCCTCTAATCCTTTTTTAAAGAATAAGTTATATCCTAAAAATTGATTAACAGGAAACTCACCTCGTGTTGGCATTAATTTTATGAGATGAATATATAGGTGTTTCCCTAAACGAACGGTCTTTGTTTTAGTTCTTATGGACAAAGGTTGATTTTTTGAACCTTGTGTTTGCTTCTCATACAATCCAGCATTTATTGAATAATCCTTGCTCGTAGCAAGCCAAATAAACACCTGTGAACGTTCCACTCTACGAAGGATAGGACCGGACAGAATAACAGGAAGCTTCATCATTTCCAGTCACCCCTAACTAGGTATTTTTATTACTTTATTCAAGGAAGAGTGCATTTGTGAGGCAGGTGGCGTTGGACAAGCTTCGGGGAGTGGCAGTGGTCAACCTAAACACCAGTGAAACGGTCTTCATAGGAGAGATGAAGACCAAAATGGTGAGAAAAAGCGAGTGAAACGGTCTTCATAGGAGAGATGAAGACCAAAACGATCAGTAAAGGCAAGTGAAACGGTCTTCATAGGAGAGATGAAGACCAAAATGGTGAGAAAAAGCGAGAGAAACGGTCTTCATAGGAGAGATGAAGACCAAAACGGTGAGTAAGAGCGAGTAAAACGATCTTCATAGGAGCAATGAAGACCAGAACGATCAGTAAAGGCAAGTGAAACGGTCTTCATATCGCTAGCTCCCCCTGAATTCCTCGACAAACTTCGGGAAGTGACAGGCACGCCCACCCCACACCAGGCACCACCCCACAATCACCATCCCTTGCCTATTTCCGCCAACTTCTTTAAACTCAAACTAGGTATCTTAAGGATGGGGTGAAGGAAAGGTGAGTGTTGACCAAAACCAAACCTTTGATATTATTGATGTTTGTTTGTTAGCTGGGAAAATTATGCTTCGTAGTGGGGCTGAGACGTATAGGGTAGAAGATACAATGATGAGAATAGCGGCAGCTTATGGGATAAAGGAGACTCATAGCTATGTCACGCCAACAGGAATCATTTTTTCTGTAAGCAGTAAAACCCCAACACAGCTTGTAAGAATAGTTGATCGTTCTACAGATTTGCAAAAGGTTGCAAAAGTAAATGGTGTTTCGAGACAAATAAGCAACGGGGAATTATCGGTTGAAGAGGCATATGCTCATTTAAAGGAAATTGAACTAGATGCTCACGCCTACCCGATTTGGGTACAAATTGGGGCAGCTTCGATCGCAAGTGGTTGCTTTTTAATTATGTTTCAAGGTGGCTGGACGGATTTTCTTCCAGCAGTTATTGCGGGCGGAATCGGATTTTCAAGCTTAATCTATCTTCATCGATTAGTCGAAATAAAGTTCTTTGCTGAATTTTTAGCATCACTTATCATCGGTCTACTATCTGTTTTATTTGTCACGCTTAATATTGGTGCTGAGCTGGATAAAATTATTATCGGTTCTGTTATGCCGTTAGTACCTGGTTTGCTCATTACAAACGCAGTGAGAGACCTTATGGCAGGTCATTTAGTATCCGGAATATCAAAGGGAGCAGAAGCCTTTTTAACCGCATTTGCCATCGGAGCAGGTGTTGCGGTTGTTTTCTCGTTTTATTAACATTTCTGGATAGCAATACAGCTTTCTTATAAGGAGGGCTTCATTTGATTGAACAGCTTATAACAAGCTTTATCGCATCTGCAGCATTCGGAATCATCTTTAATGCACCTGTTCAGGCATTATTTCGATGTGGTTTCGCTGGAATGGTTGGCTGGATGATTTATATCGGGTTGTTTGAGTATTCTAATGACAGTGTTTTTGCTTCTTTAATTGCCTCTTTTGTTATTGCAATTATTAGTCAATACTATGCAAAGAAGCATAAAACGCCTGTGATTATATTTAACGTGTCCGGAATTATTCCGTTAGTGCCGGGAGGACTAGCGTATGATGCGATGAGGCAAGTGGTGGAAAATGACTATAATGCTGCGATACCACTTGCAGCAAAGGCCTTTATGATTTCTGGTGCAATTGCAATAGGATTGGTTTTATCAGAGGTGATGAATCAGATCATTCGAAAGGCAAAGCAGAAGCGAAATCATGAATTTACGAAGTCATAAAATAAAAAAGTGTTTTTAAAACCTTAATAATTTTGACTGACTAATGTATAATGTTTTAATCACTTATAGAGAGGTATATATAATGAATGCATTTATAAAAAATCAAATTGAACATTTTCAGGAAAAAAATCAAAATCGTGGACGTTTATTAGTTAGCTGTCCGGACCAACCTGGTATTGTCTCAGCAATATCAACATTTTTATTTGAGCATAATGCTAATATTATTGAATCAAGTCAGTACTCTACAAATCCTGAGGGCGGTACTTTTTTCATTCGAATTGAATTTGAATGTCCAAACTTAAAAGATAAAGCACAAAAGATGGAGGTCCAGTTTAATCAAATTGCAGAGAAATTTTCAATGGACTGGAACTTCACGCATGTATATAATTTGAAAAAAGTGGCGATTTTCGTCTCAAAAGAATTGCACTGCTTACTTGAGCTTCTATGGGAATGGCAAAGCGGCGACTTAATGGCAGATATCTCGCTTGTCGTTAGTAATCATGAAGAAGCAAGGGAAGTCGTTGAATCACTAAATATTCCCTTCTATCATATTCCTGCCAACAAGGATATTCGTGAGCAAGTAGAAGATCAACAACTTCAGCTTCTAAAAGAGCATGATATTGATTTAATTATTTTGGCGCGTTATATGCAAATTTTAACGCCGAAGTTTGTATCTGCAAATCCAAACAAAATTATCAATATCCACCATTCCTTCTTACCAGCCTTCGTTGGTGCAAGACCATATGAAAGAGCATATGGACGTGGAGTGAAATTAATTGGAGCAACGTCCCATTATGTAACAAATGATCTTGATGAAGGTCCAATTATTGAGCAAGACATTAGCCGTGTGGATCATCGTGATAATGTTGATAGCTTGAAAAAAATTGGTCGT
The DNA here is from genome assembly GCF_003667825.1 of Metabacillus litoralis. Taxonomy (NCBI): domain Bacteria; kingdom Bacillati; phylum Bacillota; class Bacilli; order Caryophanales; family Bacillaceae; genus Metabacillus; species Metabacillus litoralis. Next base: position 4,032,797 of record NZ_CP033043.1, on the reverse strand, counting down.
AATGTTGAACGAAGTGTGTTAGCAAGAGCAGTAAAATGGCATCTTGAAGACCGTATTCTTGTTCACGAAAATAAAACAATCGTCTTCTAATATAAGTGGCTCGAGGGAAAGGATATTCCTTGAGTCACTTTTTTGTTGTGCATTCAACAGCTGATGATACAATAATAGCAACTTATCTTTTTAGCGGAGGTATACGATGAAACGATTAACTGGCAAAACGATTGCTCTTGCAGGTCAGCGTAAATCAGAAGAACTTAGTAAGCTAGTAGAAAACCTTGGTGGCGTTGCACTAATTCGACCAGCACAGGGAACAGTTTTTTTAGATGATACAAATGTTGAAAAAGAAATAAAGGCCTTAATAGAAGGGAATTTTAACTGGTTGATTTTCACTACGGGAATTGGAACAGACAAGCTCTATCAAACTGCAGTGAACATGGGGTTAGGTGACCAATTTATTGAGGCATTAAATAGTGCGAAAATTGCGGCAAGAGGCTATAAAACGGTGAATGTTCTTAAAAAGCTTGGAATACAACCAGATGTCAGGGATGATGATGGAAGTACAGCTGGTTTAGTGAGAGAGTTGAGAGCACATTCATTTTCAGGGTTAAGTGTTGCTCTTCAGCTACATGGTGATCCGGCACCGTTATTAATTGACTTTTTAAAGGAGCAGGGTGCAGAATATCGTGAAATTTTACCTTATCAGCATATCCCGCCAAAGCCAGAGGTCATGGAGCAGCTTGTAAGTGAAATACTTGAAGGAAAAATAGATGCTGTTAACTTTACAAGTACTCCTCAAGCAAGATTTTTAATGGCTCATGCCAAGGAAAAAGGTGTAGAAAAGGAAGTTTTACATGCATTTTCTACGAATGTGATAGCAGTATCTGTTGGGAAAGTAACCGCTCAAGCATTGCGTGAGGTTGGCATTACAAGAATGGTTGTTCCTGAGGAAGAAAGAATGGGAAGTGCAATCATTGCACTTGTAAACTATTATAAGCAAGAAGAAGAGAATAAGTAAGAAAGAGCGAATCGTTTGATTCGCTCTTTTTGCGCCCTCTTATGAGCGATTAATAAAGAATGGTAGCTCCTCTACCCCTACTAATCGAGCATATGTAAATAATTGACCTTTGTGGTGAATTTCATGGTCTTTTCCACTTTCAAGCAAAGCGATTCCAGGCATATTCATCCCAGCAAATTCAATGATTTGATCAAGTTGATCATCTGTAAGAGACTCTAAAAGAGACTTTGTTTCCTCAGTTTCCTTCTGGACAGTCTCTTTTAATTCATTCACCGTTTTAACCTCTGGCTGTGCAGCCGGTGGTGTAAAAGCACCGTTCTTTACAGTTTGAGCAAACATGCCCATTGCACTTGTTATATGTAAAACAAGTTCAGAAAGTGCCATAGCCCCTTCCCATGGTTTGTAAGAAATATGTTGATCTTCTAATTTTTCCACGATTTCAAGCAGGACTTTTCGGTGACTCATCCAGCCGCTGATTAATGCACTTTTTTGTGTCATTTGACTCGCTCCTCTTAATGTTAAAATCGTTCATCCGTTGTTTATTATAAAGTATTTTAGGCGAAATGAGGAGTAATTGGATTGCAAGCCATATTTCTTTTGTTAGCGCTTTATCTATACTATAATAAAAATTGTGAAAAATTTTAACTAAACGATAACTTACATAGGATGGTGGAAAGAATGAAATATCGTCAGCTAGGGGATACAGACCTTAAAATTAGTGAATTAAGCTTTGGGACATGGGCTATTGGTGGATCGTGGGGTAAATCAGATGACCAGGAAGCATTAGGAGGTCTAGAGCGTGCAATGGATGCCGGCGTTAACTTCTTTGATACAGCTGATGTATACGGTGATGGACATAGTGAGGAATTACTTGCTAAAGCTACAAAAGGAAAAGAAGATAAAATTCATATTGCGACAAAGTTCTGCCGTGCAGGTGATATTTTTGATCCTGAAACCTATTCTGAAAAAGCTGTTACTGAATATTGTGAGGCAAGCTTAAAGCGTCTTCAACGTGACACAATTGATCTTTATCAAATTCATTGTGCCCCTTTTGAAATCTTAAAAAGTGGACAGGTTTTTGAAGTATTAGATAAGCTTCAACAACAAGGAAAAATCCGTCACTATGGTGTGAGTGTAGAAACAGTGGAGGAAGGATTATTTTGTTTAGATCAAGCAAATGTGAAGGCGCTACAAGTTATTTTTAATATCTTCCGTCAAAAAGCTATCCCTGAATTGCTTCCACAAGCAAAGGAAAAAGGTGTAGGCTTATTAGCTCGTGTACCTTTAGCAAGTGGATTATTAACGGGTAAATTCACAAATCAAGCTAAATTTGAGGAAGACGATCACCGCAATTTCAATAAAGACGGCGAACACTTCAATGTCGGTGAAACCTTTGCCGGTGTAGAGTTCTCAAAAGGTGTTGAGCTAAGTCAACAGCTGGAATGGATTTCAGAAGGCCGTGGCAATATGGCAAGAGCAGCACTTCGCTGGATTCTTGATCATGAAGAAATCACAACTGTTATCCCTGGCTTTAAAACGGTAAAGCAAGTGGAAGATAATTTACAAGCAACAGAAGTGCCTTCATTTAGTGCGGCGGAGCTGAAGAAGCTTTCTGAGTTTTATCAAGATCGCATTCATCCGAATGTTCGTGGGGTTTATTAAAAAGTGAGAAGCTGGAGCCTATGTGTGCTCCAGCTTTTTTGTGGAGATGATGCTCGTATGCAAGAATATCGAAATAGTTGCAAGATAACATTACGAAGTTACAAGAATATTAGCCGAACATGCAAAATAACAAAATAAGTCGCAAAAAAATTAGGCTAACCTGCAAGAACCTCACAATTTAAACAGCTGAAACAATTATTATAAGCTTGATTCCTTCCACTCCAGAGCAGGTGAAGTGGCTTTCTTTCTACTTTGCACGAACTTATACATGATAATAACAAGTATTAAAAACAAGCCGGCAAAAAGATACAATGTTTCATAGCCTAATTGAGCAACCACGATTCCTAAAACGAATGAACCGGTCGCAATTCCGGTATCAAAAAGTGTGAAAAATGTTGCTGTTGCATGGCTGCTGCGATGATGATCTGTTGCTTGAATAGCCAGTGTTTGGAGGCAAGGCACAACAGTTCCGTAACCTAAGCCAATAAATGCTCCGGCAAAAAGCAGCATAAAGGCGCTGTGCGCAATACTTAAAAACAATAAACCGATCATAAATAAAGCCAAAGCAGGGTATATCACAACATTTGGCCCCTTTGAATCATACAAACGACCACTGAATGGTCTTGCAATAATCATAGCTACGGCAAATACAAGGAAAAAGTAACTTGCTGCTTCTATTAAATTTAATTCTTTGGCATACATTGATATAAATGAAAGAACACTAGAATACGTAAATGCAACTAAGCTTCCTACAAGTGCAATTGGAAGGGCCTTTTGATCAATTAAATCGCTGAATTGCAGGCGTTTCTTTTCAACTTGATCTGTTTTCTTAACCTCCGCCATTTTACTAAATGCCGTAAATAACACACCGATTGTAATTAATGAAGCTAGAACAAGAAATAGAATTGAAAAAGATACATATTGTAAAAGAGTAAGTGAAATGAACGGACCACACACAACGGCAAGGTTCATTGACATGGCAAAATATCCAAGTCCTTCACCACGTCTTTTCAGGGGTACAATGTCTGCAGCAATTGCACCCGTTGCTGTAGAGGCAATACTAAACCAAATCCCGTGAAGAAATCGTAAAACTAATAAAAGGGCATAATTCTCAACCCATAGATACATAAAAGAAAAAATGGTAAAAAGAATCATGCTGATCATCAATGTTTTTTTCTTCCCGAAATCCTGAATCAGCTTTCCTGAAAAAGGTCGCACAATAATCGCAGATAACATAAATATTGTAATAATTAAACCTGCATCAACGCTTGAGCGGCCGAGTTCATCAACCACATAGATTGGTAAAGATGTTAGCAGACCATAAAAAGCAACAAATATGAAAAAATTACTTAAAAAGATACTAATAAAGCCTTGTGTCCAAATTGGCTGTTTTTCTTGAGAGTTCATTAGGCTTATTCCTCCTTGCTTTATTCTGTTTTTCCGAGTTTTGTTAATAAGGTAAATAACTGATCTTGCTCCTGATCTGTAAGCTGTAAGGTCATTTCTTTTTCAAATCTTTTTACATCTTCTTCGACAGTAGGCAATGTTTCCAGTGCTTTTTCCGTAAGAGAAACAAGTCGTTCACGTTTGTCATTTCCAGAAGTTCGATTTATCCAGCCACCTTCTTCGAGCTTAACAAGTGTTCTTGTTACAGTAGGTGCTTCAACGTTTAAATATCGCCATATATCACTTTGGGTCATAGGACCGTTTGTTTTAAGGCAGTACAGAATGGACCATTGTGAGCTGTATAGATCATGCTTTTGTAAATATTCATTAACTTCCTTTGTCATATGTCTAGTTTTTTGATACAACAAATGAAAAAGTTTATTTGTATTATCCAATTCTTTTCACCTCAAATTATTTACCTAAGTAAGTATTGTCGTATCTGAGAGATATTTACCTAGGTAAATATCCGCTTATACTAAGATAACAGAAAAACAAATTTTGTAAAGTGGCATGATTTCAAGTATGCGTTTACAACTATCTACTTTTTTTAATTACATAATTACACCAATAGTTTCATAATCTATCAATCTTCTTTCAAGCCAACTAAAATATGGCCATAGAAGGATTTAAACTCAAAGATTTTCTGTATAAAATGCAAACGCTTCCTATATTTAAAAATTTACAAGGTGAAAAAAGGAGAGCATATAATGTCAACTTTACGTGAAGAAGCAATAAAGATGCATAAGGATAATAAAGGTAAGCTAGGTGTGCACTCCAAGGTTCCAGTTCGAAATGCTAAAGATCTAAGCTTAGCTTATTCTCCAGGTGTTGCAGAGCCGTGCTTGGACATTCATGAAGACGAAAGTAAGGCATATGAGTATACAATGAAGGGTAATTTAGTTGCGGTTGTTTCTAATGGTACGGCTGTACTAGGCCTTGGTAATATTGGACCAAAAGCAGCAATGCCTGTTATGGAAGGAAAAGCACTATTATTTAAATCATTTGCTGATGTGGATGCATTTCCTATTTGTTTGGATACAACTGATTCAGATAAAATCGTTGAAACTGTAAAGCTGCTTGAACCAACCTTTGGTGGAGTGAATTTAGAGGATATTGCAGCTCCACATTGCTTTGAGATTGAAGAAAGATTAAAGAAAGCGTGCGATATTCCAATCTTCCATGATGATCAACATGGCACGGCGATTGTGACTGCTGCTGGATTGATTAATGCTTTAAAGCTAGCGGGCAAAAAAATTGAAAACATCTCAGTGGTTGTAAATGGTGCAGGAGCTGCAGGTGTTGCGATTGTAAAGCTGCTTCTTCATATGGGTGTGAAGGATGTTGTTTTATGTGATACAAAAGGAATTATTTATGAAGGTCGCCAGATAGGAATGAATCCATTTAAAGAAGAATTGGCAGCCATCACAAATAAAGATCAAAAGCAAGGTAACTTAGAGGATGCTCTTAAAGGAGCAGACGTATTTGTTGGTGTATCTGTTGCAGGAGCTGTTACGAAGGAAATGGTTGCTTCGATGAACCAAGATCCAATCATTTTTGCAATGGCGAACCCTGTACCGGAGATTATGCCGAATGAAGCGAAAGAAGCAGGTGCACTTGTTGTGGGAACAGGACGTTCTGATTTTCCTAACCAAGTGAACAATGTTCTTGCATTCCCTGGCATTTTCCGTGGTGCACTAGATGTTCAAGCAAAAGAAATTAATGAAGAAATGAAGCTCGCAGCTGTGTATGCAATTGCTGAGTTAATATCAGAACGAGATTTAACGAGCGATTACGTAATACCGGATCCATTTGACCGAAGAGTAGTTGCATACGTTGCATCAGCTGTTGCAAAGGCAGCAATGGATACAAATGTTGCCCGTAAACAAATGAATACAGATGAATTAAAAAATCGCTTATTAACCCTAGTGGAAGAAAAACAAGCTGTGTTATCATAAAAAAATGTAGGCTGTTAAGAAATCATCTTAACAGCCTTTATTACGCTATAGTCAGCCCAAAATAGGAAGCTTCATTTTATATCTTTACAGCACTACTTTTCACATTCCACGTCTTCTTCCAAGAATAACTCGCAAATAATAAAACGGAAAATGCAACTAAGGCAATAATCGAGAAGGTAATAAACCCTGAAGCGTAAGAGCCTGTTAATTCCTTCAATGTCCCTAAAATATTAGGTAAAAAGAAGCCTCCAATTCCTCCGGCAGCTCCAACAATACCTGTGATCATGCCAATTTCTTTTTGAAAGCGTTGTGGAACTAGTTGAAATACAGCGCCATTTCCCATTCCTAAGCACATCATTCCTACAAAAAGTAAGGCAGTGATGGCAAATAAAGGGGGTAATTGACTAACACCAAGCATACAAACAGCAACACCGATGAAAAGGAAGGATAACACCTTTACTCCACCGATTTTATCTGAAATAAGTCCACCAACAGGACGGAAAAAGCTACCTGCGGCAACACATAAAGTAACGAAATCCCCAGCTTGAACGGACGTTAATTTGTATTCATCAACGAAAAACATACTGAGAAAGCTAGATAATCCTACAAACCCACCGAATGTGACGCTGTACAAAATGCAGAAAAACCATGTGTCTTTATGAGCAAATACTTTAAAGTAATTAGCTAAAGGCTGAGGAGCTGGTTGTGAAGGAGCATCCTTCGCTAAAATCATAAAAATGATGAATGTAATGAAAAGCGGAATGAGTGCAAACCCCATCGTCACATGCCAACCGAACTGTTCTGCCAAACGAGGACCAAATAAAGTAGCAAATAATGTACCACTGTTACCTGCTCCTGCAATTCCCATTGCCAACCCTTGCAAATGTGGAGGGTACCATCTACTTGCCATTGGTAAGGCAACGGCAAAGCTGGCCCCTGCTACCCCCAACAATATCCCAATCATAAATAGTTCTGGCATTGTATTTCCGGCAAGTAAACCCCAAAGCAATGGAATAGCTGTAATTGACATTCCTAAAGTAGCAGTCTTCTTCGGACCAAACCGATCTGTTAAAATTCCTAAAACAATTCGAAAAAATGAACCTGCAAGAATTGGAATTGCAACAATCAATCCTTTTTGTGATGGAGAAAGCCCAAAATCCTGTGTAATAAACACCCCAAGTGCGCCAAGCATAACCCAAATCATAAAGCTAACATCAAAATACAGAAACGAGGAAAAAAGTGTTTTCGGGTGACCACTAGTTTTTAAATCCGATAGTTTCATGTTAAATCTCCTTCCAAATGTCCTAGATTTGTTTTTTGTACTTATTCAAATTTTCTGACTTATTTCATGGTGCTATTATATTTGGCAAAAAAGAAGTAGGAAAGATACTTGTAAATAAATATGACATGGAAATATTTATTTAAGATATTTCTTTATTACTCCAAAAATCCATATAGTAGAAACTCAGAATTTGTGTGAGGAAATCTAACGTAAATAGTTAGAATTTAACTAATATATGAAATAATGTTTTTATGTTAAAAGTCAGAGAATATTTGCTGGAGGGTGAACATGAAGCAGAAATTAGTGGTAATCGGTAACGGAATGGCAGGTGTTCGCTGTGTTGAAGAAATTTTAAAGCATAATCCAGAGCTATATACCATCTCCATCATTGGCAGTGAACCCCACCATAATTATAATCGGATTTTATTATCTTCTGTTCTACAAGGAGAAGCAAGGTTTCAAGATATCACGATTAATGATGCTATATGGTATGAGGAGAATGATATTACCCTGTTTTCCGGAGAAACAGCAACAGAAATTGATACGGAAAAGAAGATGGTTATAACGGATAAAAATCATGCCATTTCTTATGACAAACTAATTCTAGCCACTGGATCATCACCTTTTGTACTTCCGATACCAGGGGTTGAAAAAGAGGGAGTTGTGACATTTCGTACGATTGAGGACTGTAAAAATATTTTAGAGGCTGCAAAACACTATAAAAATGCAGTCGTAATTGGTGGAGGAGTATTAGGGCTAGAGGCCGCAAGAGGCTTGGTAAATCTAGGGCTAAATGTAAAGGTTATTCACAATACAGAGTACCTCATGCAGCGTCAGCTTGATTCGGTCTCGTCAAAAATGCTTCAGCATCAGTTAGAGCAACAAGGAATTGAATTTATTTTAGGAAAAGTCACCGAACAGATAATAGGAGATAAACGAGTGAACGAATTAACATTTACCGACGGTACTTCTGTAGAAGCTGATTTAGTTGTGATGTCTGTAGGTGTTATCCCTAATTCTGTTTTAGCGAAGAAAAGTGGAATCACAACAAACCGGGGAATTATTGTGAATGATTTTATGGAAACAAGTGTTAGTGATATTTACGCAGTTGGTGAATGTGTTGAGCATAACGGGATTGTCTATGGTTTAGTAAAACCGCTTTATGAACAGGGGCAAGTTTTAGCAAAACATCTTTGTCAGTTAAACCCTCAAGGATATGAAGGATCTGTTTTATCAACTAGCTTAAAGGTGCCCGGGGTGGATCTTTTTTCTGTTGGGGATTTTACGGAGGATTCCTCAACTAAATCGTTAACTATGTTAAATGAAATACATTCTGTTTATAAAAAAATTGTTCTTCGCGGTGATATTATCGTTGGAGCTGTATTATATGGAGAAACAAAAAATCAGTCAAAGCTCCTCGATCTGATTGTAAAAAGAAGGCATGTAAGTGATGAAGAGAAGAGGCAGCTCCTTCAAGCAGCTGATAAAGATTCTTCTAGCATCAAAGCAATGAAACAAAGTGAAATCATCTGCAACTGCAATGGTGTGACAAAAGGGTCAATTATTGAAGCTGTTCAGCAGAATGAATTAACAACCGTTCAGGAAGTAAAGCAATGTACAAAAGCATCCAGTTCATGTGGTGGCTGTAAACTACTCTTGTCAGATTTGTTAGATTACATTCAAAGTGACGAATGTGATGAATTGTTTGAAAGAAAGTCATTATGTACTTGTACAACACTTACAGAAGATGAAGTAGTTTTACAAATTCAACAAAAAAATCTTTCTTCATTACAAGATGTTTTTACCCAGTTAAACTGGCTTTCTTTAGAAGGATGTGCGGGCTGTGTACCAGCAATTCAATATTATTTAGCCATGATTTACCCAGACTATGCAGAAAAAAATCAATTCTTCTATATGAATGATGATAACTTAAAAGCACAGCACATGAGTGATGGAACTTATTCCATTATCCCACAAACATATGGAGGAAAAGTATCAGCGAAGCTATTACGAAACATTGCAGCTGTTATGGAGAAATATCAACTAACAGACGTTGGTCTAACAACTGAACAACGATTCCAATTAAAAGGAATTAAGCAAGAAGATATCGGAGCTGTATGTACAGACATAGGAATACGTTTACGTCCGGTGAACATTCATACAATCCATCATGTGAACACCTACTACAGTGAAAAAAAATGTCAGTGTCATACAGGAGTATCATTACAACTCTCCATTCAACTAGAAAAGGAAATGGAATTGATCTTAACACCACATGAGATTAAGTTAAGTGTGTCTCCATGTAAGCATCATGACTTGGAAATGAGGACAAATGATATTCACTTAGTTGGGGTTGAAAGAGGCTTTGAAATGTATGTTGGAGGAAGCTGCTTTCCACAACTACAGCAAGGTGAGTTATTTAGCATCGCAAGTGATCATGATGAAGCTAAAAGATTAACCTGTGGGTTTGTCCAATATTATCGGGAAACAGCCAACTATTTAGAAAACATAAGCGAATGGATCAATCGTGTTGGAATCATTCATATAAGAGAAGTGTTATTTGAAGAAACTCTTTGTAATCAGTTAGTAGAGAGACTTGAAGCTGAAATGATGATAAATGTAGAAAAAATTTAACTAGTTTTAAAGATTAATTGAAAAAAGGATGGATGTGCCTTGACCGATTTATTATTAAAGTATTTCAGGACAAAGCAACAAGAGGTCCAAACGGAAAAAGTATATGATACTCAATGTCCATTTTGCAGTATGCAATGTAAAATGCAATTGATTGAGCAGTCGATCGTATCAAGAAAAACGTATAAAACAATAGGGAAAGATAACCCAACCTCACAAGGAAGATTATGTATTAAAGGAATGAATGCCCATCAGCATCCGTTCCATCAGGATCGAATATTGCATCCATTACTGAAAGTGGATGGAGAATTTGTTCGAATTACATGGGACGAAGCCCTTCAACATATTAAAAAGCAGTTTGAGGAAATCCAAGCAGTGGATGGACATGAGGCTTTGTCGATTTATGGGAGTGCATCGATCACAAATGAAGAAGCCTATCTGCTAGGGAAATTTGCAAGGGTAGCACTAAAAACGCCATATATTGATTACAATGGCCGTCTTTGTATGTCAGCAGCAGCTACTGCAGCCAATCAAACATTTGGGTTAGATCGAGGTCTTACCAACTCATTACAAGAGGTACCGTTTACTCGAGTGATAATCTTGGCAGGAACAAATATTGCTGAATGCCAGCCAACGATCATGCCTTATTTTGAAAAAGCAAAAGAAAATGGTGCTTATATTATTGCGATTGACCCAAGAGAAACACCAACAACACAACTTGCTGATTTGCATCTTATGGTCAAACCGGGAATGGATGCGGCACTAGCTAACGGATTATTAAAGGTTATTATTGATGAAGGCTTGGTGGATGAAGAATTTGTTAAAGAACGAGTAACAGGTTTTGAGGAAGTGCGAAGCTACGTGAATACATTATCTCTAGGCGAAATTGCTGAGATGACAGGAGTTCCGGTCGATCAGATGAAGACAGCGGCAATAAAATTTGCTGAAGAAGAATCTGGGATGCTTTTTACAGCTAGAGGAGTAGAACAGCAAATTGATGGAACAGCGGCTGTCCGTAATATATTGAATTTTTTACTTGCAACAGGCAAAATCGGAAAGCCCTACTCTGGATATGGAGCGATTACGGGGCAGGGAAATGGACAGGGGGCGCGTGAGCATGGACAAAAAGCAGATCAGCTTCCTGGATATCGATTAATTGAAAATGAGGAGCACAGGGAACATGTAGCCAAAGTATGGGGGATCGATAAGGATGAACTTCCTGGCAAGGGAGTATCAGCATATGAAATGTTTCAGAAAATCAATCATGGTGATATCACGGGTATGCTACTCGTCTGTTCTAATCCTGTTGTTTCTAATCCAAATGCCAATTTTGTGAAAGCAGCATTAAAGAAGTTAAAGTTTTTGGTAGCTGTTGATATATTTATATCAGAAACTGCTCAGCTTGCGGATTTAATTCTCCCTGCCTCATCCTATCTAGAAGATGAGGGCACGATGACAAATCTTGAAGGACGTGTAACGTTAAGGGAAGCAAGTCGTCCATGTCCAGGTGAAGCAAAGAATGATTGGCAAATTATCTGCGAGATTGCAAAGGTGCTAGGAAAAGAGAAATATTTTCCGTTCCAAAATGCAGAGGATATCTTTAATGAATTAAGAGAAGCAAGCCGCGGAGGAGCAGCAGACTATTACGGGATTACGTATGATAGAATCCGCAAAGAACAAGGCATCCTCTGGCCATGTCCGGATTTAGATCACCGAGGAACCAGCAGACTATTTGAAGAATCCTTTGCTCATGAGGATGGCAAAGCAAGGATGGTTCCTGTGTCTAATATTTCAGAATTACCAAAAGAAAAGCCTAGTGAGGAATTCCCTCTTTATTTAACAACCGGCCGTATCATGTCACACTATTTAACAGGAGTACAAACGAGAAAAAGTGCTGCACTCGCAGCAAGAAACTTTGAATCTTACTTAGAAATCCATCCTGAAACAGCGAAAAAATACAACATTGAGCAAAACACCCTTGTTTCCGTCTCATCTAGAAGGGGGACGATTAAAGTTAGAAGTAAAATCTCTGATACCATCCGACCAGACACCGTATTTGTTCCTTTTCATTGGGCGGAAGATCAAAACGTCAACATGCTAGTCGGCGAAGACCTAGACCCATCCTGTAAAATGCCCGGATTTAAAGTAAGTGCTGTGAATATTGCGCCAGTTAATTAATTGCCAAGGAAATCGACATACAGTCGATTTCTTTTTTTGATTACACCATATTCAATCTTATTAGAGTAAAAAGTTCATTATAAAAGATGTGACATTCCATAGATGCTCTACTTGGCCAAGTTATTCCTCATGAAAAACCTACTTAAACACTTTAGGTGGAAAAAGTGAATATAACCATTTACGAAAATAAATTAATAAAGATAATTACCGATTAAAGAAAATAATTACTTTATTCATGATAAAGTAGGGGCTAGGGGGTTTTTTAAAAGGACTTCCGTATAGTGTAATGAAAAGGAGTGTTACGTACATATGAACGAGGACATCTCAAAAATTAATTATCAAGAAGTTATAGACTATTCACATGATCCCATTATCATCCATTGCAACCATAAAATTATTTATATTAATCAGGCTGCTGCCACTTTTTTTAAATGTAGTCCGGAAGAAGTGATAGGGGCAGATCCATTAGATATCTTTCAGGAATCTTCTAAACAAGCAATTACAAAAAGAATCAGCTCTGCTTATGATAAGCCCGCAGAAGTAATTGAAGAGTTTGTCTATAAAATGGATGGGACAAAGGTTGAAGTCGAATTGTATTGTCACCCTTTAAAAATTGGAGATACAAAAGCTATTCAAAGCGTAATAAAAGATATTACCGAAAAAAGGGAAGTTGAGAAAAGAAATATAGAAACAGTAAGAGAAATAAATGAGTTAGCAACTACCCTTGTTCCTCTATTCAGAGGTGTTGTAGTCCTCCCTTTAGTTGGATCAATTGATGAAGGTAGAGCAACCTATTTAATTAATCATGTCCCAATTAAAGTAAAAGAGAGCAATGTAGAATGTATCATTATTGATTTTTCAGGAATCTATAAGTTAGATCATCTAGTAGCTGATATACTCTTTAAAATCACCAATGTGATGTCCATGTTAGGGGTGAAATGTATCATTTCAGGCATGCGTCCTGAGTTGGCTGTAATTGCTCTTGAATTAGATATCAATATAGCAGGAATCAGCTCATTTTCGACTGTTCAGGAAGCCATATGTTCTCTTGTTAAACCTTTCTATCCTTTTGAAAAATGGTTGTATAAACAGTAAACTTATCTCGATCTATAGCCCTAGTCATTTCATGGAAAGTTACTGTAGAATAACGAATCCTTTTAAATATACCCTTTTCTTAAACACTCATATAATTTCCAGAACCGGGAAGGATATGTCTATCAATTAATGAAAAGGATGTAAAAAACTAAAGTGAAAAAACTAAATTTGTTAATGATCCTTATGACCATTTTGCCTTGGCTGAGTGTCCCCCTACTTCGCGGCTTAACTTTTAAAAGATTTCTACCTGCCGCCTTATTCATGAGCCTTTATCTAGTTGCAGAAGGTCGATTCGCTGAAAAGAAAAAATGGTGGTGGTTTCCTTTCAATGTTCGACCTAATGTAATTGCGGAATTGCCATTAATTTTTGGTCCGTTTTTAGTAGGTTCACTCTGGATATTAAAATATACTTATGGAAAATTTAATCTTTATCTACTCATTAACCTTTTAGTTGATTCAGTTTTTACCTACTTCGGAATAGAGTGGTTTAAGAAAATAGGTTATGTATCTTTAGTGAGACTTACAAAATTTCAATTATCACTTGTATTTTTAATAAAAACCTTTTTGTTATACGGTTTTCAAGTGGTTTATGAAAGGTACTTTCTGCAAAAAGCATCTTCTAACTAATAGTTAGACTTAAAAATATTAGACGAGTTCCCCTTATATATGGAATTACAAATAATATTCAAAAGCTACTTTTACAATTAAATGAATAAGGATATCCATGCTTTAACAGATAACCAAGCCGGTGCTATCCAAGAATTTTCTGCAACCATTCAGGAGATAGCTAGAAACTCACAAGAACTGGCTTTACTTGCAGAGTTTACCTTAAAGTCGGATAATGCTTAAACTTTTTGAAGATAACCAGTATGTATATTGGTTATCTTTTTCTATTTAAAGGATATATTTCACAAATTAACACACTTTTTTAGGGGATTAGGCCACCGTTGGTTAGGTTTTAATCAGTTGAAAGAGATGTGTTTTTTTATTTTTAAAAGTTTCCTTGCTCTAGAATTTTGCAAATCAATGATTAATGATAGGTGACCGAATTTAAAGGGTTCAATAAATACTTTTCAAACTAATTCCAACAAAATCATGTTAGAAAACCTAACATGTATGTTAAATGTATCATTTAGCCGTGATATAGTTGAGGAAACTTTCCAAGGGGAGGAAAATCGAGTGAATAAAAAGAAGCTTGTACTAATAGGAAATGGAATGGCCGGAGTAAGAGCAATTGAGGAAATTCTAAAAATATCCCAAGATTCATTTGACATCACGATTTTTGGAACAGAACCGCACCCAAACTATAATAGAATTTTATTATCAAAGGTTTTACAAGGAGATACAGAAGTAAAAGATATCACGCTTAATGACTGGGCATGGTACGAAGAAAACAACATCACACTCTATACCGGTGAAACAGTAACGAAAATTGACTCAGAAATGAAAGTCATCTACTCAGATAAGAAACGAGTTGTCCCATACGACGAACTTATTATAGCAACAGGATCTGTTCCGTTCATCCTACCTCTTCCTGGTGCGGACAAAGAAGGTGTGACCGCCTTCCGTGATATTAAAGATACAGACATCATGCTTGATGCATCTGAAAAATACAAAAAAGCAGCCGTTATCGGTGGAGGATTATTAGGTTTAGAAGCGGCTCGTGGTTTATTAAATCTTGGAATGGATGTAACTGTCATTCATATTGCTCCAACATTAATGGAACGCCAACTAGATCATACAGCCGGTAAGATGCTTCAGCAAGAGTTAGAAAAGCAGGGAATGAACTTTTTACTAGAAGCATCAACTGCTGAAATCTACGGAGATGAACGTGTAGAAGGCTTAAGGTTTAAAGATGGAAGTGAACTTGAGGCAGATTTAGTTGTTATGGCTGTTGGAATTAAACCAAATATTGCCCTTGGTGGTGAAAGTGGGCTTGAAACAAATAGAGGAATCGTTGTAAATGACTTTTTACAAACCAATCTTCCGAATGTATATGCCGTTGGTGAATGTGCTGAACATAATGGCATTCCATATGGACTTGTTGCCCCTTTATATGAACAAGGAAAAGTGTTGGCAAAACATATTTGTGGTGAACAAACAGATGGATATAAAGGATCTGTCCTATCAACACAGCTAAAGGTTTCCGGAGTGGAAGTGTTCTCGGCTGGCGACTTTATGGAAGGTGATGATAAAAAGTCCTTAAAAGTCTTTGATGAACAAGATGGAATCTACAAAAAAATTGTGCTAAGAGGGAATAAAATCGTTGGTGCTGTCTTATTTGGAGATAGTAAAGAAGGCAGTCGACTGTTCTCGATGATAAAAAAAGGTGCAGATATTTCCGATACAGAAAAAATCAGTATTTTACAACCAATTGGTGAAGAAGCTGGAGAAAGCCTTGTTGCTTCCATGCCGGATGATGAAATCATTTGTGGATGTAATGGAGTTTCAAAGGGTGCAATTGTTCAGGCCATCCAAGAAAAGGGTTGTACAACTGTTGATGCGATTAAAGGCTGTACGAGTGCATCTCGTTCATGTGGAGGATGTAAACCATTGGTCGCGGATGTTTTACAATATACACTTGGCTCTGACTTTGATGCAGCTGCCCAAAAAGAAGCAATCTGTGGCTGTACAACATTATCAAGAGATGAAGTTGTAGAAGAAATTAAAGCAAAAGGCTTAACACATATTAAAGAGGTAATGAATGTCCTTGAATGGAAATCTGAGGGCTGTTCAAAATGTCGCCCGGCGCTTAATTACTATTTAGCAATGGTTAACCCAACCGGCTATGCGGATGAAAGAGAATCACGCTTTGTTAATGAACGCATGCATGCAAATATTCAAAAAGACGGCACTTACTCTGTTGTTCCTAGAATGTACGGCGGTGTGACAAATGCAAGTGAATTGCGTCGGATTGCCGATGTTGTTGAAAAATATGAGATTCCATTAGTAAAAGTAACAGGTGGTCAACGTATTGACTTATTTGGGGTTAAAAAGGATGATCTACCGAAAGTATGGCAAGATCTTGATATGAACTCTGGTTATGCTTACGGAAAATCACTACGTACCGTAAAAACATGTGTTGGAGAAACATTCTGCCGCTTTGGAACACAAGACTCAATGGGCTTAGGCATTCGTTTAGAAAAGAAGTTTGAAGGTTTGCAAACACCTCATAAAGTAAAAATGGCTGTATCTGCTTGCCCAAGAAGCTGTGCAGAATCAGGCTTTAAAGATATCGGCTTTATCGGAATTGATGGAGGCTGGGAAATTTATGTTGGTGGTAACGGTGGTACCCACGTACGTGGTGGAGATTTACTTTACAAAGTGAAAACAGATGATGAAGCAATGGAAATTACAGGTGCTTATCTACAATATTACCGCGAAACAGCAAACTATTTAGAACGTACCTCTGCTTGGATCGAACGCGTTGGCTTAGACCATGTCCAATCTGTTTTAGATGATAAAAAGAAACGTGCTGAGTTAAATGCTCGCATGGATGAAACATTATCTGTTTATAAAGATCCTTGGAAAGAAATTATTGAAGACCAGAAAACAAAGAAAGAGTTATTTGAAACAGTATCTTTATAGGGTGAAAATACAGAATATTTTGTCAGGGAGGACTTGGACATGAAGGAACTAACCAAAACGAAGGTGTATGTAGGAGCATTTCTAGAGTTACCAGAGCGAGTTGGTAAAACGGTCAAATTGGAGGAAGATAAAGAGGTTGCTGTTTTTAAGTTATCAAATGGGAAAATAAAGGCTATAGAAAATAAATGCCCACATAAAGGCGGCGTGTTAAGTGAAGGAATTGTCAGCGGTGAACACGTATTTTGTCCAATGCATGACTGGAAAATTTGCCTTGAAGATGGTGTTGTACAGGAACCAGATTTTGGTTGTGTGAAAACTTATGAAACAATCATTGATGACGGAGAGGTTTTTCTGTTAGTTTAATAAAGACGCTCTAGCTTATTGTGAAAATCTAAAGTATAGTAGTTGGATAAATTAACAATGGAGTTTCGAGAAACAAGTAAGGTTAGGTTGGATAGAGCCCTTACTTTAAAATCATAAAAAAGGTAGGGGGAGTAACGATGGGAATGAGCATTGGAAAGGTGTATCTAGTCGGAGCGGGTCCTGGAGATCAGGAATTAATCACTGTAAAAGGAATGGAAGCGATCAAGAAGGCAGATGTTATTCTTTATGATCGACTTGTAAACCCAAGGCTGCTTGAATACGCACCACCTACCTGTGAGCTAATCTATTGTGGGAAACTGCCTACTCGTCATTTTATGAGACAGCATGAAATCAATGCAACTTTAGCAGAGAAAGCATTAGCTGGCTTTACCGTTGTTAGATTAAAAGGCGGAGACCCAAGTGTTTTTGGTAGAGTAGGTGAGGAGGCCGAGGTTTTGGCAGAGCAAAATGTGCCATATGAAATCGTCCCCGGCATCACATCTGGTATTGCTGCTCCTCTATATGCTGGTATACCAGTAACACATCGAGATTATGCAGGATCATTCGCTGTCGTTACTGCCCATGATAAATCAAAAGAAGGTAAACCAAATATTGACTGGGAAGGCTTAGCAAGAGGCGTTCAAACAATTGCCTTTTATATGGGCATTTCAAACCTGGAGCATATTTGTGAAAATCTTGTGCTTCACGGTAAATCACCTGATACCCCAGTGATCATTATTAGGTGGGGAACATGGAGCAGACAGCAAAGTGTAGTAGGCACTCTTTCTACTATTGTTGAAAAAGTGCGAGAAGAAAAAATTCAAAACCCAGCCATTACATTAGTTGGCGATATTGTGGAAACAAGAGACAAAGTAAAATGGTTTGAAAATCAGCCTTTATTTGGTCAACAAATTTTATATGTTCGAGGAAGTGTCGAAGAAGAAAGCAATGCTCAGAACTTAAGAAATCAGGGTGCAGATGTGATTGAATGTCCTAAATGGACGGTAACAGAGAACGAAGTAGATAGTGAATTATTGGGGAGACTATCCTCATATAAGTCGATTTTATTTTTATCTTCCCAAGCAGTTACTGCCTTTTTCAATCAGTTGAAAAGGCATCGAGTTGATATTCGCCAGATTCGTGCAGAGCTTTGCTGTCAAAATGAAACAGCTTTAAACCAGTTAGAATTATTGGGATTATACCCTAGCTTGGAGATGCCTGGTCAAGAAAATCTTCTTATTGTTGGCCCTGAAATAACAGCTATGAGAAAGCTAAATTTAGATTCTACCTATAAAGAATATGACTATCTAAGTATTTATCAATCCTATATTGATCAAAGATACGATTCAATTATAAAACGATCTATTGAAGATGCTGAACTTACATCGATTGTTTTTACTTCGGGAGATGCTGTGGAAACATGGATAAATGGAAAATTTCATGAAAACATGTTCTCTCAAGAAAATGAACAATCACTAGAAATAATTTGTGAAAATGATGAAGCATTAGACGCAGTTTTAAAGCACGGACTTCCTGCAAAATTAAATATGGAGTTATCTCTAATCTAATATAAGGCTGAATGCATAAAGGAGAACGTTATGCATTCAGCCTTGTTAGTTTTTAATATTCAATTTCTTCGTAATCCTTAGGTTGAGGAAGGGGTTGTTCAGGAAGGTTAATATTATATTCTGAAAAAGCTTCTGATTTTCTTTTGTATACTTTTCCCTTGTATGAATGTTCATTGTTTTTTTCATTGTTTCTTTGATCCATGCTAATCATCTCCTTCATCATCTTGTTATGTTTATCTTAACCATTATGAAGATTAACATGTTAAATGGAGATTTTTTTTATTTGTTAAAAATATACACATTTACAAAGATAAAATTTCCAAATTTCACTCCTAAATCATCAAAAATTGTACAAACTATTTAGTAGATATTAGTGATTTAGGAAGGAGTAGGAAAATGGATAAGCTACATTCTTTTGCATGGTATGCAGCACGTATTGCACCAAAATTACCGAAAAAGGCCTTTAAGCCTGTGCCTGGACGCCTTTGGGGAGGACTAGCATATTTATTAATTGTGATAGCTGGCTTTCTTACAATTGGCTTATTCCAATTACATCCGTTTCTCTATTTGGGAATTGCTTTTGTGCTTGGAGCAAGCTTTGCGGCAATGGGTTTTCTTGGACATGAAATTCTCCATGGAACTGTAGTAAGAAAGCCTTGGCTTCGTGACTTACTGGGGGCGATTGCCTTTTGGCCGCTAAGCACTGGACCAAAACTGTGGAGAAAGTGGCATAACCTAACACACCATGTTCATACTCAACATGAAGAACATGATCCTGATTCTTGGCCAACATTAGAGCGTTTATCGAAAACTAAATTTTTACGTTGGATTTATCGTCTGCCACATGGTGTGCGAGCCTTTGCTAGCTTTGCATCTTTAACAGTTATGTTTTCCCTTCATTCTGCAAAAATGTTCGTTGCCTACATAAAGGAATTCAAACCAAAGCAAAAGCGCTCCGTATGGATGCAGCTTATATTGCCATGGATTTTCTGGTTTTCATTACTTTTTATTATGGGGCCAGTTAAGTGGTTTTTTGCGTTTTTGTTACCGTTGCTAATTGCAAATGCCATTGTAATGGGCTATATCTCAACAAATCACCGTTTAAATCCAATAACAGAAGTAAATGATCCATTAGCAAATAGCTTAACTGTAACTGTCCCTAAATGGGTGGATGTTCTGCATTTTAACTTTTCTTACCATACAGAGCATCATCTTTTTCCCGGCATGAGCTCAAAATATTATCCATTAGTAAAAGAACATATCAAAAGCATGTGGCCTGACCGCTATCATGAAATGCCTTTTGGAAAAGCTTTAGTAGCTCTGTGGAAAACGCCACGAGTTTACTTTGAAGGCAATCAACTAATCGATCCCAAACAAGGCCATGTTTATGCAACACTAGGACATGGACTAGACATCTCAAACATTACCTATCGTAAGCTTAGTCCTAAGGATTCTGTTGTGAGGAGTATGAAGAAAAAGAAAGTGGAATTGGGTAAAGTGATGAAGGGGAATAAGCGGGTTTGACTGAGGAAGTTGTTTATGGCTGTACATGAGGGACAAATATGAACGGTTCTCCGGAGAAATGTCGTTCATAAGGTGGATGAACGACAAAAGTGAGTGGTTTTTTCGGAGGAAAGTCGTTCATAAGGTGAATGAACGACAAAAGTGAGTGGTTTTTTCGGAGGAAAGTCGTTCATAAGGTGAATGAACGACAAAAGTGAGTGGTTTTTTCGGAGGAAAGTCGTTCATAAGGTGAATGAACGACAAAAGTGATCAGTTCCCTCGAAGAAATGTCGTTCATCACTATACATGTTTAATTTTCTAACTCAAATCATTAAATCCAACTTAATGAAAGTTAGTCAATTTGCAAAATCCCGAATATGTTTGCAACCTATTCAAATTAATTTTGCATCTCTAGCCACCAAACTTGCAACTATCACCTATTTCTTGCAAGTACAAAGCATAAAGAAAAGGGCTGCCGACAGCAGCCCTTTTCTTTGTTTTCCTAATCCCTAAATCCCTACTACATATCTACCTTCTTCAACGGCTTCTTCGCCGGTCCTTCAACAACATCACCAGTAACCGAAAATCTTGATCCATGACAAGGGCAATCCCAAGTGCGGTCGCCGCTGTTCCATTCTACTTCACAGCCCATATGCGTACAGGTTGTATCAACAAGATTCACGTTTCCTTCATTATCTTTATAGCAGCCAGCTCGTTTGCCATTCACAACAACAACAGAGCCTTCATCGTTTCTGATATCTTGAATGCTTTTATCGGCAATATCAATTTTTCCTTCAATTAAATGACCTGCAACATCAAGGTTTTGCTTAAGAAACTTTTTAATACTAGGATCAGCGTAAAAACGAGACGGACTATATAGATCTTGATAAGGATTTTCTTTTTCTAAAACAAGATCCGCAAGAATCTTTGATGCGGCAATTCCGTTTGTCATTCCCCATTTTCGGTAGCCAGTTGCTACTAAGATATTTGGTTTGCTGGATGTTATTGATCCAACATAAGGAACTTTATCTAGAGTGTAAAGATCTTGGGCAGACCAGCGATATTTAATCTCTTCAATTCCGAGCACTTCCTCGCTGAATTCCTCGAGTGCTTTATAGTGCTTGTAGGTGGACATGCCTTGCCCCGTTTTATGACCATCCCCACTAACTAATATAAGTTTTTCACCATTCATCGGTGTGTAGCGCAACGATCTTGTTGGAGAATCGGCGCTGTAGTACATTCCACCAGGGAAATCCATTTTCGCGCGAACGCCAAGAATGTAAGAACGCTCTGCATGCAGGCGAGAAAAGTAAAATCCTTTTCCATCAAAAAATGGGAAGTGTGAGCAGGCGATCGCATATTTGCAGGCAACACGGCGACCTTCTCTTGTAATAATTGTTGGCTTGGGTGTTGTTTCGTCGATATCGATGGCAGTTGTTTGCTCGTAGATTTCTCCACCTGATTTCACAATTTCATCAACAAGTACGTTTAAAAATTTCAAAGGATGATATTGTCCCTGAGATTTCATGACAATAGAGCCTTTTATATCAATTGGAAAAGGAATGCTATTAACATACTCACTATGTATACCAAGTCTTTGATAGGCTTCAAGCTCTTTGTTTATTTTCTTTTCATAATGGTCACTTATTGCATAGATATAGGCATCTTCTTCAGTTAAATCACAATCAATCTTAAGTTCATTTGTTGTTTGACGTACAAATTCTAGGGCATCGATGTTGGCTTGGTAATACAGCTTAGCATTTTCTTCGCCCATGTGCTGAATTAATTCGTCATAAATAAGGCCGTGCTGAGCTGTTACTTTCGCCGTAGTATGACCGGTTGTTTCATTTAGAATTTCACTTGCTTCTAATATAGCTACCTTCAATCCTTGCTTTGATAATAGGTAAGCAGTTGTAATCCCGGTAATCCCGCCTCCAACGATTGCTACATCAACTTCTGTATCAATTTTTAAGGGGGGAAACGATTTTAATTGAGTTGATTCTCTCCAAAATGGCTCAGGTTCATAAGGCATCTTTCCTTGTGGAAATTCTTCTGTCATTCAAATACCTCCTATAGGCTAAACATCATTCTTATTAATTTTTTCCAATTATGGTGAAAACATGTATTGCTTATGAAAAATCGACAGTCTTATCGACACTAAGCCTCTAGCCGTAGATGAAAATAAAGCTGAGGCTCGTTTTGAGAACTCTAGAATGTAGGTAAGATAAAGACATAGAAACGAACACAAGTTAAACACAACATAACGAGCCAAACAACTTGTGTTGGTTGGTATAGAGAAAAGTTAACAAGCTTTTCTACTAAAAAAGGAGGAAACAAAAGATGAAAAAGTTTGGGCTTTTACTTTTAGGTGGGGTGGCTGTGGCAATACTGCTATCAAATTTAGCACCGATGATTGCTTTAGGATTAAGTCTTCTCATTCTGTACTACTCGTACAAAGGATTTATCAAGACTGAATCTAAATTTAACAAAGTCGTGTTAGCCATTGTTGGTGTGATCGCCCTATTTGCTTCAGCATCAAATCTTCCAGCAATTTTAGGATTTGTTGCTGCATATGTGATTTACGTTGTTTATAAAAATTGGAACAAATCGTCTAAAAAGACTATAAAAGAAGATTCAGATCCATTTACAAACTTTGAAAAAGAATGGAACGATTTAAAAGGTAACTATTGATAAACGTTTATCCCACCTTGACTGAGGAGTGCTAGAGTAAACTCCTCACAAGGTTTAATAAAAAATGGAAAACACATTAAAAGGAGAGATTTATAATGGCAAATATTTTTACAAGATTAGCGGATACAATTTCAGCAGATTTACACGAGGCCTTAGATCAAAAGGAACAAAAAAATCCAATTTCAGTTTTAAACCACTACTTAAGACAATGTGAGCAAGAAACAGAAAAAGTTCGTAAGTTAGTAGAACGTCAGTATTTGTTAAAAGAAGAGTTTAACCGTGAGTACAATGAAGCAACACATCTAGCAGAAAAGCGTAAGCACCAAGCTGAAATTGCATCAAAGGCGGGAGAAGCTGAGCTTTATGAATTTGCTTTAAAGGAGTATGCTCATTATGAAGAAAGAAGAGAGCGTTTAGATGCATCTCGTAAGCAAACCGCACAGCAGCTTGAAGAGCTTGAGCAAAAGTATGAAGAAATGAAACATAAATTAAAAGATATGCAGATCAAACGTATGGAGTTAATGGGAAGAGAAAATGTTGCCCGTGCTCACCACCGTATAAGCAAAGTATCTGATTCTGGTAGTTTTTCAACAAAAGCATTCACAAGATTTGAAGAAATGGAGAGCTATCTAGATCGTCTCGAGCAGCAAGTAACAAAGGCTTATCACCGCAACACAATTGATGCTCGTATTGCACAGTTAGAAAAACAATTAAAAACTGAACAAACAAATACAATCTCGTAAACCTTCATGGTATTCTAAAAAGGCGTAGGTCAAACTTGCGCCTTCTTTCATATGAAACACGGCTGAAAGTAAAAGTTTGTTACTATATTAATAGGGGGGAGGAAACCGCGTGTTAAGAAATATGAATTCTGATTATGTAAATTGGATTATTCTAATAGGAATTCTCCTCCTTCTTTTAGAAATATTATTTTTTAATGGTGGTTTAATCGTTACATTTTTGTTATCGATTGGATGCATTTTTTTAGGTCGTAGATGGCGACCGCGATTTATAGGCAAGAGCCTCTATTGGATTGGATGGATTTGGCTTGTTGTTACCGTTCTGAACATGATGACATTTCGTTATTTTATCTGTGTGCTGCTCATTTATGCTGTTGTTCAATTTTTCCAAGCACAGAAGGAGCCTAACCGAATAAAACCAAGTGTGAAGGAGCCTGCGGGCGAATCAGAAGAAAATGAACCGGCAGAAGGGGTAGTGATTGTTCAGAAAAAAATCTTTGAAAATAAGTTCTTTACCAATCAAAAATCACCGGATACTGCATATGAATGGAATGATATCAATATTCAGGTGGGTGTTGGGAACACAGTCATTGATTTAAGTGATACGGTCTTGCCAAATGAGGAAGCGGTTATTTCGATACGCAGTTTACTAGGAAATGTTCAAATTCTTGTTCCGTATGAAGTAGAGGTTCATATTAACCATTCTGTTATGATTGGTGATGTGGACGTTTTTCAAGACTTTAAGCAAAAGGTTGTGAATGAAACACTTGTATATGAAACACCGCAGTACAGACAAGGTGAACAAAAGGTAAAATTAATCACTTCAGCTATTTCAGGAAAGCTTGAGGTGAAAAGAATATGAATATCATTCAGCGGCAAGTTTTGTTAGGAGCCTTTTTTTCGCTCATTCTATTCATTCTTCTTTCCCTCATGTTTTTTATGGCCTTTCCACTTCATAATTGGAGTGAACTATGGACACAAAAAATTATGGATTTACCTTTTATTTATATTGTGCCAAGCATAAGCATATTAGCAGGTGTACTTTATGGTTTCTTTTCAGGTCTTTATTGGAAAAAACAACTAGGAACGATTGAACAAACGATCCAAGAGCTTGAAAAGGGTCGAACGATTTCTGCTGAACAGCCTTGTTTACCAGAAGTGCAAGATATTCAAAAAATGGTTGAAAAGATTCAGAAGCAAATTCAGGAACAAACAAAGCTTTCGCAAAAATTGGCTACAGAAAAAGCGGAAGACCAAGAAAAGAGAATACAAGAATTGGTTTCACAAGAAAGAAACCGATTAGCCCGTGAGCTTCATGATTCTGTTAGTCAGCAGCTATTTGCAGCATCCATGATGATGTCTGCTATTACTGAGAGTAGAGAAGAATGGGAGGATGATGAATCGAAGCAGTTAAGGCTTATTGAAGCAACCATCCATCAATCACAGCTCGAAATGAGAGCGCTCCTATTACATTTACGCCCTGCGGCATTAAAAGGTAAATCCCTTCAAGAAGGAATTCAAGAGCTTTTAGTAGAACTAATGCAAAAGGTGACAATGAACATAAAATGGAAAGTAGAGCCGATCCCATTAGACAAAGGTGTAGAGGACCATTTATTTCGTATTCTTCAAGAGTCTGTTTCCAATACACTTCGCCATGCAAAGGCAACAAGTTTGGACGTGTTGCTTATAGAACGCGATTCTTTTGTCATTATGCGTGTGACAGATGATGGCATTGGGTTTGAGCTTGAAGAAGGTAAAACAGGTTCATACGGTTTACAAAACATGCATGAACGAGCTGTTGAAATAGGTGGTTCAATGAAAATTGTCAGTTTAAAAAACAAAGGGACACGGTTAGAGGTAAAAGTTCCTGTCCTAGCAGGAGAGAGTGAGAACAATGATTAAAGTGGTATTTGTTGATGATCATGAAATGGTACGAATCGGTGTTTCATCCTATTTATCTGCCCAGCCGGACATTGAGGTAATCGGTGAAGCGGATAACGGCAAAAAAGGTGTAGAGCTATGTCTTAATCTTCGTCCAGATGTGATTTTAATGGATCTGGTTATGAAGGAGATGGACGGAATTGAGGCAACAAAGCAAATTGTCGATGCCTGGCCTGAGGCGAAAATTATCATTGTGACAAGCTTTCTCGATGATGAAAAGGTATATCCAGCTCTTGAAGCAGGGGCAACAAGCTATTTATTAAAAACATCTAAAGCAAGTGAAATCGCCAATGCAGTTCGTGCCACGTTTCATGGACAATCGATTTTAGAGCCTGAGGTTACAGGTAAAATGATGATGAAGATGAGACAACGAGAAACAACATACCTCCATGATCAACTCACTTCAAGGGAAATGGAAATTTTATTATTAATGGCACAAGGAAAAACCAATCAAGAAATTGCGGATGAATTGTTTATTGCGTTAAAAACCGCCAAAACCCATGTTAGCAACATCCTAAGTAAGCTGGATGTTCAGGATCGAACACAGGCTGTTATTTATGCCTTTAAGCATTCACTTGTCAAATAAATCAGACAACAGATTAGGGAGAGACTACAGATGCATAGAAATGAAGAACTATATCACTACCTAGTTAAGAACTCATGGCAGATGTCAGAAGACTGGTATAATCTAGTTGATGATAATGATCCAAACTCAGTCTATTCAACGGAAGATCCAGCTATTATTCAATCATTAAAAGAGCAAAATCAGGACTATTTTATCCATTTACATAGGCTTTTCATTGAAGAGGAAGGGAAATTTGTAAGTGAGTTTAGAGCATGGTCAGAGGAATTAGCACAAGATCAAAAGCATTTAGAAACACCCGTTCATTATGTTGTGAGGGAATTTTTAAGAACTCAAGATGTTTATCTTAAATATATCAAAAGCTTTTATAAAGAGAATCTTGATACAGTTTCTGTTGATCAATTATTTTCATGGTTAGATGTTGTTAAAAAAGTCATCAATCTTTCCGTTTATATTTACATTGATGCAGCCCATAAGAATACAATGAAACAAATTGCTGCACAAAAGGAAATGATCAATGAGCTTAGTTCACCAGTCATTCTTCTGCAAAATAAAACAGCGCTTCTTCCTCTTATTGGTGATATTGATACAGCTAGAGCAAAACTAATTTTAGAAAACACATTAACACAATGTGCAAATCTTGAAGTAGAACATTTATGTATTGACCTGTCCGGTGTTGCCATCATTGATACAATGGTTGCTCATGAAATTTTTCACTTAATTAAGGCGTTAAAGCTTTTAGGTGTTCGATCAACGTTATCAGGAATTCGCCCAGAAATTGCTCAAACAGCCATACAGCTCGGCCTTGATTTTGAAGAAATCAATACAACCGCCTCTTTAGCAAATGCATTAGGACAAATGTAATTATTTATTTAAAAGCCCTATTTCTTTTGAAATAGGGCTTTTAAACTTACTTACTGCCATTTATTATGAAGCTGTTCGTCCGCTTCGCATTTTTCTCATTACAAAGCTTACAACAAACACAAGGATAATCGAACCAATTAAAGCTGGGATAATATAGAATCCACCCATTTCTGGGCCCCATTGACCAAATAGAAGAGAGCCTAACCAAGCTCCAATAAATCCTGCAATAATGTTGCCAATTACACCTCCTGGCATATCACGTCCTGCAATTAAGCCTGCTAACCAGCCAATAATTCCGCCTACAATTAAAGCCCAAATAAAACCCATTATTCTCTCCTCCTTTAATTTGGTATCCCCCGTCTTGGAAGTTATATTCCCCCTTGTCCAATTAAATAAACACATTAATTTTTTCCATTATAAATATCTAAGTAGTTTGGTTTTGAGTACAGTGGAGATATAGGAGTTTATAGGCGGAGAAATTCCGGTTAAGGTATATAATATGTGCTTAAAAAGCCGATATAAGCGGATATATTCCGGTTAACTTGTCTATATATAACTAAATCTAAAGAATAAGTTCATATAAGCGGAAAAATTCCCCTAATATTATGGGGAATGTTAGTATTTTCTAATTTAAACGGAGTTTTCCCGTTTATCTTTCTATCCTATGAGTGCAAAACAATGTAAAAAATGCTTGGAGACACAATTAATGTTCCAAGCATTTTTTCTAATCAAGTATTCTATTAGTATAAGGTGTAAATGACTGTTCGAATAGTACGGTGATTTCTAATTTTGTACTTCTAAAACCGAACACGTTAAGAAATACCCAATCACTTTCCTTAGCTCTGCTCTGCCCACTCTTCAATGTCCCAAGTCTTGGTTACCCAATCTTCATAAAAATCAGGTTCGTGACAAACAAGAACAACAGTCCCTTTATATGCTTTAATCGCACGCTTTAACTCTTCCTTCGCAACAACATCAAGATGATTTGTAGGCTCGTCAAAAAGTAACCAGTTGCTTTCGTTCATCTGTAATTTACATAAACGAACCTTTGCTTGCTCTCCACCACTAAGCTGGGTTAATGGACGTGAAATATGTTCATTTTTCAAGCCGGCGCGAGCAAGTAAAGCTCTAACTTGGTGTTGATCAAGATGTGGGAAGGCGTTCCACACATCATCAATCGGTGTGATGTTATCTGCTTTCACTTCCTGCTCAAAATAAGAAGGAAATAAGAAGTCACCGCGGTTAACCGAACCACCCAGTGGCTCAATTTTACCTAAAATCGTTTTTAATAATGTCGATTTACCAATACCGTTACAACCAACAATCGCAATTTTTTCGCCACGTTCGATGGTCATTGATAATTTAGGTAATAGCGGCTCATTATAGCCAATTTCAAGATCCTTCGCTTCGAAAACAAAACGGCTGCTTCCTCTTGATTCTTTAAACTCAAACGTTGGTTTAACTGCAGTTTCAGGACGGTCAATACGTTCGATTCGATCAAGCTGCTTTTGACGGCTTTTTGCTCGTCCTGTTGTTGAGTAACGTGCTTTATTCTTTGCAATAAAGTCTTCTTGCTTTTTAATAAATTCCTTTTGCTTTTCATACGCTTGTAAATGCTGATTTTTATTAATCTCAGCAAGCTCCAGGAATTTTTCATATGTTGCTGTATAACGAGTCAACTTTGAGAATTCTAAATGGAAAATGACATTTGATACACCATTCATAAACTCAGTATCATGCGAGATTAAGAGAAATGCATGTGGATAATCTCTTAGATAGCTACTTAACCACTTAATATGCTCCACATCAAGATAGTTAGTTGGCTCATCTAGTAAAAGAACATCAGGCTGCTCAAGTAATAGCTTTGCTAGCAATACTTTCGTACGCTGTCCACCACTTAAAGCTGAAACATCACGATCAAGACCAATCGCATCAAGGCCTAAACCACGTGCTGTTTCTTCTACTTTCATATCCAATGTGTAAAAACCACCTGCATCAAGACGATCCTGAATTTTAGCCATTGTATCTAGCAATTCCTCAAGCTCTTCAGGTGTAGCTGTTGCCATTTTTTCTGTAACAGCATTTAATTCTTTTTCCTGTTCAAATAAAGGTAAAAACGCATCGTTCAAAATATCGCGAATCGTTTTTCCCTTTGTTAACACAGTATGCTGATCAAGGTAGCCATAACGAACTCCTGGTGTCCATTCCACACGCCCATCGTCATGAATAAGCTGCCCTGTAATTATATTCATCATCGTAGATTTCCCTACGCCATTTGCTCCAACAAGACCAACGCGCTCACCAGCTAATAAGCGTAGTGATACGTCCTTAAATAATGTACGGTCACCAAAACTGTGACTGAGATTATCAATAGCTAATAGACTCATCTTCTTTAACCTCCAAGCTTAAAACAGTATCTTGCATCATTCTACTACTGTTTGGTCTAATATGCTACTGGTAAATGGGGACAGGTTCCTCGTCCCACTTGAGTGGGACGAGGAACCTGTCCCTTTGTCCCGAATTCATCTATAATAGAAGCAGAATGTAAGTTGTGAAAGGATGTTTCTATGAGTAAAACAGTCGTTTTAGCTGAAAAGCCTTCTGTTGGAAGAGATTTAGCTAGAGTGTTAAATTGTCATAAAAAAGGTAATGGTTTTCTTGAGGGAGATCAATATATCGTAACGTGGGCATTAGGCCATCTTGTTACATTAGCTGATCCAGAAAGCTATGGTGATCAATATAAATCATGGCGCTTGGAAGATTTACCAATGCTTCCAGCTCCATTAAAGCTAGTTGTAATTAAAAAAACAGGCAAACAATTTCAATCGGTAAAAACACAATTATTACGTAAAGATGTTCGGGACATTGTCATTGCCACTGATGCTGGTCGTGAGGGAGAACTCGTTGCCCGCTGGATTTTAGAAAAAGCGCGCGTAAATAAGCCGATTAAAAGGCTTTGGATTTCATCTGTAACTGATAAAGCAATAAAAGAAGGCTTCCGTAAGCTAAAGAATGGGAAAGAGTATGAAAACTTATATGCTTCTGCAGTTGCTAGAGCAGAGGCTGATTGGATTGTTGGCTTAAACGCAACACGTGCTTTAACAACAAAATACAATGCCCAGCTATCTTCAGGCCGTGTTCAAACACCAACATTAGCAATGATTGCCGGGCGCGAGGAAGAAATTCGCAGCTTCAAGCCTAAAAAATATTATGGAATCAAGGCTGTTGCAGAAAATAGCTTAAGATTTGCTTGGCAGGACGAAAAAACAAAAGATACAAAAACGTTTAATGAAGCAGCAATTGATGGAAAGCTCGCTCAATTAAAAGGAAAAGACGCGAAGGTAGTAAACGTCAAAACAACACCGAAAAAATCATATTCACCAGCTCTTTACGACTTAACTGAGCTTCAACGTGATGCAAATAAACGCTTTGGCTACTCAGCAAAAGAGACTCTTTCAATTATGCAAAAGCTTTATGAGCAACATAAAGTGCTAACGTATCCACGAACAGATTCTCGCTATATAACTAGTGATATCGTTCCAACTTTAAAGGATCGACTAGAAGCTTGCAGAGTGAAGCCATATGCTTCTATCATCGCAAAAATTTTAAATAAACCCATCAAAGCGAATAAATCTTTTGTTGATGATCAAAAGGTATCAGACCACCATGCGATTATCCCAACAGAAGAATCAGTACCACTAAGTGCTTTATCCGATAAAGAACGCAAAATCTATGATTTAGTTATTCAACGATTTTTAGCCGTTTTACTTCCTGCTTATCAATATGAACAAACAGTTGTAACAGCGAAAATAGGTGAAGAGCTTTTTACTGCAAAAGGTAAACGTGTTGTGTCTGCAGGCTGGAAGGAAGTTTATACAGATTTTGTCGATGAAGACAGTGAAGATGACCAAACATTACCGGCTCTATCTGAAGGGGCGACACTAAAGGTTCAGTCAGTATCAAAAACTACTGGCGAAACAAAGCCACCTGCTCGATTTAATGAGGCGACACTTCTTTCGGCTATGGAAAACCCTACGAAGTATATGGCAGGAGAAAGTAAGGATCTTATTCAAACAATCGGTGAAACAGGTGGACTTGGTACTGTTGCAACGAGAGCAGATATTATCGAAAAACTGTACAGCAGCTTTTTAATAGAGAAAAAAGGCAAGGATCTTTTTATTACGTCAAAAGGAAAGCAACTGCTAAACCTTGTTCCTGAAGATCTGAAATCACCTGTGTTAACAGCTGAATGGGAACAAAAGCTGACTAAAATCTCGAAAGGAAGCTTACCGAAACAGGCCTTCTTAGATGAGATGAAGAAATACGCAAAAGAGGTTGTAGCTGAAATTAAAAACAGTAAACAAACCTTTAAGCATGATAATCTAACAGGCAGCAAATGTCCGGACTGCGGCAAGCTCATGTTAGAAGTAAACGGCAAAAAAGGCAAAATGCTTGTTTGTCAGGACCGCGAATGTGGCCACAGAAAAGGCATATCAAAAGTAACGAACGCACGCTGTCCAAACTGTCACAAAAAGCTTGAGCTACGCGGACAGGGAGAAGGACAAATGTTCACTTGCAAATGCGGCCATCGCGAAAAAATGTCCACATTCCAAGAAAGACGGAAAAAGAACCAAAACAGCAAGGTATCAAAACGCGAAGTGGCAAGCTATATGAAAAAGCAAGATGATAACTTTTCAAATAATGCATTGGCAGATGCATTAGCAAAGCTTAATTTAAAGGAGTAGCCAGAATGAGCCGTAAAATTGGACATATCACAATCCTTGTTTCAGATTATGATGAAGCAATTGATTATTATGTAAATAAGCTCGGGTTTGTTTTGCTTACTGACAACTCATTTGGAGAAGGCATGCGCTGGGTAACAGTTGCTCCTTCTCGTGAATGCGGAACGCCAATTGTATTTGTAGAAGCCGATAATGATGAGAAAAAGGCACGCGTAGGTTCACAAGCTGCTGAACATGTATTTCTGGTTATTGAAACAAATGACTGCTTGCGTGAATATCATATAATGAAAGAAAAAGGGGTGCGCTTTTTAGGTGAACCCCAAGAAATGCCATGGGGAACAGAGGTTGTGTTTGAAGATCTCTATGGAAACCGTTTTGACCTGCTGCAGGTGAAAAGTTACTAAGATTTTAAGATAAGGAAGATCGAACGTGCCAATCATAAAGACAGATATGTTTATTTATGCCCCTCGTGACATTTGCTTTG
The DNA here is from genome assembly GCF_003667825.1 of Metabacillus litoralis. Lineage (NCBI taxonomy): Bacteria > Bacillati > Bacillota > Bacilli > Caryophanales > Bacillaceae > Metabacillus > Metabacillus litoralis. Next base: position 4,000,466 of record NZ_CP033043.1, on the reverse strand, counting down.
ATGTTGCGCGAGATATTGATATTCATACCCAATCCACAAGTCAAACAAATGAACGTGCGATTGGTGGTGTAACAAGTGGCTTAATCGAGTTAAACGAAACGGTCACATGGGAAGCCGTCCACTTTGGAATCAAACAAAACCTAACTGTTCGGATTACGGAATTTGATTTCCCAAACCGATTCGTCGACGAAATGGAAAAAGGAGCCTTCAAACGCTTCTACCACGTCCATGAATTCATCGAAAAACCAAACGGCACACTCATGCTCGACACATTCGACTACACCTCTCCATTTGGATTCATAGGAAAAATCGCGGACCGACTGTTTTTGGAGCAGTATATGAGGGAGTTCTTGATTACTAGGAATCGGTATATAAAAAAAGTTGCTGAAGAGAGAGTGGGGTAGTGGTGGTGCCTGGTGCTGGGTGCCTGTCACTCCCCGAAGTTTGTCGGAATTTGTAATAGAAATACCAGGTAGATGGGCCGCTGTATGCGGCCTTTTTCTATTTAGGAAGAGTCCTGTTGGGGGGCGGAAATTGCTGACTTATGTCGAATGATAGATTTTTTGCCAAAGTTGATAGATTATCCTATAAAGTTGATAGATTTTTACTCGAAGTTGAAAAATTAGGTATGCAGGATGATAGATTTCACAATTTTAAATAAAAATAATAGTAAATTAGAGGATTATTTCACTATGTAGCGAAGGTATAAGCATATTTTTATAAGGAGTTGGAGCTATGATAGTAAAAAAGAGAGAAATACCTCTTATTATTCTTAAATTACAGGCATTATTAGAAAGAATAAGACCAGGCCATATCAAAGTCCCTGAAATAAAGAATGATCTTTCCAAGAGACTAGCTGGATACAAAGGTGAAAAAGCAGTAGATTATCAATTATCATTTCTGCCTGAAGATAACTTTTACATTTTAAATGATATTCGTTTAAAAGAGTCAGGCCGCTATTTCCAAATGGATTCATTATTATTGAACAGATACTACTTGATTAAATTAGAAATTAAAAATATCGCAGGCACAATTTATTTTGATTCTAACTTTCATCAGCTAATAAGGGAGTTGGGCGGAAAGGAAACGGCATTTCAAGACCCTATTGTTCAATCCCTTCAACATGAGAAGCAATTGAAGAGGTGGTTGAAGAAAAATATGTTTTCAAATATTCCAATTCACTCCCTAGTGGTAATTAGTAACTCTAACACCCTCATTCGTACTTCTCCACACGATAACAAAATGTTGAGCAACATGGTCGTAAACGCCAATTATCTCCCAACAAAACTGCAGCAAATCCATAATAAATATAAAAAAGAAATAATAAGTGAAAAAGAAATAAAAAAGATAATAAGACAGTTGAAAAAAGGTCATCAAGAACTCAATCAGCCTATACTCAAGAAATTTAATATAAGAAAAGGTGATATTCTTAACGGTGTAATTTGTCCATCTTGCTCATTCCTGTCAATGGAGAGATTATATGGAACTTGGTTGTGTCCAACATGCCAAAATAAAGATAAGAATGCACACCTTAAAGCCATTAAGGATTATAAACTTTTATATGGTTCAGAAATAACCAATCAACATATGAGAGACTTTCTATGCATTAATTCCAGTGCTTTAGCCACAAGGTTACTAAAGTCCCTTGATGTGTCATCTACTGGATCAACCAGAGACAGAATCTATAACCTGGATATTAAAAACAAATAAATTCCCATCCTCCACCACTACAAGCACACCCTCCCATGTAAGTGGAATTTTTTCCATAAAAGTGAACAATTTATGATCAATATATTACGAAAAAGTGACTAATAGTTGAACGATATATGACACATGATTTTACCAATAAACTTATTTGCGAACGTCTGATATGATGTGATTAACGATCTTGTGTGATCTTTCACACTGATCTTGTGCATGTTTTCACAAAGTGTTGTCGGGGTATCTAACTCTGATGATGTAGGTATAGAATGAAGCTTATGTGAAGGAAAGAAAGGAGTACTTATATGAAATTAAAATGGACGTTGTTCACAGTTATGGTTTCCATTGCCGCATTGTTATCAGGATGTGAGCCGTTACTGGTTTTGGATCCTAAAGGACCACAGGCAGAAAGACTAGCAAGTGACATCTTATTATCTATGGGAATTATGTTATTTATCGTTCTTGTTGTTCTTGGACTATTAGCTTATATGTTAGTGAAATATCGTGCTTCTAACATGCCTGATGATTATGAGCCACCACACATTCATGGAAATGTATGGGTTGAAACGATTTGTGTAGGTGTACCAATTATTATTGTTGCTTACCTTTCTTTTGTGTCAGTGCAAAGTAACTATATTGTTGAAGCACAGCCTGAAGGATATGAAGATAAAGAGCCTTTAGTTGTTTATGCGTCATCTTCTAACTGGAAATGGCATTTTAGTTATCCAGAAGAAAATATTGAAACGGTGAACTATTTATATGTACCAACAGATCGTCCACTTGAGTTTAAGCTTTATTCACATGGACCAATTACAAGTTTCTGGATTCCACAGCTTGGTGGACAAAAGTATGCGATGAATGATCACATTACAACACTTCATCTTGCAGCAGATCACGCTGGTGAATTTTTAGGAAGAAACTCAAACTTTAGTGGTGAAGGATTTGCTGATAATACGTTTAACGTAACAGCTATGTCTCAAACTGAATTTGATGAGTGGGTAGATGAAGTAAAAGAAACGGCTGAACCACTTACTGAAACAGAATTTGAAGAGTTATTAGAGCCGGGTCATCTTGGTCAATTAACTTATACGGGTACTCATTTAGAGTTTGCTCCACCAAATCACGGTCATCACAGTGAAGAAGGTTCAGAGTCTGAACATGAAGGACATGAAGCAGAAACAACTGAAACTGACTCACACGAAGACCATTCAGAACACAGTAATCATTAACTTTTAAAAGATATCGGATCTTTAAAATAAATTTACTTCCGAAAGGAGTCACAAACGTATGGATTTCTTTGATCGTTTTGCCGTACCTCATCCAAGCTTTGCAATCTATGCTTCGATGGTAGCCATTGGTTTAACCACGATCGCTATCATTGCTGGATTAACGTACTTTAAAAAATGGGGTTATTTATGGCGTGAATGGATAACAACAGTTGACCATAAACGTATCGGTATTATGTATTTAATTTCCGCGTTAGTTATGTTATTCCGTGGTGGTGTCGACGGAATTATGCTTCGTGCACAGCTAGCGGTTCCTGATAATACGTTACTCGATTCACAGCATTATAATGAGATTTTTACAACACACGGGGTTGTTATGATTCTATTCATGGCGATGCCATTTATCATGTTCTTCATGAACTTGGTTGTTCCACTGCAAATTGGAGCACGTGATGTTGCGTTCCCACGTCTTAATGCTTTAAGCTTCTGGTTATTCTTTATGGGAGCTATGTTATTTAATATTTCATTCGTTGTTGGTGGATCACCTGACGCAGGGTGGACTTCATATTTCCCTCTAGCAAGTGAAGAGTTTAGTAAATCTGTAGGTACGAACTATTATATGATCGCGATACAGATTGCCGGGATAGGAACCCTGATGACGGGTATTAACTTTATCACGACGATTATGAAAATGAGAGCACCTGGTATGACATTAATGAAAATGCCAATGTTCACATGGTCAGCTCTTATTGCGAACTTAATCATTGTTTTCGCATTCCCTGTGTTAACTGTAGCACTTGCAATGGGAACAATGGATCGTCTATTTGGAACACATTTCTTTACTCTTGATAACGGTGGTATGGATATGCTTTGGGCCAACCTGTTCTGGGTTTGGGGACATCCTGAAGTTTATATCTTGATTTTACCGGCATTCGGACTTTACAGTGAGATTATCTCTACATTCTCAGGACGTAACCTATATGGCTATAAATCAATGGTTTGGTCTATGGTATTAATTTCACTTTTATCTTTCTTAGTATGGGCGCATCACTTCTTCACAATGGGTCAAGGTGCCTTTACAAACAGCATTTTCTCTATTACAACGATGATCATTGCTGTGCCAACTGGTGTTAAAATCTTTAACTGGTTGCTTACGCTTAGAAAAGGTAAAATTCGTATGACAACGCCAATGCTTTATTCAATGCTTTTCATTCCACTATTCACATTAGGTGGAGTAACTGGGGTTATGCTTGCGATGTCTGCAGCTGACTATCAGTATCATAATACAATGTTCTTGGTTGCTCACTTCCACAATGTTATTATTCCAGGTGTAGTTTTTGCTATGCTTGCTGGATTAACTTACTATTGGCCAAAAATGTTTGGTTTTATGTTGAACGAAAGACTTGGGAAATGGACAGCTTGGTTGCTTTCAATCGGATTTGTTCTAGCATTTATCCCAATGTATATTACAGGTTTAGATGGCCAAGTACGTCGTAGCTTCACGTATTCAGAATCTACTGGATTTGGACCACTTAACATGGTTTCATTTGTTGGTGCTGGGATTATGGCAATTGGATTTGTGTTAATCGTTTATAACATTTACTACAGCATTCGTTATGCATCAAGAGATATTAGTGCCGATCCATGGGATGCACGTACACTAGAGTGGGCTACACACACTCCAGTTCCAGAATACAACTTCGCAATTGTTCCAGAAGTTAAATCTAGCGAACCATTCTGGGATGCGAAAAAACATGATCACAAGCTATTTAAAGGTGAAATTGAAAAAATTCATATGCCTAATAACAGTGGAATGCCATTCCTAATGAGCTGTGTGTTCTTTGTATGGGGCTTCTCACTAATCTTTAGCCTATGGATTCCAGCAATTATCACTACAATCGGAATCTTTATCTTTATGACACTACGTTCTTTCGAAGAAGATCATGGTCGTTATATTCCTGTTAAAGAAATTGAAGAAACTGAATCAGAATTGCGAGGTGCTTAATGATGAAAATTGATAACTCGCTACCACTTGAATATGCTACAGAAGAAAATCGTTTAAAGATCTTTGGATTTTGGATTTTCCTAGGTGCGGAAATCATGCTTTTCGCAACACTTTTCGCTACCTATTTCACACTATATAATCGTACAGGATCAGGTCCTGATGGAGCCGAAATCTTCGTTATTACACCTGTTATCCTTGAAACATTCTTACTTTTAACAAGTAGTTTCACAATTGGTTTAGGTATTCATGCGATGCGTCTTGGTAGACAAAAAGCAATGATAAATTTCTTTGCTATTACACTGCTTCTTGGATTAGGATTCCTAGGTATTGAGATCTATGAATTTATCCACTATGCACATGAAGGAGCGGGCATTGGGGCAAGTGCCTTTACGTCGATTTTATTAACGACTCTAGGTACTCACGGAGCCCACGTAACTGTAGGTTTATTCTGGGGATTATTTATCATCATGCAAGTGAAAAAGCGTGGGTTAACTCCAGAAACAGCTAACAAGTCATTTATTTTCAGTTTATACTGGCACTTCCTAGATGTTGTTTGGATCTTTATCTTCAGCTTCATCTATTTGAAAGGAATGATGTAAACAATGAGTGAATTATTCCCGATGAAACAAGTGATGGGTTTTGTCTTTTCACTAGTCCTTACTTTAGTAGCACTGGGTGTTTACTTCTTCGATATGTCATTTACGGTAGGAATGACAGTCCTGTTAGTAACAGCATTTATACAGGCTGGACTTCAGTTAGTGGTATTTATGCACGCAGGTGAAACTGAGGACAAAGCAGCGATCTATGCAAATGTATACTATGGAGTAATTATTGCATTAGTAACAATCTTTGGTACTTTGTTAGCAATGGTTTGGGATATGCATTAAAACGAAAAAGGTATGACTCGAATATGAGTCATACCTTTTTTGCGTATTAGTGTGTATAGCCTTCGTCTGTTCTGCTTTGTAAAAACTCAGGTAATTTAGAAGTATAAAGAACATAAAGAACTGTCAAGTGAGCAGCAAGAATATTAATGACAAAAATTGATCCAAATATTAGATGTCCTGCTCCAAAATCAGAATACATATATAGAATTAACGTAGTCCACATTAAAACAATTAGTGGGATTTGTAAAAGAGCAATTTTTCTATTTTCAAGCCATAAAAATATTGGTGTAGCAGTTCCAATTAATAAATAAGCGAAAAATACATCCATGTTTATACGCTCCTTTTAGTGGCACCGCTTTCATATATCGGTACCATCCTAATTTTGTCTAAAACTGGTCTATATTGTGTCAAAAGTTAAACCGATTTGTGAATTTTTTGTTACATTTAATATAACATATCTTTTACTGTTTGACAAAGATAAAAATGTATGAGAATAAATTAATTTTGGGATGTTAAGCAATATAGATTGACGAGCTGTTTTTATTTAGAGTATAAGTGTTAGTGGAGAGTAGAGGGGAAAGTTGGTACATTTTTATGCTGATACCACTTATGGTTAAAAATGAAAGGTGGTTTACATGGATACAACACAGAATATCTCAAGGAGAAAATTACTTGGTATTGCAGGGTTAGGCTGGATGTTTGATGCAATGGATGTTGGAATTCTTTCATTCATTATTGCAGCTTTACAAAAGGATTGGGATTTAACATCGGAGCAAATGGGTTGGATTGGCAGTGTGAATTCAATCGGTATGGCTGTAGGAGCATTAGTTTTTGGTTTAATGGCAGACAAGGTTGGAAGAAAGCAAGTGTTTATTATTACACTTCTTCTATTCTCAATCGGAAGTGGAATATCTGCATTTGTAACGTCACTAACATTATTTCTTATTTTAAGATTTTTTATTGGAGCTGGTTTAGGAGGAGAACTTCCTGTAGCTTCAACTTTAGTATCAGAAAGTGTACCGGCACATGAGCGAGGCAGGGTTGTTGTTCTGTTGGAAAGCTTCTGGGCAGGTGGTTGGTTAATTGCTGCACTTATTTCATATTTTGTTATTCCTTCTTACGGTTGGCAGGCTGCGCTATTATTAAGTGCATTGCCAGCATTTTATGCCTTATATTTAAGATTAAAACTTCCGGACTCTCCAAGGTTTCAAGCTATTACAGTCTCAAAGCAAAAGGAATCATCTTTTACAAAGATTGCAAAAGTATGGGCAAGACCATATACAAAGCAAACAACCATGCTATGGATTCTATGGTTTTGTGTTGTTTTTTCATATTATGGAATGTTCCTATGGTTACCAAGTGTAATGGTCATGAAGGGTTTCAGTTTAATTAAAAGCTTTCAATACGTTCTAATTATGACACTTGCTCAGCTGCCGGGTTATTTCTTAGCGGCGTATCTGATCGAGAAAGCAGGAAGAAAGTTTGTCCTTGTTACATTCTTAATTGGAACGGCTCTTAGTGCCTATTTCTTCGGAAATGCAGATACACTTCCATTGCTGCTAACTTCAGGTATTTTTCTTTCTTTCTTTAACCTGGGTGCATGGGGTGGGCTTTATGCTTATACACCAGAGCACTACCCAACAGAGGTTCGTGGAACAGGTGCTGGCTTAGCTGCTTCATTTGGAAGAATTGGTGGTATTTTAGGACCATTAACAGTCGGCTATTTAGTTGCTGCGGAATATTCGATTAACTCAATTTTCCTGATCTTTGCCGTTGCAATAGTTGTCGGTGCACTCGCTGTACTTGTACTAGGTGAGGAAACAAAGCAAAAGGAATTAGCATAGAAGGTGTAGGAGATTAGTCTTTGGGGGCTAATCTCTTTTTTACTGAGCATCCTAAATGCATAAAGAAACGAAACAAGGTATCCTTTCAGATAAGAAGGTTATAGGAGGGAAAAACATGAACGAAGTTATTAAAACAATCCAAAACCATCGATCCATTCGTAAATTTGAAGATAAGCTATTATCAGATGAGCAAATTAAAACAATTGTCGAAAGTGCTCAAGCAGCTTCAACATCTAGTTATGTACAGGCCTATTCAATTATTGGGATAAAGGATCCTGACAAAAAGAAAAAGTTAGCTGAACTAGCAGGTGGGCAAGATTATGTTGCAGAAAACGGACATTTCTTCGTGTTTTGTGCAGATTTATACAGACATCAGTTACTATCCGAAAAGCATGAACAAGATACAAGTCAAGTGTTAGAAAGTACAGAGAAATTCATGGTTGCGGCTATTGACGCAACTCTTGCTGCACAAAATGCTGTGCTAGCAGCGGAATCAATGGGGCTTGGTGCTGTTTATATAGGTGGACTTAGAAATAATTTAGATGAAGTTTGTAAGCTTTTAAAAACTCCACCACTAGTTTTACCTCTTTTCGGTGTTGCTGTAGGTTATCCAGCTCAAATGCCAGATCAAAAGCAGAGGTTACCACTTCAACATATCTACCATGAAGATGAGTATGAGCAAAACAAAGAAAACTACATGGAGCAGCTTCAAAAATATGATGAGGACATCTCACACTATTATGAGCAGCGAACAAATGGAAAAAGAAAGGATACATGGACAGGTCAAATGGCAGGCTTATTAGCTAGACCTTCAAGAATGTATATGAAAGAGTTTGTAGAAGGTAAGGGATTTAATAAAAGGTAACCGTTGATTAAAAAAGTCCAGCTTTATAAGCAGGACTTTTTTTGGTTAATTATTTATTTTTGTATTAGAGAAATTGAGGAAAGTGGATACGCAAACAAGAAATGCGAATGCTTTTACGTGTGAGTTGGTACATAAACATACGCAAACCCCATAAAAAGGGAATAGTGACATAAAAGTGAGTGAAAAATGTAAATTTTATACAGTCGCGAATCATTTATAAGGAAAAAAGGAAAGAAAGCATACATAAAAAAGAAATGCGAATGCTTTTACGTGGTGAGTTGGAACAAAACCATACGCAAGCCCCATAAAAAGGGAATAGTGATATAAAAGTGATCAAAAATGTAAATTTTATACAGTCGCGAATCATTTATAAGAAAAAAAGGAGAGAAAGCATACGTAAACAAGAAATGCGAATGCTTTTACGTGGTGAGTTGGAACAAAACCATACGCAAGCCCCATAAAAAGGGAATAGTGATATAAAAGTAAGTAAAAAATGTAAATTTTATACAGTCACGAATCATTTATAAGAAAAAAAGGAAAGAAAGCATACGTAAACAAGAAATGCGAATGCTTTTACGTGGTGAGTTGGAACAAAACCATACGCAAACCCCATAAAAAGGGAACAGTGACATAAAAGTGATCAAAAAATGTAAATTTTATACAGTTACGAATCATTTATAAGGAAAAAAGGAAAGAAAGCATACATAAAAAAGAAATGTGAATGCTTTTACGTGGTGAGTTGGAACAAAACCATACGCAAGCCCCATAAAAAGGGAATAGTGATATAAAAGCAAGCAAAAAATGTAAATTTTATACAGTCACGAATCTTTTATAAGAAAAAAGGAAAGAAACCATACGCAAACAAGAAATGTGAATGCTTTTACAATATGAGGTGGTAAAAATTCATACTCAAACCCCAAAAAAAGGTAGAAAAGCGCCATTTTAAAAGGTGATTTCAATTTGCATGATTAATAACTGCGATACCTAACAGAACCGAAACCAAGTCCTAATTCTATGTAACATATTTTCCTTATATAACGTCTAATAATTACCATTTATAGTATAATTATGGGAAAATAAGCTAAAAGGGGTGGAAGGGTGAAGAAGCTAGGAGCGATTAGTTTGCAGTTTATTGCTGCATGTGTGGGGATTATTATTTTTGGAGCACTGCCTTCCTTGTTTATAGCGCAGGGTACAGGGGGAAGTCATATCGGGATGTTTATAGATACACTTTCTAGTATTATCAACAGCCTTATTCATTTTAACGAGATAACCTTTGAGATAAAAGGGGTGGAGTATCAGGTTTACAAATACATATTTGAAGGTGCCTTTTATTCGTTAACGCTTATTATATGTGCGCTCTTTTTAGCCTATCTTATTGCTATTCTACTAACATTTTTAACGATGCAGTTTCCGAAATGGCTTCGAGAAAAAATAAAGCTGGCTATTCTCTTTTTTGAATCATTACCAGATATATTAGTCATCCTAGTGCTGCAGCTGTTGATCATTACATTCTATAAAAAAACGGATATCTTACTAATGAAGGTTGTCACAGTTGGAGACAGTCAAGCTTATTTGCTTCCAATCATTTGTTTGGCAATTCTTCCAACCATTCAGTTATATCGAATTACTAACCATCTTTATGAAGAGGAGTTATTAAAAGATTATGTTCTTTTAACGAGAGCAAAGGGAATTCGCCATACAATCATTTTGTGGAAGCACATCTTGCGAAATACAATTGTTTCTCTTTTCTTCCATTTGAAGCAAACAATATGGTTTATGCTTTCAACATTAGTCGTTGTTGAACTTTTATTTAATGTGTTTGGAATTACCTATTATTTAACAACGTATATGATACCAGAAGTGTTTACATTTATTCTTCTTTTTTTATTTGTCCCAATTTTTGTTTTCTATCATCTTGTGAAACTCATCATTGAAAAAACAGTAAAGGGAGGAGAAGCATTATCATGAAGCTTTTTAAAGATCCTCTCTTTTTAATTGGTTTTCTTTTTGTCGCAGGACTGTTACTAACTAGCTTTGTTTATACAGCGGCCGTTGATAACGAGGTGTATCAAATTTATCATATTTATGATGAAAATAAGGAATTAGTTGACTCTGCTCCTATTGCACCACGTAAAGAATCATGGCTCGGAACAGATAAGCTTGGTTATGACATGTTAAGTAAGGTGTTAATTGGGGCAAAGTTTACTATTCTAGCCGCTCTTCTTATTGCCTTTTTACGAATGGTGTTATCCATTCCACTTGGATTGATACTTGGAGCCTATCTTTCAAAAGGGCAAAAATATATAAATAGTGTAGTAGATGCTTTTCACTTTATTCCACTCACGATTATAGCTCTCTATTTATTAACTCCTGTTCTTAGACAGCAGCCTGAAGGCTTTGTTTATTCATTTATGGAACGAATGACAATTGAAGTAGTAGTCCTCACCATTCTAACTGTCCCGATTTTAGCTGTTTTAGTAGGAAATGAGACAAGGGAGTTATTTAAATCAGAATATGTAATAAGCTCCAAAACTTTAGGAGGATCAAAGCTTCATATTTTGATAAAGCATATTATCCCAAGCCTGAAGGATCGATTTTTTATCCTGTTTGGACAGCAGCTAGTTCAAACATTAATCGTCATGGCTCATTTAGGAATCTTTAATCTTTACTTTGGTGGGACCATTCTATCGAACGACCAGCTAGCAAGTGACCCTCCTCAGTCATTTACAAATGAATGGTCTGGTTTAATCGGAGGATCGAAACAATTTATTCAATGGGCACCGTGGATTCCGCTAACACCGATTATGTGCTTTGCTTTAACGATCTTAACTGTCACATTTATGGTTGAAGGGTTCTCTAGAGTAACTACTGGTCGACCAGTTTATTTTAAAAGGAAGAAAACAAGACCATTTGTTAGACAAAAACAACAACCTATAAAAAAAGAGCAGCTTGAACTGTTGGATAAATCCATGTAATCGCCTGAATTGGAGGGAGACTTATTAGGAAGCTTCTTAAAAACCCATTATTTTTAACAGGATTTTTGTTTCTCTTGCTATTAGTATGTACGAGTTTTATATACTCGGCTGTGGTTAATCATGAGGTTCGGCAAATCTATCATATTTATGATGAAAATAAGGAGTTAATTGACTCAGCGCCGATTGCTCCTCGCAAGGAAGCTTGGTTAGGAACAGATAAGCTTGGTTATGATATGTTAAGCAAAGTCCTAATAGGAGCCAAATTTACGATATTAGGAGCTCTAACTATTGCTTTTTTACGAATGATGGTTTCAGTACCATTAGGATTGGTATTAGGTACTTATTTTCCGAAGGGACAAAAATATCTTACTAGTTTAGTTGATGTGTTTCATTTTGTTCCGTTATCGGTTGTTGCTTTATATTTGCTGCAGCCGTTTCTGTTTTTAAAAGCAGGACAAGAGCCAGTTTATAGTCTAACAGAGCGGATTGCAATTGAAATCGTTGTTCTGACAATCTTAACAGTTCCTGTTTTATCCGTTTTAATAGGAAATGAAACGAGAGAGCTATTCAAAGAGGAATATGTAAGCAGTGCGAAGACACTTGGAGGCTCAAAATTACACATTATCAAAAAGCATATCTTTCCAGCATTAAGAGAAAGATTTTTTATTTTATTCGGGCAGCAATTTGTTCAAACACTCATTGTTATGGCGCATTTAGGGCTATTTTTCCTCTATTTTGGTGGAACAATCTTTCCTAGTGAAGGGGGAGATCCTCCAAAATCAGTAACAAATGAGTGGTCCGGCTTGATCGGAGGATCAAAGATCTTTCTTCAGTGGGCCCCATGGATTCCTTTAACGCCAATTGTTTGTTTTGCTGTCACAATTTTGGCAGTAATGCTTATGGTAGAGGGTTTTTCTAGGGTAACCTCAGGAAGACCTGTGTATTTTAAAAGAAAAAATACTCAAACACTTTCTGCTGAAAAGAAGAGATTACGTAAAAAAGAAAATTCGTTTGATTTTTTGGATAAGTCTATGTAGTAAACGTGAAATTTCGCATATGATAGTAGTAGAAGTTTAGAACGTAAAAAGAAGAAGGAGCTGATGAAAATGAGACAAAAACGGATTCTGATCGTTTTCACTATCATAAGTTTGCTTCTTTTAGTTGGCTCTATCTTGTTTCAATTTTTAAACGAAGAAGATCCTTATCAGTTTTATACCGGGTTAGGCAAAGATATTGACGTATCACCAGATGACGAGACCATTGCTTTTTCATATTATGTAGATGGAGATGAAGCAATTTATACAGCAAATCTTGATGGATCGGAGCTTACCAAGGTTAGTAGCAAAGAAAATGGTAGATTTCGGAGCCCGAAGTTTTCCCAAGATGGAGAACAGCTATTATTTCTTTCTGAGGAAATAGATGGTGCACAAAGCTTATTGGTGATGAACAAGGATGGAAGTCATCAAAAAAGGGTAACGGACGATTCTTTACATGTAACAGATGCTGTTTTTTCTCCTAATGGTGACATCTTGTATTTTATTGCAAAGCTTTCATCTGAAATTAATAAGATGGAAGGAGAAACAAAGGAAGGGTATGATCTTTACAAAATCAATCGTGATGGAACAAATCTAGAACAATTAACAGATCAGGATCACTTCACAATGAATGACCTTTCGATATCTGAGGATGGAGAAGAACTGTATTATAGCTTATTTCAAGCATACGAAGAGCCTACTGTTTTTTCTCTAAAAGGTAAAACAGAATCACCTGTTGTTTCTGTTAAAAAAGATATCTATTCTTCTGTTTTATCTAAGGATAAGAAATTTCTAGCATACACGGCGGTAACGAAAGCATCATTAAATAGCAGTTTATTTAAATATGAACTATATCTTCAAAATCTACAAACAGCTGAAACAAAACGATTAACCTATTTAGACAACAATATACAATCACCTGTCTTTTTACATCATGAAAACAAGTTGGCATTTCTGGAGTATACAAATTGGCCTAGTGATCCAGAGAACTATCGACTTATGACTGTCTCATTTGAAGGTGGAGATGAACAAGAAGTGAATGTAAATCTCCCTTCATCAGCCAACAGCCATTTAGCGATGAAAACAGTGTATTTCTTGTTAGCAAATGAAGTTGCAATGGCCATTTATTATGTTCTTTTCTTTGGTGGGTTGATTTTATTGTCCCATATAAGATCAGGTAAGGTTTTTCAACCTTCATATATTAGTCTTGGTCTTTCTCTACTCTTTTTTATTGGAAGCTTTGCGATTGGGGCAATCACAAATCCATGGTATGGCATCTGGCTGGCGATGGTGGCTGTTGCTATGTTTATATGTTCACTGGTGCTCGTATTATTCTCTTATGTTGTGAGTAAGATGAGAAAAAAATAATATCAGGACTTGGGATTACTCCTAAGTTCTTTTTTTGTCATCTATCCAAGCTGTAGAAGAATAGGCTTTATCGTAGCGAAGATCACTACAGGGAGGGCTAAACTCATGAAACCGTATCCTGTTTATCCATATTATTCAAAAAAGCAAAAGGTGAAGGAACAGCCAATTGCTTTTCCACCACAGCATCAAGACCGTCATCCTGGATTTGAATATGAAATGAATCCAAATCCGATCTCTGAATGGGAGGGATATAAAGGAAGCGGAAAGTTAAAAAACAAGGTGGCCATTATTACAGGTGGGGATAGTGGTATAGGAAGAGCGGTTGCCTATGCATTTGTAAAAGAAGGGGCAGCTGTTGTGATTCCTTATTTAAATGAACATCGTGATGCCCAAATAACAAAACAAAGAATTGAACAACTTGGTGGGAGATGCCTGCTTTATGCAGGAGATTTAGGTCAGGAACGAACAGCATATGAAGTTGTTAGGCAAACGATCCAGACATTTGGAAGACTAGACATTGTAGTGAATAACCATGGTATCCAAATTGTTCAGGATAGCATTTTAAATATTTCTGCCGAGCAGCTAGAAGCAACGTTCCGAACGAACATTTTTGCTTTCTTCTATATGGTGAAAGCAAGCTTACCATACTTAAACAATGGAAGCTCGATCATTAATACGACGTCAATCACAGCTTATCAAGGACATAAAACACTAATCGATTACTCAGCAACTAAGGGTGCCATTACAACATTTACACGATCTCTTTCATTATCACTTGTGGATAAGGGAATACGGGTAAATGGTGTAGCGCCAGGACCAATTTGGACTCCACTGATTCCTTCGAGCTTTTCGGCAGAAAAGGTTGCAACATTCGGAACTGACACAGAAATGAAGCGGGCAGGTCAACCGTTTGAGCTAGCTCCAACTTACGTTTATCTTGCTTCTGATGATTCAAGGTATGTGACAGGGCAAGTACTGCATGTAAATGGAGGAGATTTTAGAACATCATAAGTCAGCAAAAAGACCTAAAAATGCCCTGTGAATAACTTTTAAACAATGGAAAAAAGTCCTATATATATTGTGGCGAACGCATGTACCCACACAAAATGTGGATAGGAAATGTGGATATGTGTATAACTTTTGTGGATAAGTTGTTGTTAACAGTTTAATAACTTGTTAATATCTAAATTTTTGACGAATATTTGTGTCGATATTGTAAATACGTGTCGTTTAATTCTTTTTATCCACAATTTGAGGAAAAACCTGTGGGAACTGGACAAAAGTTCAGTTCCTTTTTCTGTGTGGATAAAATGTGAATGAACTTTTTCCTTTTAACAAACGCTAATGTGTACGAAATGAAAAAGGACGTGTGGATATGAAAGCAAACTCATATGAATGCATAATTGTTGGAGGTGGAATTGCAGGGCTACAAGCAGCTCTTCAACTTGGACGATATATGCACAATGTGCTTGTTTTAGATAATCAAGATGGCCGGTCTAACTTGTGCCGTGCTTATCATAATATACTAGGCTGGCCTGAAGGGGTAAGTGGGGAAACGCTAAGGAACTTGGGCAGAAAGCAGGCAGAAAGCTATGGAGTAGAATTTAAAAAAGGCTTTGTTCATAAGTCTGAGAAAAACGGGGAAAACATCCTCCTTCACACAGAGGATGGAACAGTGTATGAAGCAAAAACATTATTATTATCCACAGGAATTAAGGATCGAATTCCAAGTATTAAAAACATCGAGCCATGCTTAGGAATCTCAATCTATGTTTGTCCAGATTGTGATGGATATGAAGTGCGAGATCAGCATGTCTTGTTATTAGGTTCAGGAAAAACAGGAGGGAATTTAGCTTTAACACTAACGTATTGGACAGACAAAATAACATTTATCAATCATGACGAGGAACAACTTGAAGCAGCCTTGCTCGATCAGCTTAAGCAAAAAAACATTCGTGTGATAGACGAACAGATTGAAGAAATTATTACTGAAAATGAATCCAAATTTAAAGGGGTAAGGCTGAAAAATGGACAAACAGTAGCGGGAGATAAAGGGTTTATAGGCTTCGGTGGAAATTCAGTTCATTCAGACCTAGCCGCGCAGCTTGGGGTGGAAAGGCTGGAAAATAAACATGTTTTAGTAGATCCGCGAACAAAGGAAACAAATGTCACAAACGTATGGGCAGCAGGAGATGTTGTCGCCCATTCTGAGCAAGTCACAATTGCAATGGCAGACGGCTGTCAGGCTGCCATTTGGATTCATAAGCGATTATTAAAAAATCAATCGTAAATCTCTGTTTACTTAAGCTTCAGTTTTGTATGATAGAAGAAGGAGCAAGAAAAAGGGAGAGGCTGGACATGAAAAAAGAAATCGAGGAACTATATGATGAAGTTTATGAAAAACTAGCTGAGTTTCATCAAACATCATTGAACTATACACAGAAAATGTCAGACATTCCACTCAACCAACGTGAGGAAGAAACAGAAAAGCTAGAACGAATCGAATTTGCCTTACAAGCAGCAAAAGACATCCTAGAAAACATCATGGCCCCAGGCACAAAAATGACAATCATGCACCAAAAAGGAACCATACAAATTGATTTGGATGAATGAATCAAAAAGGGCAATTAGAGATAATGGATGGACATTAATTACTTTTGAATTAAGTTGTTTTTTCACAGAGTTTGTTGCATTATCTAAGTTTTTAAACGATAGTGGAATGAAGTGGAAGACACTTGACTCCTGCGGGAGGCTTGGCTTCCTCCAAGGAAGAATTGCTCTTTGAAAAATCCGGCAGTTGGGATTTTTCATTATTCTTCCCCGGGGAATCTTGTGTCTGCAGCGCAATGGAACGACCAATCTTTTCGTCTGACCATTAAACAACAAAAATATGTGATAAAACTATTCCCCCTGCCTAATCTGCCCAGGAGATTTCCCCATTAACTTACGCGTAATCTTATTCAAATAATTCGCATTCTTATAGCCTACCAATTGAGCAATTTCTTCAACAGAATACTTTGTATGCTGCAATAGCTCAATTGCCTTTTGCAAGCGGATATTCGTTAAATACTGAATCGGGGTCACCCCAGTTTCTTGCTTAAACAATCTTGTAAAATGATATTTTGATAACTTTGAGGCTTCTGCCATTTCTTCAGCACCAATTTCATCCTGATAGTAATTTCTTGCAAATAAAGCGGCACTAACCACACCTTCTGCCCAATCCTCCATTAATTTATCCACATTTGATAAAGCCAAGTATAACTCCATAATAAATTGATAGGAAATGCTTGATCCCTGATAGGCATTGGTGATTTTTCGTTCACGAGCATCATCATACATTTGTTTAACAAGCTTAACCGGAGCAGCTTCAGGATGAAAACGAACCACTTGGTTACCCTTCCTTTTAACATGCTCCCAGCATTTCTTTGCTTCATTTCCATATAAAGTTACATATAAAAACTCCCATTTCTTTGAATGCTCGGGCAAATAGTAATGATAATGCCCTGGACTGCTGACAATAAAGGCATGACCAGCCTTTAGCTGATGAACCTTACCATCTATATTGATTTCTCCTTGTCCTGACAATGTATATTGAAATATATATTTTTCCTGGTCCTTCCGCTCAATGCCACTCCAATTGTAAATCGTAGACTCTTGTTCTTCCCAGCCAACAGACCAAATTTGTGCTACCTGATTCACGTTAGGGTCATTAAAACGAAAAGCAATTGCACCGGTTTTTTTATTCATAGCAAAAAAATCCCCTTTTCTTACCCTTTTTAGATGCTTTTAGCAAAAAAAGACTGATATGTACTGTGTGAACAGTATTATTCATTGTTAATTTCAACAAGTTTAAACAGAAAACCTAAGCAAATAAGTACTATCTCTTCAAATAATTTTACCATTGTTAGCAGGAAAATCGGAACTTACAATGAAAATAGAAAACAAACTAATGACAACAAAGTGAAGGGTGATTTTCATGATCGAGCAAGTAAGAAATGAATTTAACGAGATTTTTCAACAGAATCAGCCTACTAGATCCTTTTTTGCACCAGGGCGTGTGAATTTAATCGGTGAACATACAGATTACAATGGGGGACACGTGTTTCCTTGTGCGTTAACATTTGGTACATACGCGATTGTGGCACTCAGAAATGACCAAAAGATTCGTATGTATTCTAGCAACTTTCCTGAGATCGGGATTGTGACTCTATCAACCGAACAACCATTGAAACTTCAAAAGGAACATGATTGGGCGAACTACCCTAAAGGGGTGATGAAGGAATTTATTGATAAAGGTGTCAAAATAAATAAAGGCTTTGATATCCTATTTTATGGTAATATTCCAAATGGAGCTGGTTTATCTTCTTCTGCATCAATTGAACTCGTAACCGCAGTTACTATTCAGGCGTTGTTTGAGACGAATTTTACTACTGTTGAATTGGTACAAATGAGTCAGCATGCTGAAAATGAATTTATTGGTGTGAGCTGTGGAATTATGGATCAGTTTGCGATTGGAATGGGAAAAGAAGATCATGCGATTTTGCTAAACTGTCAAACTCTTGATTACCAATATAGTCCGGTTGTATTAGAAAATGCCTCTTTAGTTATTGCAAACACGAACAAACGTAGAGCTCTTGCTGATTCAAAGTATAATGAAAGACGCTCTGAATGCGAACGTGCCCTTAGTCAATTGCAAAAGGAGCTATCTATTCAATCGCTGGGAGATCTTACACCAGAACAATTTGAGAGTTACCGTCATTTAATCAAAAATAGTATAGATCAAAAGCGTGCCAAACATGCAGTCTATGAAAATGCTCGAACGATTTCAGCGGTAGAAAAGCTGAAGCAAGGTGATATTTTGAGCTTTGGACAATTAATGTGTGATTCTCATACATCTTTACGAGATGATTACGAAGTAACAGGCTTTGAATTAGACACATTAGTAGAAGCTGCTATGGACCAAGATGGTGTTATAGGGTCAAGAATGACTGGAGCCGGCTTTGGCGGTTGTACAGTTTCAATCGTAGCAAATGATAAAATCGATGAATTTATTAAAGAAGTAGGGAAGAGCTACACAGAAAAAACAGGGTTAATAGCTGATTTTTACGTAGCAAATGTAGGAGACGGAGCAAAGGAAATTTTATAATCCGAAACGGAGGAAAAAATCATGGCAATCTTAGTATGTGGTGGAGCAGGCTATATTGGAAGTCATGCAGTATCAGAGCTTTTAGATCGAAAAGAAGAGGTTGTGGTTGTTGATAACCTGCAAAAGGGACATCTTCCGGCTGTTTTAGAGGGTGCAACGTTTTACAATGGCGATTTAAAAGATGAAGAGTTTTTGAGAAATGTGTTCAAGGAAAATAACATTGAAGCTGTTATTCATTTTGCTGCTGACTCATTAGTAGGTGAAAGTGTTGAAAAGCCTCTTCAATACTATGAAAACAATGTGTATGGGACAATGTGTCTTCTTAAAGTAATGACAGAATATAACGTAAAGAAAATTGTCTTTTCTTCAACAGCTGCAACATACGGCGAAGCAGAGAATATACCGATTGTTGAACATGACCCAACTGTACCAACAAACCCTTATGGAGAAACAAAGCTTGCTGTTGAAAAAATGCTGAAATGGAGTGAGCAGGCTTACGGATTAAAATATGTTGTTCTTCGCTATTTCAACGTAGCGGGAGCTCATATGGAAGGAAAGCTTGGCGAAGATCATGACCCGGAAACACATTTAATTCCGATTATTTTGCAAGTGGCTTTAGGCAACCGTGAGAAAATCATGATCTTTGGGGATGATTATCAAACAGAGGACGGAACATGTATCCGCGACTATATCCACGTAACAGATCTAGCTGATGCCCATATTTTAGCGATTGAAAAGCTGCGTAAGGATAACACAAGTGCAACATATAACCTTGGGAATGGCAATGGATTCTCAGTTAAACAGGTAATCGAGACAGCGAGAACTGTTACAGGTCATCCTATCCCTGCAGAGGTAGCGCCTCGCCGTGCAGGTGATCCAGCTGTTTTAATTGCCTCTTCTGAAAAGGCGGTCAATGAATTAGGCTGGAAGCCGAAATATGCTGACCTTCACACAATCATTGAAAGTGCGTGGAATTGGTTCCAAAACCATCCAAAGGGCTATCAAAAATAAACATATTTATTCGTTACGATCGAAGATGAGAGGATGAAAACAATGTCTATCCACATCGATTTAGAAATAGAAAGATTACTTCAATTCGCTCTTCAAAAGCAATTGATCACAAAATGGGACGTTGATTTATCTCGCAACAAAATGTTGGAGGTGCTTCAGCTTTCTGATATCAAGCCTGTCGAGGTACCAGAAGAACAGCTGAATGCTCCAGTTTCAATTCTTGAAAATATTCTTAATTGGGCTGCTGACCAAGGGCTTCTTGAGGAAAACACAGTCACATATCGGGATCTATTAGATACAAAGATTATGGGCTGCTTAGTCCCGTCTCAAGGTGAAGTGATCCGAAGATTTAATGAACAAGTAGCTCAGGATGGCCCGCAAAAAGCTACAGAGTTTTTTTATCAATTTTCTCAGGATGTTCACTATATCCGTACAGACAGAATTGCTAAGAACGAGAAATGGCTTGTGAACACAGAGTATGGTGATTTGCAAATGACCATCAACTTATCTAAGCCTGAAAAAGATCCGGTTGCGATCGCTGCTGCTCGTCATATGCAAAAAAGCGAATATCCATCATGCTTGCTTTGTAAAGAAAACGTTGGTTATGCAGGAAGACTAGATCACCCAGCACGACAAAATCACCGGATTATTCCTGTCACATTAAGTGATGAGCAATGGTTTATCCAATTCTCGCCATATGTTTATTACAACGAGCATGCAATTGTCTTATCAGGTGAACATAAGCCGATGAAAATTTCCAAGGAAACATTTAAAAAGCTGCTTCACTTTGTTGACCAATATCCACATTATTTCCTTGGCTCAAATGCTGATTTACCGATCGTTGGTGGCTCGATCTTAAGTCATGATCACTTCCAGGGAGGTCATCATACATTCCCGATGGAGGTAGCAGAAAAGCTACATTCATTTACGCTGAGTAAGTTTCCTTCCATTGAGTTAGGAATCGTGAAATGGCCTATGTCTGTTTTAAGATTACAAGGAAGCGATCAAGAAGAGCTAGTAGAAGCGGCAGATGATATTTTACAGCAATGGAAAAGCTACAGTGATGAAACAGTTGATGTTTTAGCGTTTACAGAAGAAACACCACATAACACGATTACACCAATTGCACGAAGAAGAGGCGATCTTTTTGAGCTTGATTTAGTGCTAAGAAACAACAGAACAAATGAAGAGCACCCTTTCGGCATTTTCCATCCGCATCAAGAGGTGCATCATATCAAAAAGGAAAACATCGGTCTTATTGAAGTAATGGGATTAGCTGTTTTACCTGGCAGATTGTTAGATGAGTTAAAAAAGCTTGCTGAATGGTTGCCTGAGGAAGATGGCCTTGCTAAAATTGAGCAAGATGAAGAAATCAATAAACATTATGAGTGGGCTAAAAAGGTAAAAACAAATGTACCAGATATTAGTCAAGACAATGCCTATCAACTTTTACTTGAAGAAGTTGGCCATATTTTTGCAACGATTTTAGAGCATGCAGGTGTATTTAAGCAAGATGAGTCTGGTCAACAAGCGTTTCAGCGATTTGTTCAGCATTTACAAGCCCAATTAACATAATAATTGGATTTACTAGTATAAGAATTCTCAAAAGTGTCAATGATGCTATTAATCCCCCCTAATTTTATATATGTATGTTGCCTCCTTACTTTGTAAGGGGGTTTTTTTTGAGGTTGAAAATAAGAAAGAGTCTAACCACCAATCGGCTAGACTCTTTCTTATTTTATCACTGTGCTACGATGACGACTTTTCCTTCGTCCAACTCTTCTTCTAGTTCCATCGCTTTATGCTGTGAAAGGCCCAAGGAGGTCATGCGGGTGCGAATCTGCTCTCCACGGGATACAAAAATATTTGCCATTTTGTCAAAGATGCCTTCTTCTTTTAATCCAATACCTTTAGTATTTGTATGTTCAGTTAAATGCTTGGAGCGATTTTCATCATGTGCAAATAGATAGATATGCTCCTTGTCATAGCCCTCTGCTTGTAAAGTAAGAATTTTCTCGGAAGCTTGTACACCATTTTCAACGATATATGTTTTCATCATCATCAACTCCTTTGTCATTTACTTGGTAATTACCCCGAATTTTCTTGATCAAACATCCTTAGTTTTTCTTATACTATCATCCATAAAAACTTATACTTTTTGATAGTGTAAAAAATAGCCAATAGGTCATAGAAGGTTTTTTCTATAAAAGGACTAGTAGAGTTTGTTAAAATAAAAGGATAATGAAGAAAAGGTGATCGTATGAAAATATCAATTGTGATTGTGACATATAATCGTTTGGCAGAATTGGCGGAGCTTCTTGAGTCAATAGCTCGACAAACCGTTCTTCCACATGAGGTTATTATTGTAAATGATGCTGGTGAAAGCACAGAACCACTAGTTTCTTTGTATAGTGAATTGCCGATTAAAGCTATCGAATTAACGGAAAATGTTAAGCATGTTCGTGCAAGAAATATTGGAGTTAAACATGTAACGGGTGATGCGATCATGCTTTGTGATGATGATGATTTTATAACGGAGACTCATTTGGAGCAGGCGGTAATAGGGCTCCAACATGCTGATTTTGTTTATTTTGATGCAGAGATTGTTCAATTCGAAAAAAGAGAAAACACCCGTTATCCTTTTAAACGACAGCTTTTTGCTTATCAATATAATCTAGCAGAAATGAAGAAGTTTTCAACATTTGTACCATCAGGAAGTGTTTATAAAAAAGAGCTTCATGATAAAATTGGCTTATTTGATCCAGATGTTCATAATTACTGGGATTGGGATTTTTTCTTAAGAGCTGCAGAGGCTTGCTCAGTGAAAAGAATACCAATGGCTAGTGTTATCTATGCATTTTCTGAAGATGGGACAAATCAGTCCGCAGATTTAGGCTTAAAACGCAAAATGTATTTAGATCGTTTATGTGAGAAGCATCAATTAGGAGATTTGCCAACGAAAAACTTCTTTGTGCTTCTAGAAGAACCAGAAATGAAAGACCGCGAAGCAGAAACAAAACGGGTATGGGACGGAAAACCAGTCTTCACGCGCTATAGTCAACAGGAGGAGAGCAATGAAATTACAAATGGATAAAAGCTGGGACAGCATGTTAGGAGAGCAGTTTCAGTCTGATTATTTTAAGGAGCTGCTAGACTTCTTACGTGAGGAATATGAACAACAAACCATTTTTCCTGAACGTGAAAACATCTTTCGTGCGTTGAACGAAACTCCTTATGATAAGGTGAAAGCTGTGATTCTCGGACAAGACCCATATCATGGGGAAGGACAGGCACAAGGCTTAAGCTTTTCAGTTCAGCCGGGTGTTAAGCTACCCCCTTCTTTACGGAATATCTACATTGAGCTTCAAGATGATATAAATTGTTCATTACCGGAAAACGGTTCATTAGTAAAATGGGCTAAGGAAGGTGTACTCCTTTTAAACACAGTATTAACTGTAAGAAAAGGAGAACCAGCTTCACATGCAAAAAAGGGATGGGAAATGTTCACTGATGAAATTATCAAAAAACTAGACCAAAGAAATCAACCCATTGTCTTTATTCTGTGGGGAAAACATGCTCAACAAAAAATGCAGCTCATCAACTCATCAAAGCACTTCGTCATCGAAAGCGCACATCCTAGTCCGTTTTCTGCCCGAAAAGGCTTTTTTGGAAGTAAACCATTTTCTAAAACAAATGACTATCTACGTAGTCAAAATATAGAAGAAATTGATTGGTCTTTATAGAATGTTGTTTTTAATGATTTTTAAACAGATAGTGGAGCGCAATGGAACGGAACCTATACTTACGCTAATTTGTATTAAAAACAGCATTATAAAAAAGGAGTATTAAAACATGAAGGAAACACCAATAAACTGTATAAAGTGTAAGCATTTTTATGTTACTTGGGATACGCGGTTTCCGAACGGCTGTCGTGCATACGGATTTAAATCAGCAGCCAGACCTGCCATCACGGTTAAAAAATCATCTGGTATGGCGTGTTTAAAATATGAACAAAAAGCAATTAAGGCTTAGTTGGAGGAATAAAAAGTGAACATACCTGTATCAAAACTATTAAGTAAAATGGAAGCTGAGCTAATGAAGGCAAAAAACAGCTCATCTTCTAAAGAAGTACGTGAAAAAGTAGCCGTCATTCAATCACTATGTGAAATCATTCTTGATGAAAAGTCAGAGGTACAAGTTCAAGCATTATCATCACCATCATCAAGTGAAATCAACCACCTAGAGCTTCAAAAAATGATGGGGAATATGTCAACGGTTGTTAAAAATCCTACAAGTGAAAAACCGGTTAAAGAAGAAGATGCTAACGGTGATTCGCTTTTCGACTTTTAAGCTGATCGCGAATTTCCCCCAACTTCCATAAAATGAAGCAATATCTCAAAGGAAATCCATCATATTCTTATCTAATCAGGACACAATGATAGTAACATTGTACAGGAGGTTAGAAACATGGCATATGATGATTTATTTAACATGGGAAGAGGACGCTTTGATATGGGGCTATTAAATGACCCAGCTCCAACAAAGATTGCCCAAGATCGCTATGATGTTTATGTAAACCAAGATTATATCGGTCAAAAATATTTATTAACAGCACAGGAGTCTGTTCAAGATATTGATGATTTTTTAAAAAATGAAGGAGTTAAAAACTTCGAATCCTATCTTGATGGTGACCATTACTATATTAAAGCTGTCGAAAACGAACAGCGAGTATCTGATGTGTTAAAAGTCTATTTGCAAAATCGTTAAGGGAGCCCATTATGTGGCTCTTTTTTACGATTTAGAAAGTATATAAGAAAAACTAAGGCGTTCACATTTAATATGGCGATAATCCCGATTTTTTTAACCTTACATAAGATTGTCATACAATCTCTGTATTTCCCCATTGAATTTAAACCATTCTACGGTAAGATGAAAGAGTAATCAATTGGAGGTGGAGCCTGATATGAAGCTTTTTCTTCTTTTAGGAGCAATTAACGGATTTTTAGCGGTAGCATTAGGTGCCTTTGGTGCACATGGTCTAGAAGGAAAAATTCCGGAGAAATACATAAAAACATGGCAAACTGGTGTGACTTATCAAATGTTCCATGCCGGAGGATTGTTTGTCATTGCTTTTCTAGTGGATAAGTTCGCCAATATTGGTGTATTCACAACAGCAGGATGGTTATTTTTAATTGGGATTATCCTTTTCTCTGGAAGCTTGTATGTATTAAGTGTGACACAAATTAGTATCTTAGGAGCAATCACTCCATTAGGAGGCTTAGCTTTCTTAGCAGGCTGGCTGCTTTTAGGATATGCGGCAATCAGGTATTTATAAAAGATGAAGGCTGACAAACATGTCAGCCTTCTTTTTGTATTATTATCTTGGTTGATATGATGCTAATGCGTATTGTGGATCATATTGAAGCTCTTCATCAAATGTTACATAATCTAAG
This sequence comes from Metabacillus litoralis, assembly GCF_003667825.1. Taxonomy (NCBI): domain Bacteria; kingdom Bacillati; phylum Bacillota; class Bacilli; order Caryophanales; family Bacillaceae; genus Metabacillus; species Metabacillus litoralis. The sequence continues at coordinate 3,974,948 of NZ_CP033043.1, read as the reverse complement.
TAAACCATTAGAAGTAAATAACGCATACCTGTCTGAGGATCACTTAAAATAAGGTGATCACGCCCTGCTGCTTCAATAACACCTTTGAAAATTTTCGCATTCCACTCACGGTTATTTTCAAATGTCATATAAACAGTTGCGATTTTTCCACGATTTAAACGTAAAATATTTTCAACATAAGATTCCTCCAAAGGAAGCATGCCAGGGATATATTGTGCTACACCCGGTTGCTGCTGCTGTGGAAACTGTGGTACTTGCCCAAATTGACCAGGATAGTATGTAGCAGAAGGTGGATAACCTGCTTGCTGCATTTGCATTTGCATCGGCATTTGTTGTGCTGGTTGAACACCAGTTGTGTCATATCCGTAAGGTTGTTGAGGTTGTTGAAATCTTTTAGTCATATAATAACCCTCCTAAAAATTTAATAAGTGATAAAACCAAAGGGATCTTTTCTCAATCTTTGCTCATTCATACGTATGTTGCGAACAAGCAACTTATGCCTTTCTAACAAAAATAATGAAGGAGAAGCTATTGATGACAATGACATTAGAAGAAATAACAAAGGATAAAATGAAAAAGGTGCAAGAAATTGTCCTCTCAAATAAAGCCTACAATGTGTTAGAAAATGGGAGGGAAACTCGATCAATGAAGGAAATAAAAAAAGAGTTTCTGAACCCAGCTACATATAGCTATTTTATAAAAGCTGATCAAGATTACATTGGCTTAATCGATTATTTACCAGAAAACCCGAAGGATCAGTATCCGTGGCTAGGATTGCTTATGATTCATGAACAATGGAAAGGAAAGGGATTTGGAAAAAGGGCTTATCACCTTTTTGAGAAAGGTATTAAGAACTCAGGAAAGCACGCAATTAGACTTGGGGTTTTAAAAAACAATAGGGATGCAAAAGCTTTCTGGGAATCACTAGGATTTAGCTATTACGATACGAAGCCGTTTAAAGCAGGAAGAGAAATAGATTGCTATGAGAAAAAGCTAAAAAACTGACTCGAGGATAGTAACGTAGTTAAATAAGCGGAGTTTTTCCGTTTAAACTGAAGAATGGAACAAGGTTGGCGGATATAAGCGGAATTTTTCCGGTTAAGCAAAGTAAAATGGCCTATTTTCGTCTTTTTGGATAAGATAGGAGGAATCTTTCCGTCTATTTAATCTATTTTTCGTTCTATTTCCTCATTAAGAGGACTTTCTCCGCTTAATTTCTGGAGATTCTTTAAGATTTGAAAATCATTTTTATGGGTGCTTATCTTGGTGGTATAAAAATGCTTGGAGCGTATATGTCTCCAAGCATTTTTATTTTCTGATAAACTTGCCAAAATGCTTTTTAATCCTAGTGCAATTATGATACGAAAAGCAATGTTGATTCGAATTTTGTACTTAAAAAACCGAACCTTTTACAATCACAGAGTCAGATTTTGTATCACTTATTAAACCTGAAAATAGTCATTCAATTTAGAAGTACTTAAGATGTTTCCAACGAAGAAAGAACCAAACTCTCCGTAGCGAGCACTAACTTCATCAAATCTCATTTCATAAACAAGCTTTTTGAATTGAAGTACATCTTCAGCGAAAAGCGTAACTCCCCACTCATAATCATCAAAGCCAACAGAGCCTGTAATGATTTGCTTGACTTTACCAGCGTAAGAACGACCAATTAAACCGTGGCTTTTCATCATATCGCGGCGCTCTTCCATGGAAAGCATATACCAGTTGTCATTGCCTTGACGGCGTTTATCCATAGGATAGAAACAAGCGTATTTTGCTTCTGGTAGTTTTGGATAAAGACGTGCACGAACATGTGGATTTTGATAAGGATCTTCGTTGCTTTCACCAGCTAAGTAATTACTTAGCTCAACAACTGAAACATAAGAATAAGCAGGAATCGTAAATTCAGCAAGCGTCGTTTTATTAAACTCAAGCTCAATTTCAGTTAGCTCTTCCATTGTTGGGCGCAAAATCATCATCATGAAATCTGCTTTTTGACCAGTAATGGAATAAAGAGCATGACTTCCTTGCTCCGCATCTTGCGCAACGCCCCATTTTTCTAGTAAACCTAAAAACTCATTAATGGCAGCCTCGCGCTCATCGCTAGATAACAGCTTCCATGCAGACCAATCAACAGTGCGGAAATCATGTAAACAATACCAGCCATCCAAGGTTTGTGCTGCTTCACTCATATATATTCACTCCTATTTATGAATTCGTTATGTACACATTTACTATATCATATCTTGTCCATTTCACCATGTGAATAAAACTTGAACAACAAAGAGTAAATTCTTAGGATTAGTGGAAAACTCCAAAAGTAGAAGAGGTAAATTTAACAGATTTTTTTGAAATTAAAAAAATTTTGATGTAAGCGTTACAGTGTGACAGAACGGTTTGAAATTAAGAATAAGTGGAGTATCCTAGTTAAGGAAGCATTTCTCTTACATACTCAAGGAGGTTTTTTTGTGTCAGATTTATTTGCGACATTAAAAGAAAAAGTTAAAGGACAAGGAATGAAAATTGTTTTTCCGGAAGGTTTAGATGAAAGAATTTTAACAGCTGTAAATCGCTTAGCTGGTGAAGGAATTCTACAGCCAATCTTAGTTGGTAACGAGCAAGAAGTAACAAACAAAGCAAAAGAATTAAACTTAACTTTAGATGGTGTAGAAATTCATGATCCACATAACTATGCAGAAATGGACGAGCTTGTTGCTGCGTTTGTTGAAAGAAGAAAAGGAAAAGCAACGGAAGAGGATGCGCGCAAAATCCTATTAGATGAAAACTACTTCGGAACAATGCTTGTTCACCTTGGAAAAGCGCACGGACTTGTAAGTGGTGCAGCACACTCAACAGCTGACACTGTCCGTCCAGCTCTTCAAATCATCAAAACTAAAGAAGGCATCAAAAAAACATCTGGTGTATTCATCATGGTACGTGAAGATGAAAAGTACGTTTTTGCAGATTGTGCAATCAATATTGCTCCAGACAGTCAGGATCTTGCAGAAATCGCGATCGCAAGTGCAGAAACAGCTAAAATGTTTAACATTGATCCACGTGTAGCCATGCTAAGCTTCTCAACAAAAGGATCAGCAAAATCACCTGAAACAGAAAAAGTGTCACAAGCTGTTGAAATCGCAAAAGGTCTTGACTCTAGCATCGTACTAGACGGAGAATTCCAATTCGACGCAGCATTTGTACCTTCAGTAGCTGAAAAGAAAGCACCAGACTCAGTGATCAAAGGTGATGCAAATGTATTCGTCTTCCCAAGCCTTGAAGCTGGAAACATTGGCTACAAAATCGCTCAACGCTTAGGAAACTTCGAAGCAGTCGGCCCAATCCTACAAGGATTAAACAAACCAGTAAACGACCTATCACGCGGCTGTAACGCAGAAGATGTTTACAAATTAGCATTAATCACAGCAGCACAAGCTTAAAATATGAATGATGAGACGTGAATTCTATTAAAGAATTTGCGTCTTTTTATTTTTGATAGGGTGATGAACGACAGAACCGGAGCGGATCAGAGATGGAATGTCGTTCATGTGGGTGATGAACGACAAAATGGGAGCGGATCAGAGGCGGAGTGTCGTTCATAGGTGTGATGAACGACAAAATGGGAGCGGATTAGAGATGGAGTGTCGTACATAGGGGTGATGAACGACAAAAAGGGAGCGGATCAGAGAGGGAGTGTCGTACATAGGGGTGATGAACGACAAAAAGGGAGCGGATTAGAGATAGAGTGTCGTACATAGGGGTGATGAACGACAAAACCGATCGAGAACAGCTAGGAAATGTCGTTCATATTTGTAATGAAGACCGAAATAGCAGGTGATTAAATAGAAAACGGTCATCATACCTATGATGAAGACCAAAACCACAAGGAAAAGCCACTCAAACAGTCATCATACCCATGATGAAGACCAAAACCACAAGGAAAAGTCGCTCAAACAGTCATCATACCCATGATGAAGACCAAAACCGCAAGGAAAAGCCGCTCAAACAGTCATCATACCCATGATGAAGACCAATTTCACAAGGAAAAAGCGAGAAAACGTACTTCATACCCATAAAACCACAACCAAATCTTCAAAACTCCATCCACCCCCATTCGTATTCACCGCCACGCCCCATCACCATCCCCAACCTATTCAATTTTGAATAACAACCAAGACTTCTCAAATTGCAACCGCATACACCAAAAACTCCCGTGTCAGAAAATGTAACATCAAACATGCACCCAAAAATCCTTTATTGCAAGATGATACAAGAGACAAATTAGAATTTTCATAAACTCTACCCTCAACTTGGCATGGTATTTGCATTAAAACTAGTAAGCTATCAAAAAAGCAAGGAGTGATTATCATTAAGGACTTATTTATAAATGATCAGTGGTTGGCAGGAGAGGGAACTCAGCGACAGGTTATAAATCCAGCAAAGGGAGAGGTCATCACTACAGTAAAAGAAGCTAGTAGAGACCAAACCATTCATGCCATTTCAGCAGCTAGAAAGGCTTTTGATCAATCTGATTGGGCGACAAATTTAGAAAAGCGTGCAGGAGCATTAACTCATTTAGCCCAACTATTAGAAGAGTCAAAGAATGAGCTTGCTAAAATTGAATCGGAAAATACAGGGAAACCCCTCCGAGAAGCAGAGATCGATGTGGAAGATGGTGTTAACTGTATTCGTTATTACGCCAATTTAATTCGTGAAACGAAGCCTAAAAAAATAGAAATGAGCGATGGAACGGTAAGTGAGGTTATTCAAGAGCCAATTGGTGTTTGTGGATTAATTGTGCCTTGGAATTTTCCGCTTCTGCTAGGATTGTGGAAGCTGGCACCAGCATTGGCAGCAGGAAACACGGTTGTGTTTAAACCTTCTGAAGTAACTCCATTATCTTTTCTGAAGTTTACACAATTAATTGCTGAGACAGACATTCCTAAAGGGGTGTTTAACTTAGTTCTCGGAGATGGTGCCCTAGGAAAGATCATCGTTGAAAGTGAGGACGTTGATAAGATTTCCTTTACAGGCAGCTCAGACACAGGTCGAAAAATTAATGAACAGTGTGCAAGTTCATTCAAAAGAGTATCTTTGGAGCTCGGTGGAAAATCACCTCTTATCATCTTAGCTGATGCTGATCTTGAGAAGGCTGTTGAGTGGGCTGTGTTTGGGGCATTTTTTAATCAAGGAGAAGTATGTGTGGCATCTTCAAGGATTCTTGTTGATGAAAAAATATATGAATACTTTTTACAAAAGTTTGTTGAGTACACATCTAACATTAGAATTGGCGATCCGGAGCAAGAGCAAACTGAACTAGGCTCATTAGTGTCTGCTCAGCATTTAGAAAAAGTTCAGCACTATATATCGACCGGTATGGAAGAAGGGGCAACCATTGCTTATGGAGGAAAAAGAATTGAACGCCCAGGTTATTTTATTGAGCCGACGATTTTCACAAATGTCGATCAGCAGATGAAAATTGTTCAGGAAGAAATATTTGGTCCTGTTGTAACGGTTCAAACCTTTAAAAGCGAAGAAGAAGCCATTCAACTGGCAAATGGAACAAAATTTGGTTTAGCAGGAGGAATTTTATCCGCTAATGCACAAACGGCAAGGGAAATCGCCTCGAAAATTAAGGCGGGTACCATCTGGATTAATAGCTACCATACTCCTTATATTGAAGCGCCATGGGGAGGGTTTAAGCAAAGCGGGATTGGCAGAGAGCTGGGACCACAAGGCTTAGCTTCATTCACAGAAACAAAGCATGTAAATACATCAGAAGAAATTGGGCAGCTTGGTTGGTATAGCTTTAAAAATAACTAATTCAAGGGGATGAGTGCATGGCAAAGGTTTTAGAGGGATTTGGAAGAGACAGTATATTACCAACAAAGAGCAATGAAAGAACGATGGGCTTGTTTAGTACGTTTGCCCTTTGGCTCGCAGCCAATGTGGTCATTACGTCCGTTATGACGGGGATGATGTTTTTACCTGATATTTCGTTTAAAGATGCTGTTATTGCTATTTTACTAGGCTCTGCAATCGGAGCCATTCCTTTGGCAATGACAGGCTTGATTGGAACTCGTACAGGACTTCCTACGATGGTGATTACGAGAGCGTCTTTCGGTCAAAAAGGAGCCGTTCTCCCGGCAATTGTTAATACAATTATCTTAGTTGGCTGGAGCTGGATTCAGGCTTATATGGCGGGACTGAGCTTAAACTATGCTGTTAATTATGCATTTGGTTATAGCAATATTAATCTATTTGTTATTCTTACTGAAATCCTAGTTGTTGCGATTACAATCTATGGCCATAAAGGCGTCGAAAGCATTGAAAAATATGTGTCTATTGCTATGCTGATTTTGTCTGCACTTGTTTTTTATAAATTATTTACAAGCTATGATGCCGGGGCACTTGTTACGATGACATTAAGTGAAAATCCAGCTCTAACAGCTGTTATTGCTTTTGATTTAGTGGTGGCTACGGCCTTTTCTTGGATGTCTTCTGTTTGTGATTTTAACCGTTATTGTAAGGATGGGAAAAAGGGGATGATTGGTACATTTGCTGGTTATGTAGTGGCTTCTTTAATTGCAATGGGGATGGGAGCTGCGGTTAGTGGGTTTAGTATTATAAATGGAATGGAACAAACCTATGACCCAACTGTTTTATTAACACAGTACGGGTTTGGATTAGTGGCTTCGATTGTTGTTTTCTTTTCAGTTTTATCAACAAATGTTATGGCTTTATACAGTGCGACAATGTCATTTATGAATGTTTTCACGAAGTTTGGATTCTGGAAGCCTGGTTTGCTTTTGGGGATTGTCTGTACACTTGGTGCATTAATGAAAGAAGCATTAATGACAAATTTCTTTGATTTTGTTTTGTTAATTGCAACACTATTTATCCCAGTATTTGCAATCGTCATTGTTGACTTCTTCATTTTGAAAAAAGGTCGTTATGACGCGGAGGAGCTCGTGTCAAACACGAAAAAATTATATCATTACCAAAGCGGCATCAACTATGTGGCCTATGTTTCTTACATTGCTGGAGCAATATTTGCGTTTTATTTCACGTACATTAAACCATTAAGTGTAGGATCCACTATTTTAACATTTGTTTTTTCTGGCATAGTTTATGGAGCATTCATGTATGCAACAAAGCAGGTAACAAAGTCGACAGTAACGGATGAAGTAACAACTACGAGATTGGATGTGTAAGCGGCAGGATGAATGTAGCAATTGTGCAATCACAATATACGAATGGAAACAGTAAAAAGAATCTAGAGAAAATGGCTCAGCAAGTAGGATGGTGTAAAAATAAATATCAGAATGTTGAAATAATTCTCTTTCCTGAATTATGTACAACAGGCTACTTTTTAACAAAAGAACTACAAGATGTAGCTGATCATGCGGCCGGAGAACATTTTCAAATCATGTCAGAGGTTGCCAAGAGAGAAAAAATCATCATTGCTTACGGATATGTTGAAAAAGAAGATGCTAACATGATCTATAACTCTTTAATGGTGATTAACTCAAAGGGTGAAAAAATCGCAAACTACCGAAAAATTCATTTAACACCCCTTGAAAAGGAGTTTTTTACAGCAGGATCAGAAATTGTAGTTGTAGAATCTGAAATAGGTAAGATTGGTTTGATGACATGTTGGGACCTGGCTTTTCCTGACTTAGCAAAGGCGCTAGCTCAAAAAGGGGCAGAGGTTATTCTTGCCCCAAGCGCTTGGGAATCTCCACATCATGAACCTTACGAGCTATTTGCCAGAGCAAGAGCCATTGATTATACAGTCTTTATAGCAACCTGTAACCATATTGGTCTTTCTAATAATCTAGACTTTTTTGGAAAATCAGCAATCTATGGGCCAGATGGAAAAGTAATGGTCAAATCGGAGAAAAAGGAAGAAACGCTTTTATTCGCATCACTTGATTTTAATCAAAGAAAAAAGCTTCAAGAGTCATTTTTCACCATGAAAGCAGACTTCCGCGAGGATTTATTCAAAAGGTAGGAGATGAACATGAAAAAGGTCGTTGACCTGTCAATATCGATTACAGAACAAACCCCAATCTACCCGGGGGATCCAGAGCCATCACTGCAGCCTGCTGCCACATTTGAACGAGACGGCTACAATGTTAGTTTATTAAAAATTGGCTCACATACCGGCACACACGTCGATGCACCATATCATTTTCATAACGATGGCCAAAAAATCGATGAGGTGCCGCTTCAGCAGTTTATGGGCAGAGGCATTTTGTTTGATGTAACCGGCAAAAACAAAAAAGAGGCCATTACATTAGAAGATATGATGGAAAAGTTACCTCATTGTCAGGAAGGAGATATTGCTTTATTTCATACGGGCTGGTCAAAGTATCTTGGTCAGCCAGCTTATTTTGAACATCCTTATCTAAAACCTGAGGTCATTGAGGAGCTATTGAGCAGAGGGATAAAAACCTTCTTTATTGATGCTTTAAATATTGACCCTCCAGATGGAAGCTCGTTTGAGGGACATGATTTAATCACAAAGGTAAATGGAATCATCGGGGAAAACTTCACAAACTTTGATCTTATTGATTTTCCAAATCCATTCATTATCGCATTGCCGTTAAAGTTAAAGGGGATTGACGGATCTCCGGTACGAGCGATTGCGATTGAAATGGAAGAATAGATGGTTGGGGACGGTGGTCCCTGACCTTTTTTGTGGATGTTGGAAGGAGTAGCTGGTGTGAGTTGGGAGGGGGAAAGATCAATGATTTGGTCTTCAACCGAATTGAGACAAGAAAAAGAGAAGTGTGCTGGGTTATGTTCCGATACAGGAAGAATCGAGACAAGAAAGAGCCCAAAGCGTCCGAATGAGTCCAGATACTAGGAGAATCGAGACAAGAAAAAAACGAAACATCCGGCCTCCAACCCAATACTAAGAAAATCAGAGTCACCCAGGACCATCCCACACGATCTCCATCATAAAATAGCTCCTGTATATCTATCGAACTAGCAAATCACTTCAGTTTCCACCATAAAATGCACTGCCAAGTTACTCATAGTATGAATTAAGCCAACCATTCCACGAAAAACAAATAGACTGACTATTCAAAAATGAATATACTATACATAGATGAATAATCCAAAAGAGGTGGTGATACGATGAAGGAAGCAGTGGGCACAACTACTGATGCAGAGGAAATTTTGAATTCTCTAAAAGATGATTTGCTCGTCACAACCGAACAAGGTGTTATTCTGCGTGCCACACAAGCTACAGCAGAAATCTACCAAATTCCTTATGAACAGCTAATTGGACGCACAGTTTATGAGCTGGAAAGTGAAGGTGTATTTTCTCCAGCCATCACCCCGATCGTGTTGAAGAAAAAAGAAAAAGTAACAATTGTCCAAAGCACGAATAAAGGGAAAAAGCTCTTGGTTACTGGTATTCCTGTTGTGGACAAAAGTGGTGACATTCACCGTGTTGTTAGCTACTCACATGACGTAACGGAATTATTAACGATGAAAAGCTATTTATCAAAAATGGAAGATGAAATGACGCGTGTGAAAGACGAGATTCAATCGTTAAAGAGGGAACAGCTGTCTGCAGATGGCTTAATTGCTGAAGATAAAAAAATGAAAATGACGCTGCAAATGGCAAAGCAGGTATCAGATGTTGATGTGAATGTTTTATTGTTAGGAGAGTCCGGTGTTGGTAAATCACTAATTGCCAAATACATACATAACTTAAGCCCGCGAAAGAAAAAGCCATTTATTGAGGTGAATTGCGGGGCCATTCCACAATCATTATTTGAAGCGGAGTTCTTTGGCTATGAAGCTGGATCCTTTACGGGTGCAAGTAGAAGCGGAAAAATGGGGCTAGCAGAGCTTGCAGAAGGAGGGACACTTTTTCTAGATGAAGTAGGCGAGCTTTCTCTTGAAAATCAAGTAAAGCTATTAAAATTAATTCAAGAAAAGCAGTTTTACCGTGTTGGTGGCACAAAGTTAAGAAAAGTTGATTTCCGGTTGCTTGCTGCAACAAATCAACATCTCCAAGAGTTGGTCGAGCAAAAGTTATTTCGAGAAGATTTATATTTTCGGTTAAATGTTGTGCCGATTCATGTGCCGTCGTTACAGGAAAGAAGCGGGGATCTTGTTCCGCTGATCTATTATTTTTTAGATTATTTTTCTCAAAAATATCATCGAACAAGAGAATTGGATGATGCCGTCATGGAGCATCTGATCAACCATAAATGGAAGGGCAATGTTCGCGAGTTAATGAATTTATTAGAGCGGCTCGTTGTAACCACTCCAAGTCAGTTAATCTCTGTAGATAATTTGCCAGAATCGTACCGATCAGAAAGCAATTCCGACATTGTTTATCATTTAGAAAGTACCTCGTTAAAGGACATTTTAGAAAAAGTTGAGGGAAAGGTATTTCTACAAGCAAAGGAAAAATTTATCACGACTACAAAAATCGCTGAAAAGCTTGGAATTAGTCAACCAACAGCAGTGAGAAAGCTAAAAAAATATAACATAGATTAATAGGTGGCACGGATTTTGCATGACAGATAATGTCATGCTTTTTTATTTTTGTACTCATTAAAAATTAATGATAAAAAGGAGTCGATTCACAATGTATCAACCAAAAGATTCTTCCCAATCACCGCGTTTTTCTGGTATCCGAACATTTATGAGATTAGAGCATCTTCCAACAACTGATTCTGTTGATTTTGTTGTGGTTGGAGTACCTTTTGATACAGCGGCAACAAACCGCGTGGGAACACGCTACGGCCCGCAGCATATTCGTAATTTTTCTGTTTTACTAAGACCTTATAATCCTGATCAGGATATTAATATCTTTGATTATTGCTCTGGTGTGGATTACGGAGATATCGATATTGTTCCAGGTAATGTGCTAAGAACGTATGACCGAATGCAGCAAGGCTTAAAGCCAATTTTAGATAAAGGAATTGTGCCGATTATTTTAGGAGGAGACCACTCTATTTCATTAGGAAATTTACGTGCTTTTCATGAAAAATATGGCCCGGTTGCATTGGTTCATTTTGATTCACATGGTGATACGTGGGATCATTATTATGGAGAAAAATACACACATGGAACACCATTCCGTCGGGCGGTTGAAGAAGGATTACTTGATGTTGATCATTCTATTCAAATCGGCATGCGAGGTCCTTTATATGGTCCAAGTGATATCCAGGATGCTAAAGATCTGGGCTTTGAGGTAATCACGATGAGTGAAACAAGAAAGCTTGGTCAGGACGAGGTTATTCGTCGTATTCATGAACGAATAGGAAAAGATCGTCCTGTTTTTGTAACATTTGATATTGATTTTGTCGATCCTGCTTATGCGCCTGGAACTGGTACCCCTGAGGTTGCCGGTCCAACGAGTCACGAAGCATTAGAATATGTGAGAGCACTTGATGGTCTTAACTTAGTTGGATTTGATCTTGTGGAAGTGCTTCCTGCCTATGATCATGGCGAAATTACTGCTGCACTGGCATCAGCGGTAGCATTTGAGATGATTAGCTTAGTTGCGTTAAAAAAACGAAGATTGATAGAAGGAGCCTCAGAAGAACAAGTAGAGGTGAATAACGGGATTTAGATTTGGAAACGAAAATGAGGATAGAATGAAGAATAATAGTGGTATAATGAATGAACGAAACTGTTTTAAGGAGTAATTCTCATGACCAATCTATTACCTTCCTCTTTAATCCATCAGCCACAATGGCGGATCATTGATCAATCAAGCCTGGGACCGCAATTTGATGCGAAGCACTCGTTTGCAATTGACGACACATTGTGTGCAAGTGTTGGAAAAAATGAGTCACCAGCAACAGTGAGAACGTGGGTGCATCATCAAACGATTGTGCTGGGAATCCAAGATACCAAGCTTCCATATTTAGAGGAAGGTGTACAATTTCTCAAAAACCAAGGATTTCATGTGATTGTTCGAAATTCCGGGGGCCTTGCGGTTGTATTAGATAAGGATGTATTAAATATATCGCTCATTTTCCCTGATAGTGAAAAAGGAATTGATATTGATCGTGGCTATGATGCGATGCTTGATTTAATCAGGCTGATGCTAAAAAAATATGATACGAAGATTGAAGCACGTGAAATTGTTGGTTCTTATTGTCCTGGTAGCTATGATTTAAGTATAAATGGCAAGAAATTTGCAGGGATTTCACAAAGAAGGCTGCGCGGTGGAGTAGCGGTCCAGATTTACCTTTGTGTAACAGGCAGCGGCGAAGACAGGGCGGACCTAATTCGTCAATTTTATGAGCTCTCTTTAAAAAATGAACAAACGAAGTTCACGTTTCCAGTGATTAAACCGGAAACGATGTCATCACTTAGTGATTTACTTCAAGTAGAGCTAACGGTTGAAAAGATGCTGTTAGAACTGCTTCTTACCTTGAAGGAACATAGTCAGGAGCTGATTTCATCATCTCTTACAGTGGATGAACAGCTGCGTTTCCAACAAAATTTGGTGCGAATGATCGATCGTAATGAAAAAATATTTAAGAGTTAGCTGACTTACTCAGCTAACTCTTTTTCGTATGCATCTAGTTTTTCTAGTATTCTTCTTTTCCGGTACAACATAATCGCTGTTTCTGATAAATCGTGAATCATAGAGCGATTTGTTAGTGCCCCGAATACAATGCCTGCGATTGGCACCATTTGCAGTAGTTTTTTCCACCCAAATTGATCGCGGTAAGTGTAAACAACCTCACGCCAGCCTTGAAGCTGTGAGATCATTTCATTATTTGTGTTTTCATTTCTTTTGTAGAACGATGATAATTCATTTAATATCGCCTGTTTTCCCACAATATCGGCAGAAGAAAACTGAAGGCATTTTACAATGAAAATTCGTTCCTCACGTTTGCTTGGGTCATATCCATATGTGATCGCTATTTCTTGAAGCGTTTTTAATGAAAGACCGAGTAGAACGGGAATATCAATGGCAAGGGTGAAAATTCCGCCGACCCCTGTTGTTGCTCCTTGAATGGTCGCAAGCTTGCTGCGGTTTGATTTTAACTCTTCTCCTACTTCATCCATTGTTGCAAGAGGAAGACTGGAAATGTCGGGAAGTGTTAAAGCTTCGTTACCAGCTTTCTTTCTCAGCTTTCCTAACACGAGTTTTTCCTGTGTTAAATATTGTCCACCAGTTTGGACGAATTGCCCTAATTCATCTAAAAGAACACCAATCTTTTTTTGAATAAAAGCTGGAGTGATTTTATCTAATAGCTTAAAAGGAAGGCGACCAATTCGCTCCCAAAACCAAATGCCTTTTTGATCCTGCTCCCATTTTTCGATGACCTTTAATTCTGATTGCAGCCAATTTTGATTTTCCATGTTAAACCAACCTTTTCACTTAATATGATCACTATATACGAATGAAGATTCAGTAGAGTTTCATGAAAGTTTTTAAAAAATGTAAAAAGACGTGATCATCACGTCTTCTACTAGCATTTATTCAGCCATTTTCTCTAAATTTCCATTGCGATCCATTTTAAATGTAGTTGGCACTGTGCGGTCTTCTTCATCAAATAGAACAAGCTTTCTTGCGCGGTTCATGATTTTCATTAATGTTTCATAGTCTTCTTGAACTGTAACGGTATCTTGTTCTAATCGGTCAACTTTCTTTTGTAGCTCATCATTTTGTGAAGAGAGCTCTTGAACTTCACGCTTTAAACGAAGGTTTTCACTTTTTAGTGCTTCTGATTGAACGTTGTTTGTTTTATAAGACTGCAAGAATGCAATAACTTGATCCATTGTTAATCTATTAGTAGTAGCTTGAGCTTGCTGAGTGGCAACAGGTTGTCTTACTGGCGCTGGTTGTGCTTGTTTTGTAAATGAAGTAGATACATCTTCATCTGCAGGCATTACCTCTGCCATATGGCTTTCTAATGCAGACATCGACATCATTGATTGCTCTTCTTGCTCATCGAAATCTTCTACATCTACTGAAGGAGCATCTGGTGTATAAAGTAATTGCTTTTTAACAGGTTGTCCTTTTCCTAAAGCTCTCATTCTTTGTTTGCGTTGCTTTTTCGCTAGTTGTAATGCTTTTTCATAGTCGTGACGAACAACAGCATTCCAGCGGAACCCACATGCAGCAGAAGTACGATTTAACTTATCTCCAACTTCTTCAAATGCATTTAATTGTGTGCTTCCTTCACGAACATGTCGTAAAACCGTTTCGGCTAGTAATAAATCATTCTCTTCTGACCATGCGTCTTGTCTTTGTTTCATAAATGTCCAACTCCCTATATGAAATAAATATTGTTTACTATTAACTGTTACTAAGCATGGACAAGAATGAGTTGTTTTATACAATTTTCTTAAGAGGATAGTAGATTTTTTCTAAACTAATAAATATTTCCTGTATTTGGCTGTGGAAATTGGTGAATATCTTTCACTTTTATAATCTACTATAACCATTTTTATTCATGTTTAGGAAAAGAAATGGAAAATGAACCCGCTGAAGGAAATGAAATAGTAAAAGGACAAGCTTCAGCTTACTTGCATCACTGGTCGAATCAAGGTAAAATGTCTCTTAGTGAAAAAACGGTAGAAAGTACTGTTCGAATAGAGAAGGGACTGGATCATCGATGGCAAATGAATTTCGAATTTGTGATGATTGTCAAGCAACAAACATTAAAACACTCATACCAAAATTAAAAAAAATAGATTCAGAAGCTACAATAGACATTGCATGTCAATCCTACTGTGGACCAGGCAGAAAAAAAGCATTCGCCTTCGTAAACAACCGGCCACTAGCTGCACCAACAGAAGACGAACTTATCGAAAAGATCGAGAAGAAATTGGGAAAATAACATCACCTTGTACCGGTTTACATGGTGATGTTTTTGTTTGGTGGGCCGGGTTTTTTGGTGCCTGTCACTTCCCGAAGTTTGTCGAACGGATTTCCGAATTATGGGTGGGATTGTCGAATGGAACCCGATATAATAGATGTAGTGATGAGAGAAAGATTAGGTATTAGTGATTAAGTTAGAACGGAAGTGGAAGACAATGAAAAATAGAAAGTTGTCTGAAGAAAAGGTATTTAAGGATCCCGTTCACCGCTATATTCATGTACGTGATAAGCTCATTTGGGATCTGATCGGTACGAAGGAATTTCAGCGTTTAAGAAGAATACGTCAATTAGGGACAACCTATCTAACCTTTCATGGTGCTGAGCATAGTCGATTTAACCATTCATTAGGTGTGTATGAGATTGTGCGCAGAATTGTTGATGATGTTTTTAATGGAAGACCGGAATGGGATGATGAAGAAAGGCTGTTATGCCTTTGTGCGGCCTTATTACATGATTTAGGTCATGGTCCGTTTTCTCACTCATTTGAAAAGGTATTCCATCTTGATCATGAAGATTTTACTCAGGCGATTATACTAGGAGATACTGAGGTGAACTCAGTGTTAAAAGAAGTGGAAGATGATTTTCCTAAAAAGGTCGCAGAGGTTATTGCCAAAACCTATGAAAAGAAACAGGTTGTTAGTTTAATATCTAGCCAGATTGATGCTGACCGTATGGATTATCTGCAACGTGATGCTTACTACACTGGTGTTAGCTATGGCCACTTTGATATGGAGCGGATTTTACGGGTAATGAGACCTCGTGAGGATCAGGTTGTCATTAAAAGCAGTGGTATGCATGCCGTTGAGGACTACATTATGAGCCGATATCAAATGTATTGGCAGGTGTATTTTCACCCGGTTACTCGCAGTGCTGAAGTGATTTTAACCAAAATCCTTCATCGTGCAAAACAACTCCACCAAGAGTTTTATACCTTCAAACATGATCCTATTCATTTTTATTCCTTATTTGAAGAAGAGCTAACTCTTCAGGATTACTTAAAGCTGGATGAATCCATTATTTTGTATTATTTCCAAGCTTGGCAAGATGAAGACGATCATATTTTACGTGATTTATGCTGTCGTTTTATGAACCGTCAGCTCTTTAAATATGTGGAGTTCAATCCAAATGTCCAAATGATGACACTAATGGAGCTCACAACTCTATTTAAAAAGGCTGGAATTGATCCGGAATACTACCTTGTTGTAGATTCCTCCTCAGATCTCCCTTATGATTTTTACCGTCCAGGTGAAGAAGAAGAACGGTTACCTATTCATTTATTAATGTCTAACGGTGATTTGCGAGAATTATCAAGAGAATCAGAGATTGTGGATGCCATTTCTGGAAAAAGAAGAACGGACCATAAATTATATTTTCCATTGGACTTATTGGAGGACTTTTCAACGAAAAAGGCTGCTAAGAAGAAGATTCTTGAGTTATTGAACTTAGATAAATAGAAAGAGGAATGACACGTCCTCATCTTGAGACTAGACATAAATTTTTTTAACGATGAAACAAAGAAAGAGTTAGGAGATGACGGGGCATTGATGAAAGAACATGCAAAGCTGATGAAGGTTATTTCATCTGCTGGGGAAATCATTGGTCGGAAAAAACTGCAAAAGATGATTTATATTGCAAAAAAGATTGATCTGCCTTTTTATGAAAAATACAATTTCCACTTTTACGGACCATATTCAGAAGAGCTTATTTTACGAATTGAAGAGCTTTGCAACCTAGGCTTTTTAGAGGAAGTTCATGAAAAAAAGGGTGGATATTTTCAATACAGATATTCCTTAACAGATACGGGAAGTGAATTTCTTGGACACTATGACCTGGACATGCCACAGTTTAAGGAATGTATGCTAAATTTAAATGAACAAAGTTCCCGCTTTCTAGAATTAGTCTCAACCGTTTTATACTTTGAAGGACTAACAGAAGAAGAAGTGAAGGAAAAAGTATTCACGCTAAAAAGCAAGCAGCGCTATACCGAAGAAGAAATTGCTGATGCATATGACTATATTAAATCAATCAAAAATCTTGTGAAAAATGAGGCCGTCAAAAATTAATATTTTTGGCGGTTTTTTTACGGGCTCCTCTTTTTTCATTTTTGGCTAAATATAGTATACTTTATTCGAACATCTAGCATGTAACATGTTAAGCTAGAAGAATAATGAATGGATAAGATAAAACATATAATAGAGTGATCTCTACATACATTTAAAACCAAAGGGGTTAAAGATGAACGACTTAAGTAGCTTTTTAGCGTTTCCATTAGAGATGTTTCCATATGTGATTATTACACTTATGGTGGCTTTTACTTTTCATGAATTCGCCCATGCCTATGTGGCTTATAAATTCGGTGATCCAACTGCAGAGCGGCAGGGGAGATTAACACTAAATCCATTGGCCCATTTAGATCCATTCGGTACGATCCTTATTTTTATTGCTGGGTTTGGTTGGGCAAGACCTGTCCCGGTAAATCGTTACTTTTTCAAACGTCCACGCTTGGCTGGTGTGTTGGTTTCCATCGCCGGTCCGTTAAGTAACTTAGTGATTGCTTTTATAGGAACAGCCATTTGGTATATATTATTAACAACGAATGCTGTTTCTGCGCTGCCTGACAATGTGGTAACAAGCCTTGAACAGTTTTTTAATATTTTTGTGTCTCTTAATGTGATTTTATTTATTTTTAATTTGCTTCCGTTTCCACCACTAGATGGATACAGAATTATCGAGGATTTAGCACCAACACATATTCGCTCAAAGATGACACAGTATGAGAGCTATGGAATCATTATTTTCTTAATCCTTGTGATTACACCATTAGATGCGTATATTATTCAACCCGTATTTGAAGTAGGAAGAGCAATCGTGATGGACATATTTCACTTTTTACTTAGTCCTTTATTGTAAAAACAAGTTAGGAGGTTCAATATGGAAGAGAAAAAGAAAAAAGGCATTGGCTTTAATATTATAAAAAGTGATCCAACAGATGGTCATGGCGGCTTCGGTGTTGGAGCGCTCAGCCTTGATAATGTTTCACCAGTTTTTGTTGATATCGAAGAAGGAGAAGCCTTTGTTGATATTGGCGCGATGCATGCAAGAAGTGTTGTAGAAAAGGGAATTAAATTTCTGAAAACGAAAGAAGAAGTACCAAATGGTAAGCCATATTGGTTAGTGTGGGTGACGATTGACCGCAAAACAGAAGGTCCTTATTATGCAGGAGTAACAGCTTGTGAAATGACAGTCGACCGAAGCATTAGAAGGGGATACAAATCTCTTCCGGAGCATGTAAATCGTATGGATAAATCGCTCAAACGACATATTATCGTTGATCATATGGATGACCGTTCAAAAGAAATTCTTACAGATTTTCTGAAAAAACATGATCCAAATATGTGGGAGAATTCTGAGCAAAAGTTAAAGGACGATTTGAACACGGCTCAATAAATTTGTCCAAAGTGTGAAAATTACGTGAACAAATAAGTAAATTCTTGTGGTTCACTGGGAAAATTAGTAGACTAGATATACAGTTATAAAACTAGGACATAAAAAACCCCGAGCGACTTGTTTGCTCGGGGGTTTTTATTTGTTTTGATTCCCTCAGTTTCGCTGAAGCTATCTAATTTCTTTTCATCTAATCCCACCACTTAAAGTACTTATCAAACCAGCCTTCTTTTTTCTGTTCCTTAGGCTTCTGTTCTTCTTCCGATCCATCCAACTCATCAATATGTTCTTCGCAATATTGAGTAGGCTCAGTGCCTGCAATAAAGTAGGTTAATCTTCGAACGGGGCAGTCCTCTGTTGCGAGCTTTCCGTTTGCTGGATTAATATACACGCCAACTACTCCATCAGGTGGGCGAAATGCTTTCACAGACTGCTTGTCGAGTGCTTCTTCCATAAAGGTGGACCAAATCGTTTTTGCGTAGCTACGTTCTTGTACAAGGTCGATGGTTTTACCTTTATCATAACCTGTCCACACACCTGCGACGAGTTGTGGAGCCATTCCAATCATCCAGCTGTCTGTTGAGGTTGTACCAGATTTTCCGGCATAATCTCTTGTTAAGGAATCAGCTATGCTGTGACCGGTGACAGATGTGTAATCATTAATGGAAGAATCGAACATGCCTTTCATCATGTGAGTCGTAACGAAAGCAGCTTGCTCATTAAGGACTTGTTCTTTCTCACGGTCCGCTTTGTAAATGACCTCACCTTGTGCATCTTCAATTTTTGTAATAAAGGTTGGTTCAATTTTTTTGCCGCCGTTACCGAGAATTCCATATGCATTTACAATATCTACGAGACGAACAGGTGATGTTCCTAATGCTGCAGATGGATTTTTCTTAATTTTTGTTGAAAGGCCCATTAATTCTCCTGTTTTGATTAGTTCCTCCATGCCGATAAACATATGAGTTTTTACAGCAAAAACATTATCAGACAGGGCAATTGCCTGTAGCATCGTAATAAAGTCATTGGCATAATAGTCGTTGTAATTACTCGGCTTATAGGTTGCTTTTCCATCGTCATAGGAAAAAGAGGTTGGCTCACTTTTCATTTCTGTTGCCGGAGTGAAGCCTTTCATGATCGCTGAGTAATAGAGCAAAGGCTTAATGGTTGAACCGGGCTGCCTTTTTGCTTGAATGGCACGATTAAATGGACTTTCTTCATAATTACGTCCACCGATTAATGCTTTAACATAGCCTGTTTTAGGATCAATCGCAACCATCCCTGTTTGGATGTCAGATTTCTTAGATATGGTTTCTGCTACAATTTCCTCGGCTTTTTTCTGCATGTTCACATCTAATGTTGTATAAATCTTTAAGCCTTGTGTTTGTACGGCCTGAACGTCTAAATCTAGCTTATCTGACAGCTCACTCATGGCCGCATCCTGAAAATAACCTGCAAATCCTTTTTCAATTTTTTCTGTCTTTGTTTTATAAACAAGTTCCGTTGATAAGGCCTCTTGTAATTGCTCCTCGGTAAGATAGCCTTCATTTTGCATCGTATGTAAAATAACATGCTGTCTTTCTTCGGCTTTTTCGCGGTTCACATAAGGAGAGTATAAATTAGGTCCTTTCGGAATACCGGCAAGTAAAGCAGCTTCAGGAAGTGTTAGTTCACTTGCGTCTTTACCAAAATAATAATTTGCTGCCGCCTGAATTCCGTAAACACCATGACCATAATAAATTGTATTTAAATAACCTTCTAATATATGATCCTTACTATAATTTTGCTCCAGCCTAATCGTATAAAGAGCCTCGTTTGCTTTTCGTTGCCATGTTTTTTCATGCTTTAAAAAAAGATTCCGCGCATATTGCTGGGTAATGGTACTTGCTCCCTGGACCTTTGCCATTGCTTTTAAATCAGCTAAAGCTGCACCAGCTATCCGTTTATAGTCAAATCCGTTATGTTCATAAAAGCTTTGGTCCTCAATGGATATGGTCGCGTTTATAACATGTTGGGAAATATCATTAAGATTAACCCAATATCGTTTTTGTCCATTATGTAATTCTCCTATTTTTGATCCGTCATTTGCATAAATAATCGTTGATTGTGGAACGGATAAAGAAGGAGGTCCTTGCCATTTTGCATATAAAACAATACTTAAAATAACTGTTGATAGAAAGACGAGTAATAACAAACTAATAAATGTTATGGCACGTAATGTCTTTAATGTGATTTTAATTCGCTTCGGTGTAATCACATCCATCATGCTCACCTCCTCTACAAGTATTGATTTTTCGAATGAGCATACTGTTAGCCATTATGGGATTTTTTTCGACTTTTTAAACATTTTGATAAAAAGTCATAGATTTTTTCCTCAATATCTGCTATTTTCATCTATAGTTTGAAAGAAAATTTTTCCGGATGTCGATAGACTCCACCGGTTAAGATAAAAGGGACAAGGGGACAGGTTCTGTGTCCCATAAAAATGGGACGTGGAACCTGTCCCCTTGTCCCAATTTGAAAGGATGGGTTTACATGAGTGAATTATGGTACACAGAGAAGCAAACGAAGAATTTTGGGATTACATTAAAAGTGAAGCAAACGTTACATACAGAGCAAACAGATTTTCAATACTTAGAAATGGTTGAAACAGAAGAGTTCGGCAACATGCTTTTCCTTGATGGAATGGTTATGACGTCGCAAAAGGACGAATTTGTCTACCACGAAATGGTGGCGCATGTTCCTTTATTTACGCACCCAAACCCTGAGAACGTACTAGTTGTTGGTGGTGGAGACGGTGGCGTAATTCGCGAAGTTCTTAAGCACCCGCAAGTGAAAAAAGCAACACTTGTTGATATCGATGGAAAAGTAATAGAGTACTCAAAAAAATTCCTTCCTGAAATTGCAGGAAAACTTGATGACCCACGTGTAGAGGTAAAAGTTGGCGACGGCTTTATGCATATTGCTGAAAGCGAAAATGAATACGACGTTATTATGGTTGATTCTACAGAGCCAATGGGACCTGCAGTAAACTTATTTACAAAAGGCTTCTACGCAGGTATTTCAAAAGCACTAAAAGAAGATGGTGTTTTCGTTGCTCAAACGGACAACCCTTGGTTCACACCGGAGCTAATTACAAATGTTCAACGTGATGTAAAAGAAATTTTCCCAATCACACGTTTATATACAGCAAACATTCCAACATATCCAAGTGGATTATGGACATTCACAATTGGTTCGAAAAAATACGATCCACTTGAAGTAAGTGAAGATCGCTTCCATGAGATTGAAACAAAATACTACACAAAAGAACTTCACAAAGCATGCTTTGTATTACCGAAGTTTGTTAGTGACTTAATTAAATAAAAAAGACCAAGTGAGGGTAAAGCCTCACTTTTTTTAAGAACGGAGGAAAAACTCAATGAAATTTGATGAAGCCTATTCAGGTAATGTTTTTATTAAAAGTCATCCAAGCTATGAAGAAAGTGAAGCGGTTATTTACGGGATGCCAATGGACTGGACAGTAAGCTATCGCCCCGGCTCTCGTTTCGGCCCTTCTCGTATTCGTGAAGTATCAATCGGTCTTGAAGAATACAGCCCATATTTAGATAAAGAGCTTGAAGAAGTAAAATATTTCGATGCTGGTGATATTCCACTGCCTTTCGGGAACCCACAAAAGAGCATTGAGATGATTGAGGAATATATCGACAAGTTGCTTGTGGACGGAAAATACCCACTAGGCATGGGTGGAGAGCACTTAGTTTCTTGGCCCGTTATGAAGGCTATGTACAAAAAATATCCAGATCTTGCGATTATTCATTTTGATGCACATACAGATCTTCGTGATGATTATGAAGGTGAGCCTTTATCACATTCAACGCCGATCAAAAAAATCGCAGATCACATCGGACCAACTAATGTTTATTCATTCGGAATTCGTTCTGGGATGAAGGAAGAATTCCGTTGGGCAAAAGAAGTGGGCATGCACATCTCAAAGTTTGAGGTGCTTGAGCCGTTAAAAGAAGTTTTACCAACACTTGCAGGTCGTCCGGTTTACTTAACAATTGATATTGATGTCCTTGACCCTGCACATGCACCGGGGACAGGTACAGTGGATGCTGGTGGCATCACATCAAAAGAACTTTTAGCATCTATTCATGAAATTGCTAATTCAGATGTACGTGTTGTTGGCTCAGATTTAGTTGAGATTGCGCCAATCTATGACCACTCAGAGCAAACAGCAAACACAGCGAGTAAAATTATCAGAGAAATGATTCTTGGTTTAGTACAGAAAAAAGGATAAGAAGAGAAAGACCCGATTCTTTCGGGTCTTTTTTGATGTTGAAATAAACTTAACCTTTGTAACACAGCGGATATAAATGTAATATCCTAACTGTTTTCAAAAACCTGTCAACAGGATTTTAAGGACAAAAATTTGGTGTATAAACCAATTTTTAAATATTTATAGGAAATTATTCATAGTAAAACGAAGATTCTATTTTATCTATGAAACACCTAATAGAGTTTGAAAAATGATATGACCTTTAACCTATTAAAAAAGTATATTATCTATCACTGTTAAATCCTTCCTTAATTATGACAAAAAAACGCATGATACGATATGTTCGTCAGCAAGCAGTTGATAAGGGAGGATGAAACATATGAAAAAGAAAATCATATTGTCAGTCGTAGCAGGTGCAGCATTATTAATGGCAAATCCAATCGTTGATAAAGCTGATGCGGCTTCAAACACAACACAAACAAACGTTTACTATTATCAATCTGGTCATGTTGATATGGAGCGTATTAATGCTCTGCTACAAAAGTATTTTAGCAATGTAAAAATTCAACAACCAACACAACAACCTGAAAAAACGACTAAAGAAGAACCAACCAAAGTAGAGCAGCAGCCAACAGCTGAACAGCCGGAAACTCAAGAGCCGGTCGCTCAACAACCTACAGCTGAACAGCCAGCAACTCAAGAGCCGGCAACTCAACAACCTACTGCACAACAACCAGCTCAAACAGAACAAACGACGGAGCAAGCAAGCTATCAGCTTAGCCAATACGAGCAGCAAGTAGTAGATTTAACGAACCAAGAGCGTGCCAAGCAAGGTCTGCCAGCATTAAAAGTTGATTTAACACTAAGCAAAGTAGCCCGTGAAAAATCATTAGACATGCAAAAAAATAACTATTTTTCACATATAAGCCCAACGTACGGTTCACCATTTGATATGATGAAGAAATTCGGTGTAACATACCGTACAGCAGGTGAAAACATTGCCAAAGGCCAACGCACTCCGCAAGAAGTTGTGAATGCGTGGATGAACAGCTCAGGCCACCGTGCAAACATCTTAAGCTCAAACTTTACTCACATTGGAGTAGGATATGTAGCAGAAGGTAACTATTGGACTCAGCAGTTTATTGGGAAATAGTTAAGAAAGCAGCCAGCATTAGCTGGCTGCTTTTTTAGTTTTCTTTAAATATGGGCAACTCTCGGTCCATATCTCAATATTTGTTCAGATCCTGGGAGTATAGAGACAGCAAAAGAGTGGGATGAGGTTAGATATGTCCCGATACTGGGAGTATCGAGACAACAATTCAGTGGGAAGCCCAAGATATGTCCCGATACTAGGAGTATCGAGACAACAAATGAGTCGGCTGCTCAAGATATGTCCCGATACTAGGAGTATCGAGACAACAATTCAGTGGGAAGCCCAAGATAAGTCCCGATACTGGGAGTATCGAGACAGCAAAAGAGTGGGAAGCCCAAGATATGTCCCGATACTGAGAGTATCGAGACAACAATTTAGTGGGAAGCCCAAGATAAGTCCCGATACTAGGAGTATCGAGACAGCAAATGAGCCGGAAGCCCAAGATAAGTCCCGATACTGGGAGTATCGAGACAACAATTCAGTCGGAAGCCCAAGTTATGTCCCGATACTGAGAGTATCGAGACAACAAAAGAGTGGGAAGCCCAAGATATGTCCCGATACTGGGAGTATCGAGACAACAAAAGAGTGGGAAGCCCAAGATATGTCCCGATACTAGGAGTATCGAGACAACAAAAGAGCGGGAAGCCCAAGATAAGTCCCGATACTGGGAGTATCGAGACAACAAAAGAGTGGGAAGCCCAAGATATGTCCCGATACAGTGAGTATCGAGACAGCAAAAGAGTGGTAAGCCCAAGATATGTCCCGATACTGGGAGTATCGGGACAACAAAAGAGTGGTAAGCCCAAGATATGTCCCCGATTCCAGCAGCAGTAACAGCATCTCGGTCCAAGGCTCATTTTATGTCTCGATCCCAGCAGATCCTAATCGCAGATACGTGTTCAAATCCCCGGAGAAATCCAATGACAGGGTTAAGAGGAACAAATTCAACAAATAAACTCACTAAATAACGGTAAATTCAGGCGTACCACTCACTTTCCGCCTTAATCGACAAACTTCGGGAAGTGACAGGCACGCAATTTTTCTTTCTTGCGTAGTTGCAAAGTGTTCTTTATACTATTAAAGTTAAAGGAGAATGATGGAAAGGGAGTGTCTACATGTCGGAAAGCACGCCTATTAGAATCCATGTGTTGTCGGAAATCCAGAATCAACATGATGATGAGAAAGAAA